>NZ_JBEZWO010000004.1:627408-638920 GCF_040637515.1 Streptomyces sp. NPDC029041 | reverse complement strand
CCATGGCCGCGATCGGCGTCCTCGGCGTCTGGAAGCCGTCCCTGGACACGCTGTCCCAGGTGCTGGCGGCCGTCGCCGTCACCCTGGTCGTCGGCTTCGCCGTCGGTATCGCCGCGGCCCGCAGCGACCGTCTGGAGCGGGCGCTGCGCCCGGTCCTCGACGTGTTCCAGACGATGCCGCAGTTCGTGTACCTGATCCCGGTCGTCGCCCTGTTCGGCGTAGGCCGCGCCCCGGCCGTCGCCGCGGCGATCGTGTACGCCCTGCCGGCCGTCGTCCGGATCACCACCCAGGGCCTGCGCCAGGTCGACCCGGCCGCGCTGGAGTCCTCCAGCTCGCTGGGCGCGACCAGCTGGCAGCAGCTGCGGCAGGTCCAGCTCCCGCTGGCCCGCCCGGCGCTGCTGCTCGCCGTCAACCAGGGCCTCGTCCTGGTCCTCGCCGTCGTCGTCATCGGCGGCCTGGTCGGCGGTGGCGCACTCGGCTACGACGTCGTATTCGGCCTCGCCCAGGGCGACCTGGCGACCGGTCTGGTGGCCGGCGGCGCGATCGTCTGCCTCGGCCTGATGCTCGACCGGGTGACGCAGCCCACCGAACGCCGTGCGAAGAAGGGAGCGTGACATGCGAGTCCGCAAGACTGCCGTGATCGCCGCGGCGAGCTCCCTGGCGCTGCTCACCGGCTGCGGTGCCGCCGACATGACCAAGCAGGCCTCGCCCTTCGCCAACGCGCAGGGTGCCAAGACCGTGACCCTGTCCGTGCAGTCCTGGGTGGGCGCCCAGTCCAACGTGGCCGTCGCCCAGTACATCCTTGAGCACGAGCTGGGCTACCGCGTCGACACCGTCCAGGTCGACGAGGTGCCCGCCTGGGACGCCCTCAGCCAGGGCCGCGTCGACGCGCTCCTGGAGGACTGGGGCCACCCCGAGCAGGAACAGCGCTACGTCAAGGACAAGAAGACGATCGCCCGCGGCGGCGGACTCGGCGTCACCGGCCACATCGGCTGGTTCGTCCCGACGTACCTCGCCAAGAAGCACCCGGACATCACGAACTGGAAGAACCTCAACAAGTACGCCGACCTCTTCCGCACCCCGGAGAGCGGTGACAAGGGCCAGCTGATGGACGGTTCGCCGTCCTACGTCACCAACGACAAGGCGCTGGTGAAGAACCTGAAGCTGGACTACCAGGTGGTGTTCGCCGGCTCCGAGGCGGCGCAGATCACGCAGATGCGGCAGTTCGCCAAGGAGAAGAAGCCCTTCCTCACCTACTGGTACTCCCCGCAGTGGCTCTTCAAGAAGGTCCCGATGACCGAGGTGAAGCTGCCGCCGTACAAGGAGGGCTGTGACGCCGACCCGGACAAGGTCGCCTGCGCCTATCCGCACACTCCGCTGCAGAAGTACCTCAACGCGGACTTCGCGAAGAAGGGCGGCAAGGCGGCTGCCTTCCTGAAGAAGTTCAAGTGGACGACCGAGGACCAGAACGAGGTCTCCCTGATGATCGCCGACCAGAAGATGACGCCGGAGGACGCGGCGAAGAAGTGGGTGGACAGCCACAAGTCCACGTGGAAGAAGTGGCTGCCCTGACCCTTCCTACGGCAGGAGTCCGGCGGCGATCTCCCGCACCGCGCGGGCGGCCCGCCGCTGGAGTCCCGGCCCGAAGGTGATCCTGGTGGCCCCTCGCGCGCCGAGTTCGGCGGGTGAGGGGCCGCCTTCGGCCGGGGCCCCGACGTTGAGCGGCCCCTGGATCCCGGCCCGCAGCAGCGGCAGGACGTCCGGCGGGGCGCCGATCGGGTACACGCAGTCGGCCCCGGCGGCGACGTACAGCGCGGCCCGCTCGATGGCCCGGTCCGGGTCCCCGACCCCGCGAATGAACGTATCCACGCGCGCGTTGAGGAAGAGCCGGTCCCCGGCCGCCTCCCGCACCTCGGCCAGCCAGTCGGCGTGCGCCCGCGGGTCCTTCAGCGTCCCGCCCTCGGAATCCTCCAGGTTGCAGCCCACCGCCCCCACCTCCAGCAGCCGCTCCACCAGTTCCTTCGGCGCGAGCCCGTACCCGCCCTCGACATCCGCCGACACGGGCACCTCGACGGCCCGGACGATCCGGGCGACCGCCGCGAACATCTCGTCGGCCGGGACCTGGCCGTCCTCGTACCCGAGGGAGGCGGCGACCCCCGCACTGGGCGTGGCGAGCGCGGGGAACCCGGCCTCGGCGAACACCCGCGCACTGGCCGCGTCCCACGGCCCGGGCAGCACGAGAGGGTCGCCCGGCGCCCGGTGGTGATGCAGGGCGCGGAACACACCGGCCCTGCCCGCCGTACGGGCCCTCCCGGCCGTCACCTGTGCTGCCCCGGCTCGTAGTGCCCCGGCACCATACGGCAGGTCACCCCGAACCGGTTCCAGGCGTTGATCACCGTGATCACGGCGATGACCTGCGCCAGCTCGGCCTCCTCGAAGTGCTGCGCGGCGCTGTCCCAGACCTCGTCCGGCACGAACCCGTCCGTCAGGACCGTCACCGCCTCCGTCAGCTCCAGCGCCGCGAGCTCCTTCGCGGTGTAGAAGTGCCGCGATTCCTCCCACGCCCCCAGCTGGATGATCCGCTCGACGCTCTCCCCGGCGGCGAGGGCGTCCTTGCTGTGCATGTCGAGGCAGAACGCGCAGCCGTTGATCTGCGAGGCGCGGATCTTCACCAGTTCCAGCAGCTTGGGGTCCAGGCCCTGCCGGGCCGCCACGTCGAGCCGGACCATCGCCCTGTAGACATCGGGCACGTGCTTGGCCCATTCCAGGCGGGCGGGCTGTTCGGGGGCGTACTCCGTGCTTTCCGGGGCCGTCGTCTCGGCGGTGTGCGTCGTCATGCCCTCGACCCTAGGAAGGAAGCAGCCCAGGAGTATGGTCCATTTCCATGGCGGAATCATGGGCCACTCTGGGGCTCGACCTGCATGTGGAGCCGACCGGGCCGGGCCTGCGCCGAGGGCTCACCGACGCCCTGCGCGAGGCCGTGCGCTCCGGGCGGCTGGCCCCCGGCACCCGGCTGCCGTCCTCCCGCGCACTCGCGGCCGACCTGGGGATCGCCCGCAACACCGTCGCCGACGCCTATGCCGACCTGGTCGCCGAGGGCTGGCTCACCGCCCGGCAGGGCTCGGGCACCCGGGTCGCCGAGCGGAGGGTCGTCCCGCCCACCGGCACCGCGCCCCACCCGCGCACTCCGGCCCGCCCGGCCTACGATCTGCGCCCCGGCAGCCCGGATCTGACGTCCTTTCCGCGCGCGGAGTGGCTCAAGGCGGCCCGCCGCGCCCTGACCGCCGCCCCTCACCACGCCCTCGACTACGGCGACCCGCGGGGCCGCCCCGAACTGCGGGCCGCGCTCGCCGGGTACCTCTCCCGGGCCCGGGGCGTGCGCGCCGACCCCGAACGGATCGTGGTGTGCGCCGGGTTCGCGCACGGTCTGAAACTGCTCGGCACGGTCCTGCGGGCCCGCGGGGCACGGACCGTCGCGGTCGAGTCGTACGGCCTCGACGTGCACGCCCGGATCCTGACCGGCTCCGGCCTGGACACCGCCGCGCTGCCGTTCGACCGGCTCGGCACGGACCCGGCCGGGCTGCCCGGAGCCGACGCGGTCCTCCTCACCCCCGCCCACCAGTTCCCCATGGGCGTGCCCCTGCACCGCGACCGCCGCACGGCCGTCGTGGACTGGGCCCGGCGCACCGGCGGGCTGGTGCTGGAGGACGACTACGACGGCGAGTTCCGCTACGACCGGCAGCCCGTCGGCGCGCTCCAGGGCCTGGACCCCGACCGGGTGGTCCACCTGGGCACCGCGAGCAAGTCCCTCGCGCCCGGGCTGCGGCTGGCCTGGATGGTGCTGCCGCCGGGTCTCGCGGAGGAGACCGCGGCGGCCAAAGGCGGTGTCGACACGTGCGGGGTGCTGGACCAGCTGACCCTGGCCGAATTCCTCACGTCCGGTGCCTACGACCGGCACGTCCGCGCCGCCCGGCTGCGCTACCGGCGCCGCCGGGACGCCCTGGTCGCCGCCGTCACGGCGCGGGCCCCGGAAGCCCGCGTCAGCGGTATCGCGGCCGGGCTGCACGTCCTGCTGCGGTTGCCGCGGGGCACCGAGCGGTCGGTGGTCCAGGCGGCGCACTGGCGGGGTCTCGCGCTCCACGGCCTCGCCCGCTACACCCACCCCGCCGCGCGGGCCGAGCCCGCCGACGCCCTGGTCGTCGGATACGGCACACCGCCGGACCACGCCTGGTCGGGGGCGCTCGACGCGCTGTGCGCGGTACTGCCCGGCTGACCGCCCCCTTTTTCCTCTACGGAGTACCGCCCTCTACGGGTACCGCCGTCGCCGGTGGCCAGGAGTCCGCCACGAGCAGCCGCCCCGCGAGACCCCCGGGCGCTTCGGTGGCGGCCGGGCCTCAGGTGACGTGCTGACCGGTCACCGCCGGGCTTCCCCGGCCGCCCCGGCCTTCTGCCCCGGCGGGGACTGCCGGCGCGTCCCGGCGTCGGTGTGCCGGTGGAGGGCCCGCATCACAGCCGCGGTCTTCAGCAGCATCTCCTCGTACGCGGCCTCCGGATCGGAGTCGAGCACGATCGCGCCGCCCGCCCCCAGCCGCACCTGGCCCGCCGTGAGGACGGCGGTCCGGATCACGATGCCGAGATCGGCTCCGCCGCCGCACCCGAAGTAGCCCAGGGCGCCGGAGTGGACGCCGCGCGCCTCGGTCTCCAGCGAGTCGATGATCTCCAGCGTGCGCGGCTTCGGCGCGCCGGTCATCGAGCCGCCCGGGAAGCAGGCCCGCACGCAGTCCACCGCGTCCGTGCCGGGCCGCAGCCTGCCCTCGACGGTCGACACCAGCTGGTGCACGGTGGCGTACGTCTCCGTTTCCATCAGCCGGGAGACCCGTACGGTCCCGGTGCGGCAGACCCGCCCCAGGTCGTCGCGCAGCAGGTCGACGATCGTCAGGTTCCCGGCCCGGGTCTCGGCGTCCGCCGCGAGCGCGTCCCGCAGCCGGGCGTCCTCCTCGGCTCCGTCACCCCGGGGCGCGGTGCCCTTGACGGGCCGGGCCTCGACGGTGCCGTCCCGGCCGATGCGCAGGAACCGCTCGGGGGAGGAACCGGCCACCTCCAGCTCCCCGAACCTCAGGAACGCCGCGTAGGGGGCCGGGTTGTCGCTGCGCAGCGTCCGGTAGAACTCCAGCGCGTCGGGCGGAGCGGGCAGCCGGGCGGCGTTCGTCAGGCAGACCTCGTAGCTGGTGCCCGCCCGCAGCGCCTGCCGGCAGGCCTCGATGTCCGCGAGGTAGGTCGCCCGGTCGCGCACCAGCCACGGCTCGGCCGCGCCGGGGTCGGCCGGGGCCGCAGGCTCGGGCAGCGGGGGTCGTTCCGTCGTCACGCAGGAGAGGCCGGCGAGCACACCGTCCAGCCAGTCGGCGGCCTCCCGCGTGGCCTGCGGGGTGTCCTCCGCCAGGCACACGACGTAGGTGAAGCCCTCCTCGTGGTCCACCGCGATCACCCGGTCGGCGAACAACCAGGCGGCGTCCGGGACGGGGGAGCGGTGCCGGTTGGGGGACCCGCAGTCGGCCTTCATCTCGTAGCCGAGGTAGCCGACATAGCCGCCGGTGAAGTCGAAGGGCAACCCCGTCGCGTCCACCCGTCGGGTGGTCAACTGCCGCTTGAGGTAGTCGAAGACACTCGCCTTGACCCGCCGCACCGGCCGGCCCGCCCGCTCGATCTCACACTGCCCGGCGGCGACGTCGTACCGTACGAACTCGGCGAGCGGCCCCTGGTCGTCCCCGAGGAACGAGAACCGCGACCGCCCCGGCTCGACCAGCGAACTGTCCAGCCAGAAGGACCGCGGCGACCCCGCGAACATCCGCCCGAAGACCGCCTCCGCATCGACGGCACCGCTGATCCGCCGGGTGTGCAGCCGGTACCCGGCCCGCTCGGGACGCCGGGGCCGGGGGAAGCCCGCGGAGGGCGCAGGCACGGCGGCGTCCCCACCGACACCGAGGGCCGTGCCCTGCCCAGCGGCCGGGACGTCCCCGTGCGCCGGAACGACCCCGCCCGGGGCCTTCGCCACGCCGAGGGGCACGACAGCCGCCCGGGAGACCGCGGCGACCTGGAAGACGGCCGCCGTCGCGGGCTTGCGCGGGCGCCCGGTGTCCGAGGGAGCCGCCCCCGCCCGCCAGACCCCCGTGCCGTAGCCGGGAACGCCGGGGCGCCGCCGGACCTCCTCGTGCGACGGCACGGCCGTGTTCTTCGTGCGCAGCTTCCCGGCCCGCCGGGCGGTGAGGTTGCGGAAGTTCACGAGCATGCGGTGCCCGTACTCCGTGAGGACCGACTCCGGATGGAACTGCACCCCCCACAGCGGCCGGCTGCGGTGCCGCAGTCCCATGAGGACGCCGTCCTCCGCCCAGGCGGTGGCCTCCAGCGTCTCCGGCAGGGGCTCGCGCACGGCCAGGGAGTGGGAGCGCACGGCGGTGAAGTGCTGCGGCAGCCCGTGGAACAGGTCCCGTCCGTCGTGCCGGACCGTGGACAGGTGCCCGTGCCGGGGTTCCGGAGCGGGCCCCACCCGACCGGCCTCCCCGAGCGCGATGCCCTGATGCCCCAGACACACCCCGAGCACGGGAACCGGGGAGGTCGCGAGCAGCCTGCTCCCGGTGCCGAAGTCACGGGCCTCACCCGGGTGCCCGGGGCCGGGGGAGACCACCAGGTTGTCGAACGCCCGGAGGTCGGGGAGAGCCTCGGCGGGCGCGTCGTTCCGGACCACCACCGGCTCCTCGCCGTTGACCTCGGCGATCAGCTGGAACAGGTTGTACGTGTACGAGCCGTCATTGTCGATGAGCAGTGTCTTCACCCGCCCACCTCCCTTTTCCCGAAGAAGTGCTGGAGCCGGGGTATGCGAATCCAGGTGACACAGAAAGGGGAGAAACGTCGGATCGAACAGGAGCACCGGTGGGAAAACCGCGCTCATATTCACGCACCACGGTTTCTGATTTCTCCCGGGCCAGGGCCGAATCCGTTGTGAAATGACCGGTCACGCCGTCCCATACGGAAAGCGCTCACCCCGTGTTCACGATGCAACAAACGATTTTCCGGCCGCTCGCGAGATGACCCCCGAAGGTACGGACTTTCCGTAGCCCCGAGCATCGCCCTGCCGAAGCAGGCCGCCCCACCCAGGGTGCACACCATTCCAAAGCTCACAAAACGACAGTGGGGGAGCGGTCGCGGACGGGGGGCCCTGTGCGACCGTCCTCACCGGTCTCTAGGCTGACCGTCTGTCAGTGCACTGCGGGGAGACACGGGGAGACACGCACATGGCTGAAACACGGCGACGGCTGCGCTCGAGCACGGTGGTGCTGGGCGGCATGGGCGTCCTCGCGGCGGCCCTGTCCGCCTGCGGTTCCGACCCGGACCGCCGCTGTGTGGACCGGGACAGCTACGACTACATCAACGGCTACAAGATCGTCGCCGACAAGAACTGCTCGTCCGGTACGTCCTCCTCCTACAAGGGCCGCAAGAAGACCGGCACGTCCGGCGTCGCCGACGCCGACTGGTACTACGACGCCGACATCAGCGGCAGCCGCGCCGACCACGGCACTTTCAGCCGCAGCGAGGCCGTCGACCGGGGCGGCTTCGGCTGCTCGGGCTCCGGCAGCGGCGGCGGCTGACGGGCGGACACGTCAGATGGAACGCAGAACCCTCGAACCCCGCCCCGGCTGGCAGCAGACCGTCGAGGAACAGGGCCTGATCTACCCCCTGACCCGCTACCCCGACGACTCCCTGCGCCCCTACTGGGACGAGAGCGCGTACTACGTCTTCTCGCTGGAGGAGATCGAGGCCCTCGAAGAGGTCGTCGAGGACCTCCACCGGATGTGCCTGGCGGCAGCGGACCACATCGTCACCGAGGACCGCTTCGCCGACCTCGGCATCACCGACCCCCGCGTGGCCCGCGCGGTCGCCGAGGCCTGGCGGCGCCGAGCCGAACTGCCCTCGCTCTACGGCCGCTTCGACCTCCGCTACGACGGCACAGGTCCGGCCAAGCTCCTGGAGTACAACGCCGACACCCCCACCTCCCTGGTCGAGGCCGCGTCCCCCCAGTGGTTCTGGATGGAGGACCGCTTCCCCGGCGCCGACCAGTGGAACTCCCTCCACGAACGTCTCATCGACGCCTGGCGGAAGCAGGCCGCCCTCCTCCCGCCCGGCAGCCCCCTGTACTTCGCGTACTCCTCCGCCGACGAACTCGGCGAGGACATGATGACGGTCGCCTACCTCAAGGAGACCGCCGAGCAGGCGGGCCTGGCGACCGACTGGATCGCCATGGAGGAGATCGGCTGGGACCGCCTCTCCGGCCGCTTCGTCGACAACCGCCTCCGCTTCATCCGCAGCCTCTTCAAGCTCTACCCGTGGGAGTGGCTCACCACCGACCGCTTCGCCGACCACGTCCTGGACACCCTCGACAACGGCGGCGGCACGGGCTCCACCCTGTGGATAGAGCCGGCCTGGAAGATGCTCCTCAGCAACAAGGCGCTGCTCGCGATCCTCTGGGAGCTGTACCCGGACCACCCGAACCTCCTCCCGGCCTATCTGGACGGCCTCCGGGACCTCCCCGCGAAGGGCTGGGTGGCCAAGCCCCTCCTGGGCCGCGAGGGCGCGGGCGTCACGATCCACGAGCCCGGATCCACCCCCACCGTCCGCGACGAGCCCTGCTGCTACCAGCAACTGGCCCCCCTGCCCGACTTCGACGGCAACCGGGTGGTCCTGGGCGCCTGGGTGGTGGAAAACGAGTCGGCGGGCCTGGGCATCCGGGAGTCGTCGGGCCTGATAACGGATGAGTACGCGAGGTTCCTGCCCCACGTGATCCTTTAGACGGGGGGGCGGGGTCACGTCCCTCAGGGGCGCGGGGAACTGCGCGATCAACCACAGGCGACCCGCACCCGGCAACGAAGAGCAACCCGGCAGACGCTCCCTGCTCACCCCACCCGGTAGGCTGGCCCCGGGCCGTGACTGGCGCGCTGGGATGGGACCAACCATCGGGGAGCGGCCCGAGCAGACAGAGCCGTGCGCCTGGGCCGTACCGTGAACGCTGAACGCAACGTCCGGAGGTCCACACATGTCAGCCGAGCCCCTCTCCACCGCTTCCACCGCCTACCGCGCCGCCCTCGACGTGATCCGCGCCGTCGAACCCCGCGTGGCGGACGCCATCGGCCAGGAGGTCGCCGACCAGCGCGACATGCTCAAGCTGATCGCCTCCGAGAACTACGCCTCCCCGGCCACCCTCCTCGCGATGGGCAACTGGTTCAGCGACAAGTACGCCGAGGGCACCATCGGCCGCCGCTTCTACGCAGGCTGCCGCAACGTGGACACCGTCGAGTCCCTCGCCGCCGAGCACGCCAAGGAACTCTTCGGCGCCCGCCACGCCTACGTCCAGCCGCACTCCGGCATCGACGCCAACCTCGTCGCCTTCTGGTCGGTCCTCGCCCAGCGCGTCGAGGTCCCCGCCCTGGAGAAGGCCGGTGCCCGCCAGGTCAACGACCTCTCCGAGGCCGACTGGGCCGAGCTGCGCCGCGCCTTCGGCAACCAGCGCATGCTCGGCATGTCCCTGGACGCCGGCGGCCACCTCACCCACGGCTTCCGCCCGAACATCTCCGGCAAGATGTTCGACCAGCGCTCCTACGGCACGGACCCGGCCACGGGCCTCATCGACTACGAGGCGCTGCGCACCTCCGCCCGCGAGTTCAAGCCGCTGATCATCGTCGCGGGCTACTCGGCCTACCCCCGCCTGGTGAACTTCCGGATCATGCGGGAGATCGCCGACGAGGTCGGCGCGACGCTCATGGTCGACATGGCGCACTTCGCCGGCCTGGTCGCGGGCAAGGTCCTCACCGGCGACTTCGACCCGGTCCCGCACGCCCAGATCGTGACGACCACCACCCACAAGTCGCTGCGCGGCCCTCGCGGCGGCATGGTCCTGTGCGACGACTCCCTCAAGGACCAGGTCGACCGCGGCTGCCCGATGGTCCTCGGCGGCCCGCTGCCGCACGTCATGGCCGCCAAGGCCGTGGCCCTCGCCGAGGCCCGCCAGGAGTCCTTCCGCGACTACGCCCAGCGCATCGTCGACAACTCCCGCGCCCTCGCCGAAGGCCTGATGCGCCGCGGCGCGACCCTGGTGACCGGCGGCACGGACAACCACCTGAACCTGATCGACGTCGCCTCCTCCTACGGCCTCACCGGCCGCCAGGCCGAGGCCGCCCTGCTCGACTCGGGCATCGTCACCAACCGCAACGCCATCCCCGCCGACCCGAACGGCGCCTGGTACACCTCCGGCATCCGCGTCGGCACCCCCGCCCTGACCACCCGCGGCCTCGGCACCGCCGAGATGGACGAGGTCGCCGGCCTGATCGACCGTGTCCTCACCACCACGGAGCCGGGCACGACCAAGTCGGGCGCCCCCTCCAAGGCGTCCCACGTCCTCGACGCGAAGATCGCCGACGAGATCTCCCACCGCGCCACCGACCTCGTGGCCGGGTTCCCGCTGTACCCGGAGATCGACCTGGGCTGACGCCCGCGCTCTGTCATTCGTCCAGGTCGATCAGTACCTGACGCGGTTCCTCCCGCGGCGGTCCGGCTTCCCGCCGGGCCGCCGCGCGGCGTATCAGCAGGGTGCCGCCGGCACCGGCCGCGAGCCCCAGCGCCCCGGCCGCCACCGCCCAGCGGACCTCGCCCCGCCCCGGCCCGGGCAGACCGGCGGCGGCCGCGCTCCCGGCGGTCCCGCCCTCGGCATCCCCCAGCAGCCGCGCCCTGTCCAGCCGGTCGAAGAGCGACCGCGGCGCCCGGTGCCAGCGGATGTCGTCGTCCTCCACGGCGGGCGTCGGATCCGACCGCACCCAGGGCGTGCCGTCCTCGGCCACCACCAGCTGGTCCTGCCGCTCGACGGCCACGTCGCCGCCCGGCGGCCGGTTGGTGGTGGGCCAGCCGCCGACCCCGGACAGCCCCCAGACCACGGTCAGGCGCACCTGCGGAAAGTTCCCCTCCGTCCACTCCTCCGGAACCCGCTCCGTCCCCCTGTACGTGGGCTCGAGCAGCTGCCACAGCCGGGCGAAGGCCGGCTGTCCCGAGCGCACCGCCGTCGTCCGTCCCGTGCCGCCCTCGACGATCATCGCCACGTCCGGCACGTCCCGCGGCCGCACCGGAAGGGCCACGGCGGACGACACCGCCACCCCCTCGGCCAGAACACCGGCCACCGTGACAGCCAGCACGCACCACCCCACACGACGACACAGCCCTCCGGCCACACGACGAGGCGACACTCCCGCACGGTTCGGCGACCCGGCCACACCGCCCGGGTTCGGCGCCGCCGTGACACCGCCGTGTGGCGCTCCCGTCCCGTCAGGGTTCGGCGAACCGGCCGCACCGCCCGGGCTGGGCGTCGCCGTGACATCGCCGTGTGGCGCTCCCGTCCCGTCAGGGTTCGGCGAACCGGCCGCACCGCCCGGGCTGGGCGTCGCCGTGACATCGCCGTGTGGCGCTCCCGTCCCGT
>NZ_JBEZWO010000004.1:295204-627314 GCF_040637515.1 Streptomyces sp. NPDC029041 | reverse complement strand
GCCGCACCGCCCGGGCTGGGCGTCGCCGTGACATCGCCGTGTGGCGCTCCCGTCCCGTCAGGGTTCGGCGTCGCGGCCGCACCGCCCGGGCTGGGCGTCGCCGTGACATCGCCGTGTGGCGCTCCCGTCCCGTCAGGGTTCGGCGTCGCGGCCGCACCGCCCGGGCTGGGCGCCGCCGTGACACCGCCGTGTGGCGCTCCCGTCCCGTCACGGTTCGGCGTCCCGGCCGCACCGCCCGGGCTGGGCGCCGCCGTGACACCGCCGTGTGGCGCTCCCGTCCCGTCACGGTTCGGCGAACCGGCCGCACCGCCCGGGCTGGGCGTCGCCGTCACACCCCCGCACGGCACTCCCGCCCCGTCACGGCTCAGCGCCCGGCCTCGGCCCCGTACTCTCCCCGTCCTGCCCACTGCCCGCATCGGTCCCCCTCCGCCTCCGCCTCCGGGCCCGCGCCGCCCCGGTACGGCCCGGGACAGCCTCCCCGTGCCGGCCCCTCCGTACCCCCCGCGTGTCCCACACCCTTGTCACACCGCCGGGCCCGGCCGGGATTCCGTCTGTTTCCGGCCGGTTCCGGATCGGCCCCCGGGACCTGAGAGAATGGTGAGCATGGCCTCTGACCGACCTCGCGTGCTCTCCGGGATCCAGCCCACAGCCGGCTCGTTCCACCTCGGCAACTACCTCGGCGCCGTCCGCCAGTGGGTGGCCCTGCAGGAGACCCACGACGCGTTCTACATGGTCGTCGACCTGCACGCGATCACCATCCCGCAGGACCCGAAGGACCTGCGCGCGAACACGCGCCTGGCCGCGGCCCAGCTCCTCGCGGCGGGGCTCGACCCGGACCGCTGCACGCTCTTCGTGCAGAGCCACGTCCCCGAACACGCCCAGCTCGCCTGGATCATGAACTGCCTCACGGGCTTCGGCGAGGCCGGCCGGATGACCCAGTTCAAGGACAAGTCCGCCAAGCAGGGCGCCGAGCGCGCCTCGGTCGGGCTGTTCACGTACCCGATCCTCCAGGTCGCGGACATCCTGCTCTACCAGGCCAACGAGGTCCCGGTCGGCGAGGACCAGCGCCAGCACATCGAGCTCACCCGCGACCTCGCCACGCGCTTCAACGGCCGCTTCGGCGAGACCTTCACGCTGCCGAAGCCGTACATCCTCAAGGAGACGGCGAAGATCTACGACCTGCAGGACCCGTCGATCAAGATGAGCAAGTCGGCATCCACGCCGAAGGGCCTCATCAACCTCCTCGACGAGCCGAAGGCCACCGCCAAGAAGGTCAAGAGCGCCGTCACCGACACGGACACCGTGATCCGTTACGACGCCGAGAACAAGCCGGGCGTCAGCAACCTCCTGACGATCTACTCGACCCTCACCGGCGAGAGCATCGCCGAGCTGGAGGAGAGGTACACCGGCAAGATGTACGGCGCGCTCAAGACCGACCTCGCCGAGGTGATGGTCGAGTTCGTCACGCCGTTCCGGGAGCGCACCCAGCAGTACCTGGACGACCCCGAGACGCTCGACTCGGTCCTGGCCAAGGGCGCCGAGAAGGCCCGCGCGGTCGCCGCGGAGACCCTCGCCCAGGCCTACGACAGGGTCGGCTTCCTGCCCGCCAAGCACTGAACCGGCCCCGGCACACAGCCGTACCACCGAACAGCGCTGTACATCACTCCGGTTGCGCCTGCCCGTAACCCGGTCGTGGCCGTACAGTCGATAACCGGGTGGTCGTATCAGCGGCCACACTGACACGACGGGAGACGACGTGGGGACCGTAACGATCGGTGTTTCGATCGCGGTCCCGGAGCCTCACGGCAGCGAGCTCCAGCAGCTGCGCGCGGGCTTCGGCGACGCCTCTGCTCACGGCATCCCCACGCACGTCACCCTGCTGCCGCCGACAGAGGTCGACGAGAGCGCCCTGCCGGCCGTCGAGGCGCATCTGGCCGAGGTCGCCGCCGCCGGCCGCGCGTTCCCCATGCGGCTGTCCGGCACCGGCACCTTCCGCCCGCTGTCGCCGGTGGTGTACGTCCGGGTCGCCGCGGGCGCCGAGGCCTGCACACTGCTCCAGCAGCAGGTCCGCGACCCCGCCGGGCCGGCCGCACGCGAACTGCAGTTCCCGTACCACCCGCACGTCACCGTGGCGCACGGCATCGACGAGGCGGCCATGGACCGCGCCTTCGAGGAACTCTCCGGCTACGAGGCCGAGTGGCCCTGCACCGGCTTCGCCCTCTACGAGCAGGGCGCCGACGGCGTCTGGCGCAAGCTGCGCGACTTCCCCTTCGGCGGCTCGGTGGTCCCCCCGCAGGCCGGGCGGGTGGAGCGCGGTTCGGTGCCCACCCGCTGAGCCCGCCCGCGCGTCAGACCGGCAGCCGCCGGAACACCCCGCGCGGCAGGTGCCGCAGCGCCGCCATCACCACCCGCAGCGTCCCCGGCACCCACACCGTCTCCGAGCGGCGCCGCAGCCCCAGCTCCACGGCGCTCGCGACCGCCTCGGGCGTGGTCGCCAGCGGTGCCTCCGGCAGCCCGGCGGTCATCCGCGTCCGCACGAAGCCGGGACGTACGACCATGACGTGCACGCCCGTGCCGTGCAGCGCGTCGCCCAGTCCCTGCGCGAAGGCGTCGAGGCCGGCCTTGCTGGAGCCGTAGATGAAGTTCGCGCGGCGGGCCCGCTCGCCCGCGACGGAGGACATCACGACCAGCGAGCCGTGCCCCTGGGACTGGAGCGAGCGGGCGCACACCAGACCGGCCGAGACCGCGCCGGTGTAGTTGGTCTGCGCGACCCGCACCGCCGCCTCGGGGTCCCGCTCGTCGCGGGCCTGGTCCCCGAGCAGCCCGAAGGCGAGCAGCACCATGTCGACGTCGCCCTCGGCGAAGACCTTGCCGAGCACGGCCTCGTGGGAGGACGGGTCGAGGGCGTCGAAGGCGACGGTGTGCACGTCGGCCCCGAGCCCGCGCAGCTGCCCGGCGGCCTCCTCCAGGGCGGCGGAGGGGCGGCCGGCCAGCCAGACCGTACGGGTGCGGCGGGCGATCAGGCGGCGTGCGGTGGCCAGCGCGATCTCCGACGTACCGCCGAGGACGAGCAGGGACTGGGGGAGGCCGAAGGCGTCCTTCATGACAGCAGCTCCTAAAGGTTGCTCAGAGACTGAGGCGGCGGGCCAGGTCGGACACGAACACCCCGCGCGGATCCATCCGGGCGCGCAGCTCGCGGAAGTCGTCGAGGCGCGGGTACATCGCCGCGAGCAGGTCCGGGCGCAGCCGGGCGTCCTTGGCGAGGTAGACGCGACCGCCCGCGGCGGCGACCTCCTCGTCCAGTTCGTCGAGGAACGCGCCGAGGCCGGGCAGGCCCGCCGGGATGTCCAGCGCCAGCGTCCAGCCCGGCACGGGGAAGGACAGCCAGCCCGGGTCGGCCTCCCCGAAGCGCTTGAGGACGGCCAGGAAGGACGGGCAGCGGCGTTCGGAGATGCGGCGCACGATCCGGCGCAGGGCGTCCTCCCGGCCGTGGCCGACGACGAACTGGTACTGCACGAAGCCACCGCGGCCGTAGACGCGGTTCCAGTGGGGCACGCCGTCCAAGGGGTGGAAGAAGCCGGAGATCCGCTGGAGGCGGCCGATGCGGGCGCGGGGGGACTTGCGGTACCAGAGCTCGTTGAACAGGCCGACCGTCGTCCGGCTGAGCAGGCCCTCGGGGAGGATCGCGGGGGCCGCCGGAAGGCGGGGGGTGCGGAAGGCGAGCGGGTCCCGGCGCAGGCGGGTGGGGAGCGCGTCCAGCGGGGCGTGGTCGCCGCGGGTGAGGACCGCGCGCCCGGTGGCGGCGCCCCGGGCCAGCAGGTCGATCCAGGCGACCGAGTAGCGGTAGCGGTCGTCGGTCGCCGCGAGCCGGGCCATCAGGTCGTCCAGGTCCGTCGCCCGCTCGGTGTCGACCGACATCAGCGACGTCTCGACGGGCTGGAGCCGGATCGTCGCGGTGAGGATCACGCCGGTCAGGCCCATGCCGCCGGCCGTCGCGTCGAACAGCGGCGTGCCGGGGACCACGGTGCGGATCTCGCCGTCGGCGGTGAGCAGTTCGAGGGCGAGCACATGCCGTGCGAAGGAGCCGGAGACGTGGTGGTTCTTGCCGTGGATGTCGGCGCCGATCGCCCCGCCGACGGTCACGTAGCGGGTGCCGGGGGTGACCGGCACGAACCAGCCGAGCGGCAGCAGCACCTCCATCAGCCGGTGCAGGGAGACGCCCGCGTCGCACAGCACGGTCCCGCCGTCGGCGTCGATCGCGTGCACCCGGTCCAGGGCCGTCATGTCGAGCACGGACCCGCCCGCGTTCTGCGCCGCGTCCCCGTAGGCCCGTCCCAGGCCCCGGGGGATCCCGCCGCGCGCCCCGCAGTCCCGGACGGCCGCCGCGGCCTCCTCGTACGTCCGCGGCCGGATCAGCCAGGCGGCGGTGGGGGCGGTACGGCCCCAGCCCGTGACGGTGGTGTGGTCCAGGCCCATGACGTCCGGGTCGGAATCGGTGTCGGCAGACATGTCCGTGACCGTATCGCCCTACTGTGAGCGAATAGTTAGCGAACATGGCATCCCTCCCCGAAATGGGTGATTAATGGGATGTCGCCCAATATTGCCGGAGTTCAGGCCTGAGGGACGTGAACAGTGAGTCCACATGGACGACCTCGACGACCTGCACGACATGGACCACCGGATCGTTTCGGCGCTCAGGGAGTGCGGCACCGACCCGCGCGTCGCCGGCGCCGCCCGTGCCCTGTCCTGGGCGGGCGAGCACGCGGCGCTGTGGCTGGCGGCGGGGCTCGCCGGAGCCGCCGCCGACGGCGCGCGACGCGGCGCCTGGCTGCGCGGCACCGCACTGACCGCGGGGGCGCACCTGGTCAGCATGGGGGTCAAGCGGGTCGTGCGCAGGCCGCGCCCCGCACACGTCGTTCCCCTGATGCGCACCGCCGGCCGGCACTCCTTCCCCAGCTCGCACGCCGCCTCCGCGGCGGCCGCAGCCGTCGCCTTCGGCGCTCTGGGCGCCCACGCCGTCCCGCCGCTCGCCGGGCTGGTGTGCGTCTCACGCCTGGTCGCCGGAGTGCACTTCCCCACGGACATCGCCGCCGGCGCGGCCCTCGGCGCCCTCACGGCCCGGCTCGGCGCCCGCTGGATGCGGGAAGGCGCCCGCCATGACTGAGACGGCCGTCCTGCGCCAGCGCACCCACCAGGAACGGCCCGAACGACCCCGCAAGGGTGGTCTCCTGGCCGGTCTGCTCAGGACCGCGCGCCCCAAGCAGTGGGTCAAGAACCTCCTCGTGATCGCCGCCCCGGCCGCCGCCGGTGAGCTCTTCTCCCGGCACGCGCTGCCGCAACTCGCCCTCGTCTTCGGCCTCTTCACCGCCTGCGCCGCCGCCGTCTACCTCGTCAACGACGCCCGCGACGCCGACGCCGACCGCGCCCACCCCGTCAAACGGCACCGCCCGGTCGCCGCCGGGCAGGTCCCGGTTCCCCTCGCCTACGCCGTCGGCGGCTGCCTGGGCGTCCTCGCGCCCGCCGCCGCGGCCTGGCTGTGCGGCCCCGCCGTCGCCACCCTGCTGACCGCCTACCTCGCCCTGCAACTGGCCTACTGCGTCAGCCTCAAGCACGTCCTGGTCGTCGACCTCGCCGTCGTCACCACCGGCTTCCTGATGCGGGCCGTGGTCGGCGGACTCGCCCTCGGCATCCCGCTGTCGCGCTGGTTCCTGATCACCACCGGTTTCGGCGCGCTGTTCATGGTGTCGGCCAAGCGCTACTCGGAAGCCGTCCAGATGGCCGGGAAGGCGGGCGCCACCCGCGCGCTGCTCACCGAGTACACCACCGGCTACCTCCGCTTCGTCTGGCAGCTCGCGGCCGGCGTCGCCGTCCTCGGGTACTGCCTGTGGGCCATGGAGGAGGGCGGCGTCCCGCACACCAGCGTGCTGCCCTGGCGCCAACTGTCCATGATCGCCTTCATCCTGGCGATCCTCCGCTACGCCGTCTTCGCCGACCGCGGCACGGCCGGCGAACCCGAGGACGTCGTCCTGGGCGACCGCGCCCTCGCGCTCATCGGCATCGCCTGGGTGGCGATGTACGGCCTGGCCGTGGCGAACTGGTGACCCCGCGCACGTGGCGCGGTCCCACGCTCCCGGACCGCCGCGAACTGCTCGGCTTCGCCACCGTCGGCCTCCTCGCCTACGCCGTCGACCTCGCCCTGTTCACCGCCCTGCGCGGTCCCGCCGGACTCGACCCGATCACCGCCAAGTCCCTGTCCTTCCTGGCCGCCTGCACGGTCGCCTACGCGGGCAACGCCCTCGGCACCTACCGCGCCGCACGCGCACCGGGTCTGCGGGCGTACACCGTGTTCTTCGCGGTGAACCTCGCCGGAGCCGCCGTCCAGCTGCTCTGCCTGGCCGTCAGCCACTACGGCCTCGGGCTCACCTCGCAGCGCGCGGACACCGTCTCCGGCGCGGTCATCGGTATGGCGCTGGCCACAGTCCTGCGGTTCTGGGGTACCCGTACATGGGTGTTCCGGGCGGAGGGCAGAGTCGGATCATGGACTGGCTGAAAAGACTCCCGGTGATCGGGCCGTGGGCGGAGCGGCTGATGATCACCCATGCGTGGCGGTCGTACGAGCGGCTCGACCGCGTGAAGTGGACGCGGCTGGCCGCCGCGATGACCTTCACCAGTTTCGTCGCGCTGTTCCCGCTGCTGACGGTGTCCGCCACCATCGCCGCCGCCACCCTCAGCACAGCGCAGGAGCACAAGCTTCAGGACAAGCTCGCCGAGCAGGTCCCCGGCATCTCCGACCAGCTCGACATCGCCGGCCTGGTCGACAACGCCGGCACCATCGGACTCATCGCGGGCGCCCTGCTCTTCTTCACCGGCGTCAGCTGGGCCGGTTCCATGCGCGAGTGCCTGCGGGCCGTGTGGGAGCTGTCCGACGACGAGGAGAACCCCGCCCTGCGCTACGGCAAGGACGCGGGTGTCCTGATCGGCCTCGGCGGCGCGCTCCTCGTCACCATCGCCGCCTCCGCCGTCGCCTCCGCGATGATCGGCTGGATCACCAGGGAAGCCGGCATCGACGAGGGCGGCTGGGGCGGGGTCCTGCTGCACATCGCCGCGTTCCTGATCGCCGTGCTCGCGAACTTCCTGCTCCTGCTCTACGTCCTGACCCTGCTGCCCGGCGTCGAGCCGACCCGCCACCGCCTGTTCGTGGCGGCGCTGACCGGCGCGATCGGTTTCGAACTGCTGAAGCTGCTGCTCAGCGGTTATCTGCAGGGCGTGGCGGCGAAGAGCATGTACGGCGCGTTCGGGGTGCCCGTCGCCCTGCTGCTGTGGATCAACTTCACCTCGAAACTGGTGCTGTTCTGCGCCGCCTGGACGGCGACGCAGAGCAAGGAGGACGAGCTCCCGGACCTCACGGCCGGGTCCGGCGGCGCACCAGATCCGGCAGCGGCCACCGGCGGTTGACGAGGAACGCGGCGCCTGCGAGCAGTACCAGCACCCCGCCCGTGATGCCGAGCGCGGTCCCGATGCCGCTGGAGCCGTCCGCGGCCGAGGCGCCGGCCACCGGCTTCGAACCG
This sequence comes from Streptomyces sp. NPDC029041, assembly GCF_040637515.1. NCBI lineage: Bacteria > Bacillati > Actinomycetota > Actinomycetes > Kitasatosporales > Streptomycetaceae > Streptomyces > Streptomyces sp. NPDC029041. The sequence goes on along the minus strand of NZ_JBEZWO010000004.1, from coordinate 619,746 downwards.
GTCCCGGCCGTGCCGCTGCCGCCGTCCCCGGAACCCCCCGCCTCACCCGAGGGGTTCGCGCCGGGCTGGGCCTGCTCGGCACCCTTGGGGGGCACCAGCTCACCCACCGGCTGCACCTTCCCGGCCGCCTTGAAGCCCCAGTCGAACAGCCGGGCCGTCTCCTTGTAGACCTCGTTGTGCTCGGGCTTCTCCGGGTTCATCACCGTCACCAGCAGTACCTTGCCGCCGCGCTCGGCGACACCGGTGAAGGTGGCGCCGGCGTTGGTGGTGTTGCCGTTCTTGACGCCCGCGATGCCCTCGTAGACGGGCACGTCGGAGTCGCCGGCGAGCAGCCGGTTGGTGTTCCGGATCTCGAAGGGCTTACGGACCGTCTTGCCCTTCTTGCCCTTCTTCGTCTCGCCGGGGAACTTCGCCGTGACGGTCGAGGCGTACTCGCGGAAGTCCTCCTTCTGCATCCCGGAGCGGGCGATCAGCGTCAGGTCGTAGGCCGACGACACCTGCCCCTCGGCGTCGTAGCCGTCCGGGCTGACCACGTGCGTGTCGAGGGCCTGGAGTTCCTCGGCGTGCTCGTTCATCTCCGCGACGGTGTTCTCGACGCCCTTGTTCATCGCGGACAGCACGTGCACGGCGTCGTTGCCGGACTGCAGGAAGACACCGAGCCACAGATCGTGGACCGTGTACGTCTCGTCCTCCTTTATCCCGACCATGCTGGAGCCCGGGCCGATACCGGCCAGGTCGGAGGGGACGACCTTGTGCTTGGTGTCCCTCGGGAACTTCGGCAGCAGCGTGTCCGCGAACAGCATCTTCAGCGTGCTCGCCGGGGCGAGGCGCCAGTGCGCGTTGTGCGCGGCCAGCACCTCCCCGGACTCGGCGTCCGCGACGATCCAGGAGCGGGCGCTCAGGTCCTTCGGCAGCACCGGCACGCCGCTCGCCAGATTCACCTGCGTGCCCGGCCTGCCCAGCCGGGCGCCGCCCACGCTCGACATCGAGGCCGGGGGAGTGGCCGAGGGGCTCGCGCTCGCCGACGGGCTGCCCGAGGGCTTCGGGGCGGCGACGGCGGCGGGTGCGGCCAGGGCGAGGGACGACAGGACGGCGGAGGTGACCAGCAGGGATCGCCTGATGGTCTGCTTCGGAGCGGGCACGGTCGGAAACGTACATGCCGTACGGGGTGAAGTCCCGTCTCCGGCCCCACCCCGCGAACGGAACCGGACACGGCCTGGCGATACTGGGTGCATGAAGCTCAGCCGCCCCGTCTCCTGGTTCCTGCTCGCCTTCGGGGTGTGGAGCTGGGTCATCTGGATCACTTTCGTCAAGAACCTGGTCAAGGACGGCAGCGGGCTCGCCTTCGACGACGGTCGTCCCACGGCCTACTTCTGGGTGCACCTGCTGCTCGCCGTCGTTTCCTTCGTATTGGGGACGGTCATCGGGGCCATCGGGTTGCGTGGTCTGCGCGCACTGCGCCGGACGTCATAGGGCGATCGGGAGACACGGCACCGTGGTCATCGTTTTCGTACTCGTCGCAGTGCTGGTCCTGGCCGTCGTCGTGACGGCCAACTGGTACGTGTGGCGCCGCCTGTTCCGCGACACGACCAGCGGCCCGGGTCTCGTCCGCCGGGCGGGTGCGGTCCTCGTGGCGGGCGGCTGGCTCCTCGCGATCACCGCCCTGGTCGCCGAACGCTCCGGCGCCCCCTTCCGGCTCCAGCAGGTACTGGCCTGGCCGGGCTTCCTCTGGCTGGCCCTGTCGATATACCTGCTGCTGGCGGTGGTGGCCGGTGAGATCGTCCGCCCCCTCCTGCGCCGCTTCCTGGAACACCGGGCGAGACGGACGGACCGGGACCCCCAGGGGACCGGCACCGGCGCGCCCACCGCCGCGCCGCCCGCGCCCGAGCCCGCGACGGCACCGGCAGCGGCGCCCCGGCCCGGTCACGGCGCCCCTGCGACGCCCCCGCACCCGCCGGCCGGCCCGGTACCCGGCACCGATGGCGCACCCCAGCGGCTCACCACAGCGGACCACCCCGCCCCCGTCGGCCCCTCCCGCCGCCTCTTCGTCTCCCGGGTCGTCGCCGGGGCCGCCGCGGCCGCCGCCGTCGGGACCGTGGGGTACGGGACGTACGGTGTGCTGCGCGGGCCGAAGGTCAAGCGGGTCACCGTGCCCCTGGCCAAGCTGCCGCGCGCCGCCCACGGGTACCGGATCGCCGTGGTCAGCGACGTGCACCTCGGCCCGGTCCTGGGGCGCGGCTTCGCGCAGAAGGTCGTCGACACGATCAACGGGACCCAGCCCGACCTGATCGCGGTCGTCGGCGACCTGGTCGACGGCAGTGTGAAGGACCTCGGCCCCGCGGCGGCCCCGCTCGCCCGACTGAGGGCCCGTCACGGGTCCTACTTCGTCACCGGCAACCACGAGTACTTCTCCGGCGCCGAGCAGTGGGTCGAGGAGGTCCGCCGGCTGGGCATCCACCCCCTGGAGAACGCCCGCAGGGAGATGCCGTACTTCGACCTGGCCGGAGTCAACGACCTCGCGGGCGAGGACGAGGGCCAGGGCCCCGACTTCGCGAAGGCGCTCGGCGACCGGGACACCGCACGTGCGTGCGTCCTGCTCGCCCACCAGCCCGTCCAGATCCACGACGCCGTCGAGCACGGCGTCGACCTCCAGCTCTCCGGCCACACCCACGGCGGCCAGCTCTGGCCCGGCAACCTCATCGCCGCCGGCGCCAACCCCACCCTCGCGGGCCTGGACCGCTACGGCGACACCCAGCTCTACGTCTCGCGCGGCGCCGGAGCCTGGGGCCCGCCCACCCGCGTGGGCGCACCGTCGGACATCACCGTGATCGAGCTCGCGTCGAAGCAGGCCTGAGCGCGCACCCGGCCGGTGGGAACGCTGTGCGACAGGACCGGAAGGCCCGTCGGCAAGTTCTTTCCCAACTCATACGATCCGTCTTCCCCTCCGCGCGAAATCCTGTGATTGGGTGAGCCCGCCACAAAGGGGTGTGGCATTCGCACAAGGGCCCCAAGGGGGCCTGGGGAGGGCAAAGCCGATGCGATCGGTTCGCATACGGATACTCGCGGGGCTGCTGGTCCTGGCCGCCGCGGGCGTGGGCGCCTGGCAGTTCCTGCCGTCGAAGGACGACGGGAAGACCATCACGGTCGGCACGACGGACGGCGTCACCTCACTCGACCCGGCCGGTGCCTACGACGCGGGCTCCTGGGCCCTGTTCAGCAACGTCTTCCAGTCACTGCTGACCTTCGCGCCGGGCGGCACCGCCCCCGTACCGGACGCGGCGAAGAGCTGCGCGTTCGTGCACGGCGACCTCACCACGTACCGCTGCGAGCTGCGCGACGGCCTCACCTTCCCCGGCGGCCGGACGATGGACGCCGAGGACGTGAAGTACTCCTTCGACCGGATCCTGAGGATCAAGGCCCCCGTCGGCCCGGCGTCCCTGCTCGGCACACTCGGCTCCGTGGACGCCGCCGGCATGACCGTCACCTTCCACCTGACCTCGCCGGACGCGACGTTCCCCTTCAAGGTGGCCACCGGCGCCGGCTCGATCGTCGACCACACCGCGTACCCGGCCGGCAAGCTCCGCACGGACGCCGGTGCCGACGGGACGGGCCCGTACACCCTCACCTCGTACACGAAGGACCACGAGGCGGTCCTCGCGCCCAACCCGCACTACCGGGGTGCCGTCAGCGGCACCGGCCGGCCCGTCGAGCTGCGCTACTACGCCACCCCCCAGGCCCTGGACACCGCCTGGAAGGACAAGCAGGTCGACGTCGCGACCGACCAGCTGCCGCCCGGCGTCCTCGCCGGACTCAACCCGAGCGACCCCGCCCAGCACGTCTACGAGGCGGACGGCTCGGAGACCCGGAACCTGTACTTCAACACCCGCAAGGGCAAGCCGCTGCACGACCCGCAGGTCCGGCAGGCCATGGCCTGGCTGATCGACCGCGAGCAGCTGGCCGCCACCGTCTACGACGGCACCGTCGACCCGCTGTACTCCCTGATCCCGGCAGGCCTGACCGGGCACACCGCCTCGTTCTTCGACGACTACCCGAAGCCCGACCCGGACAAGGCCCGGCAGCTCCTCACCAAGGCGGGCGTCAGCCTGCCGGTGCACTTCACCTACGGCTACGCCAAGGGGCGCGGTGCCGGTGAGCAGGAGGCGGCCGGGATCAAGAAGGAGCTGGAGGCGAGCGGCCTGTTCCAGGTCACCCTCAAGGGCTACGAGTGGACCGCCTTCCAGAAACAGTGGGCGACCGGCAAGCTCGACGCGTACGCCGTCGGCTGGGTCGCCGACTTCCCCGACCCGGACACCTTCGGCGCCGCACTCGTCGGCACCGGCAGCGCCATGAACACCGGCTACAGCAGCAAGACCGTCGACCGGCTCATCAAGGACAGCCGGCGCTTCGCCGAGCGGACCGAGGCCGAGCGGGACTTCCGCTCGGTGCAGGAGACCGTCGCCGAGGACGTACCGGTGCTGCCGCTGTGGCAGGCCAAGGAGTACGTCGTCACCACCGAGGACGTCGGCGGCGGCCAGTACCTGTCGGACGGCACGGGCGTGTTCCGCCTGTGGAAGCTCACCGCGCTCTGACGGCCCGCCCCGCCGTCAGGAGTCGGTGCGCCGCCGTGCCGCCGGATCGGGGATGGCGTTGGTCATCCCCGGCAGGAACTCCGTGAACAGCTCGTGCACCTCGCGCACGAGCGGCCGCAGCACCCGGAAGCGGGCCAGGGCCACGCCCCGCGCGGTGAGCCGGGCGCCGCGCTCGGCCAGCCGGTAGCTGCGCTCGCGTCCCTCGGTGCGGTCGAAGATCCAGTACAGGACGAGTCCCATCTGGGACAGCCACATCAACTCGGGCAGGACGTCCCGCAGTTCCTCGGGCACCTTGGTCTTCGTGGCCCCGGCCAGCACCTCCCGGTGGACGCTGATGGCCTCCTCGCGCGCGTGCTCCGACTCGGGCGAGAAGGGGCTCAGCGGGCTGTCCGGGTCGGCGGCGTTCTTGAAGAACTGCACCGCGAACTCGTGGTAGGGCGCGGCGATGTCGAGCCAGGCCCGCAGCACCCCCGCGAGCCGGGCCTCCAGGTCGCGCTCCCGGTCCAGGATCTCCCGGACCGCCACCTGGTGCTCGGCGGCGATCCGGTCGTAGAAGCCCTGGATCAGGTGCTCCTTGCCCGCGAAGTAGTAGTACGCGTTGCCGACGGAGACCCCGGCCTCCTTGGCGATGGCCCGCATCGTCGTCTTGTCGTAGCCGCGCTCCTGGAACAGCCGCATGGCCGTCTCCAGGATCAGGGCGCGGGTCTGCTCGGACTTGGTGGGGAGGGCGCCGTCGTCGGGGCCGTCGTTCTTCGCGGACACGGGAAGAGAGCCTAACGTCAGCGCCGGGGCCGCTACCGGGGGGCGCAGGTGCCGTCGGCGCAGCCCGGCGCGGTGTGGCTCCAGCCGCTGCCGGGGTCGTACGACCAGCCGTCCGCGCGCCGGTACACCTGGCCGCCCCACTGTGCCCCGCCGCCCTGCCCCCGGTGCCACTGCGCCCCGCGCCACTTGGCGGCGGCGAGCACCGCGCCCTTGGCCAGCCGGGCACCGGCCGGGGTGCTCAGCCGGTGGGCCAGCGGCCGGTGTTCGCGCAGCGCCCACAGGGTGACCACCCAGGCGGCCGGGCCCCGGTAGATCTGCCCGGCGTCGCCGACGACGGTGATCTCGTCGAGGGTGGCGCCGTGGTCGAGGCCGGGGAAGCGCCGCCGGGCCTCCTCGGAGGCGGCCGGGACCAGCTCCAGCGGCACCAGCTTCGGCTGCCGCAGGAGCCAGTCGCGCAGGAACGCGCACAGGGAGCACTCGGCGTCGTACAGGACGGTGAGCCGGCGGACCGGGGCGGCCGCGGGCGTGCCGGTGGCGTTCACGTGGTTCTCCGCTCAGGCCTGCGGCTGCGGGGCGACCCAGCCCTGCGGCGGGACCGGCGGCACCTGCTCGCGCTCCATGGCACCCCGGCGCCGGATCCTGTTGAGCACGTAGACGTTGCCCAGGTGCATCACGCCGAGCACGAGCAGCACCACGCCGAGCTTGGTCGACAGGGCCTCGAAGATGCCGCGGGCGTCGGTGATGGTCCCGTCGCCGCTCAGGTACAGCGCGACGAACCCGAGGTTGACGAGGTAGAAGCCGACCACCAGCAGGTGGTTGACGGCGTCGGCGAGCTTCTCGTTGCCATGCAGCACGTCGGCGAGGAACACCTTCCCGTTCCGGCTGAGCGTACGGGCCACCCAGACCGTCAGGCCGATGCTGACCAGCAGGTAGATGACGTAGGCGACGACCGTGCGGTCCATTGCCCCACCCTTCTTGAACACGTTCAAAACGCTGTCGGGGATGACTCTAGACCTACTTTTGAACATGTTCAACACGTGGGCGGCGGTGGTCGTCAGGGGTGCCTGGTGCGGTTGGAGACCCGCAAAGGGAGATCGAGCTGTGAAAAGGGCCAGGGCGGACTCCTCCAGGAGAGTCCGCCCCGGCCCGTGCCCCGCCGCGTCACCCGATGTCGATACGCGTCTTCCAATAGTCGGCCCGGGCGATGACCTCCGTACCCGAGCCGCTCAGAGCGGTCTTGCCGCCCGGATGGAAGCGCACGGATCCATCGGCCAGGACGGCCCAGATGTCAGGAATGGTGTCGCCGTCGGCGCTCGGGGTGCCCATCAGGTGTGGCTTCGCGCTGCTCGCCCAGCCGGAGGCGCCGTACTCGTTGTCCTCACCGCCTGAGGAGTTCGCCGCCGTCGCCAGCGAGTTGAGATTGACTCCCCCACCGGATGCGGCGACGCCCTTGCGCAGCCACAACTTACCGGACACGTCGGATCGGTAGACGAGGTCGGTCACGCCGTCACCGGAGACGTCCTGCGCGACCACCAGGTCGCGCTCCTTCCACGCCGAGGAGCTGAGGCGGACGGCCTGGTCCACCGTTGCGCCGTGGTAGCCGGTGAAGGCCCATAGTTCGTCGTCGGTGCCGGCGCTGTTCCGCACCGTGGCGAAGAAGTCGGGGCGGCCGTCTCCTGTGACGTCTCCCGCGCAGACGATCTGAGTGAAGTCGACGGGGGCGGGCGCCCCTTCCGGCAGAAGGATCTCCTGACGCCGGTCGACGTTCACGGCACCATAGCCGTCCCCGGGGTAGACCCAGAGTTTGCCGGCGAGGCGGACGACGAGGTCCTGCAGTCCGTCACCGCCGTATATATCGCCGTTGTGAGTGATCAGGGCTCCCTTGAAGTGCCCTGACGGCGCCGGGACGTACGGGGGCAGGTCGTCTCCGTTGGGGTCCTTGTCCGGGTTGGACCGATAGGCCCCGGCCATCGAGTAGTCCAGGTCGCCGGTGCCCTTGGCGAGATCGTCCTTGTCGGCCTGGGACGGGTACATGGCCAGGTTGCCGCCCTCGGTCACCACCATGAGGTCGGGCAGCTTGTCGCCGGTGAAGTCGCCGGGGCTGTCGGCCTGGTCCCGCGGGGAGACGTAGAAGAAGTACTTTGTGGGATCAGAGGGATTGCCCGCGCCGTCGATGACCCGGACGTAGAGCACGTTGGGCCCGGCAGTCGGAGGCTTTGCCCCGGACAGAGCGGCACTTACGCTTGTCGCCGTACCGCTCGTCCGCCCGACACTGCCCGTGTAGGTGGCCGAATTGAAGCCGTACTCGTAGCGCACGACGTCACTGTTCAGGGCCCGCACGGTGAACGACCCAGGTGTGCCGAACTTCTTGGCCGACCAGTTGGCGTCCTCGGCGTCATTGCCGAAGCCGTTCTGGTTTCCGTCCGCGTTGGGGTAATCGGTGGAACTGACCACGGGCGGCCGGGGAGCGGAGGTGTCCAGCACGAACCGGCAGGGTGCCTTCACCGGGTAGTACGGCGACGTCGTGCCGGCATCGTCGATGGCCCGGACCCGCCACGAGTACGTGGTCCCGTTCTTGAGTTTGCTCGTGGAGAACTCCTTCGTCGACCGCAGAGCAGTGCCGGTATCGCCTCCTACGGACACCTTGCCGGTCGAGCCGAGCAGATCTCCGGCGGAATTCCACTGTCCGGTCGGCCAGAGGTCGAAGTCGAGGTAGTCCAGGTTCTTGTCCTTGTCGGTGCCCTTCGCGGTGAAGGTCAGGGCACCGGAACCCATGCGAACGTACGGCTTGGTCGTGGTGCACTTGCCGTCCGGACCCATGTCCAGCGAGTTCGAGACGACAGAGGGCCGACGGTTGTAGACCAGCTCGAGGACAGGTGCGTAGTCCTGATTGGCGTGGAACTTCTTCCATGCGTACTGGGAATTCTCGTCGCGAGCGCGCAACCCGAAGGTGATGTTGTCGTCACCCTTGTCCGCCACCTTCTGCGCACCCTTCTTCACGTCGAAGGTCTCGAAGGCGTCCCGGCAGCCGGACTTGTAGCCGTGCGCGAAGCTCTTGGTCGCCAGTTTGTTGCCATCGTGGAGCTTGGGGGCGTTCTTCCAGTTGGTGTGCGAGTCGATCTCTCCGGTGAGGTGCACACTCATCGAACGGGCGCTGCAGGACCAGGAGTAGGACTCGAGCAGCCGCAACTTGGCTTTGGTGATCTTCGTGCCCTTGAGGTCCTTGTCGAAGGCAATGTTGAAGAACGAGCGGGAGGTCCCCCAGGTGTCGGACTCGAAGCCCACGCGCGCCTCGTGGGTGCCGCCCTTGTTGAAGCCTTTCCCGTTGTAGAACGTGGCGTTGGGGTGGCGGTTGTAGGCGGTGGTCCAGTCCTGAGTGTGCTTTTTGACGGACGGGTCTATGAACACCGGGTACGTCGTGGCCGGGTCGTCGAGGAAATCCTTGTCCGGTGTGAGTTTCCACTGCCCGGCGGACAGGTCCGCCTCGACGAGTTCACCCCGTGAGTCGGGAGAAGGACCCTCCAGGGACGGCAGACCGAGCGTCGCGGCGGAACCCGACTGCGACGGTGCCGGAGTCGGCTCCGCCGGCGCGGAGGGCAGCGGCGACTCTGCCGTTTCAGGGACAGAACCGTCGCTCGCAGAAGGGAGCACCTCGACGTCCGTGTCGCTCTGCTCGTCGGACTCGACAGCTTCCTCTTCGGAGGTAGGGGAGGGGCTTTCGTCGGGAAGCCCGCCCGTGTCCGCCGGGTCGGGGGTCTCGGATCCGGTCGGTTGGGCCGTCGCTCCGACACCGCCATCGGTGATGGCCGGCTGCCCGCTGCTGTCCCACATCAGCGGGGTGGGCGACATCGCGACTTCTTCGTCATCGGCGTTCTCGGCGCTGACGATTCCGGTGACCGGGTCGAGACGGAAGGTCAGCTGGGCGGAGTGCAGGCCGTAGACCAACTGGCGGACGTGCGGGTCGGATGCCGCCTGACGGTTCTTCAGCACCATCAGCTGTCCGAATCCGTCGTCGTCGGCGGTGAGCACGAGGTCTCCACCGGGGAAGATCTCGGGGTACAGCGCGCGGTTGCCGTCGATGATCGGTGTCGGGACGGGGCCGGGCCAGGTGAGCTGGATCTTGTACTCGCTGCCGGCACCGACATACAGAGTGACCAGCGGATTCTCGGTGGCGTCAGCGACTGTCCGCCGTACCAGGGACACGCGTCGCACCGTGGCGCGGGAAGCACGCTGCCCGCCCTGCTTTTCGGACCCGGGCGAGAACACCATGCGGGTGTTGGTGGCCTTTGGCTCCCACCCGCTCCCCGTGCGGCGCAGATTCGGATCGATCTTCCTCCACTCACCGTCCACCTTGGCGCGAATGGGCGTGGAGCGGAGCTGTTTGGCCATCAAGCCGTCCGGGCGGGCCCACGTCGTGGAACGGGCGGTGCGGTCGGCCGTGACCTCGACGGGTTTCCCGGTTCGCGCCGCCTGCTTGAGGGCGTTTGCTTCCGTGACGGTGCTCGAGCCCGACCGGTGGTCGCGGCTGTCCGGTGCGGGACCACCGTCCAGTCGTAGTCCGGCGTAGACGATGCCGGTGGTGGCGACTGCGGTGGCGAGCAGCGCCACACCACCTCGACGGCCGGGCCTCGAGCGCCAGTTGCGCGTCATCGGGCGGGTTCCCTTCCCCCGTAGTTCCCCCTGGAATCCGGCGTGCGACTGGGCGCAGCCGGGCGAGCCGATGATGACCCATGGGGAATCTGTCGTCACCCTGTGGAGATTCGAGGGGCCCGACATGAGAGCCGGTGACCGGACATTCGTATAGAAGGCACGAGAGCCCGGTAAGGCATGGAGAGCCACTTCGGCGCGTGTCTACAAAAAGGGATGAACCGGCCCTAGAGGTGTTCTTCTGTAAGCCGCTTTGCGGGCGCCTGTCTTATACATGCGAAAAACACCACTGAGGGGCGGAACTGTTCCGCCGTGCAGCGCTTTCCCGGGTTGACCTCCTTTCGTTGCGTAACCGCCCGCTACATTCCGTGATGATGATCACAGCGAAGCGTCACCTCTGGCTTTCCTTCACAGGGTGATCACAGAATCTTCTGCTGTCTGATACGTCGTCACGCGTGGTCCGTAGCCGGTCCCGCTCCAGTGGTCCGGGGGGACCTCGCCGTGTTCGATCGACTTTCGCATGCCCGCAAGCCGCGCCTGGCGCGTACCGCCGTGCCGGTGACCGCTGCCGCACTGCTGCTGGGGCTGCTGCCCGTGCCGGCGCTCGCCCTTCCCCCGGACCCGGCCAGGGAGGAAGTCGGGCGCGAATCACTGACGCTCGAGGAACTGGAACGCGACGAGCCGGTTCCGGGCGGCGAGTTCAGCCGACACCTCAGCACACTGAAGGCCGACGTTCCCGACGATCTGCTCGCTGCCCCGACGGGCACCATCAATCCGCCCTCCAACCAGACCGGCACGGTCACCTTCGGTTCCGCCCCGACGCCCGCGTCGGTCCGAACCGCCGCGGCCACCGCCGAGTCGGCTGCTCTGAACCCAGTCGGGTCACTGCCCGTCAGCCTGGGCCAAGCCCCCGACCAGCCCGCGCCGACCGGCACCTGGCAGGTCACCATCCCGGACCGGGCCTCCCCGGTCGCCCAGGGAGTGGAAGGCGGCCTCCTGCTGGTCCAGGCACCCGACAACGGCTCGGTGCCCGTCTCGGTCAAGCTGGACTACGCAAAGTTCAAGAACCTCTACGGCGCGGACTGGGCGTCCCGGCTGAGCTTCGTCATGTTCCCCGACTGCTACTGGACGACGCCGGACGACGAGGCGTGCCAGACGTACGAGGAACTGGAGACGACCAACGACACGGCGGCCAAGTCCCTTACGGCCACTGTCGATCCGGCCGCGGACGGGACGGTCACGCCTGCTGCCGCCCCCTCCACCCGCAGCGGCTCCTCCGGTGTGATGCAGGCGTCCTACCGGCGCGCGTCCACGGCGATTCCCGCGGCCGCCGCAGGAAGCACCGCGGTCGTCGGAGTGGTCGACTCAGGCAACAGCGGCGGCGGCACCTTCAAGGCGACGCCGCTCGCTTCCGACGGAAAGTGGGAGGCGGGCGGCTCCTCCGGCGCCTTCAACTGGTCCTATCCGCTGACCGTGCCGAGCCCGCCGGCGGGCCCCGCACCGACGATCTCCTTCAACTACAGCTCGCAGACCGTGGACGGGCGTACCGCGGTCTCCTCGCCCCAGGCCTCCTGGATCGGTGAGGGCTGGTCCTACGACCCGGGCCACATCGAGCGCCGCTACCGCTCCTGCCGGGACGATCGCAAGGCCCTCAAGGTGGGGACACCCAACAACACCGCCAAGAAAGACAAGACGTCCGACCTGTGCTGGGTTTCCTACAACGCGGTGATGTCCCTCGGCGGCCGGACCACCGAGTTGGTACGCGACGCGGGCTCCGGCAGCGACCCGGACAAGGACACGGAGATCTACCGTCCCCAGCAGGACGACGGCACCCGGATCGAGCACCGCGTCGGCGGAAGCAACGACGATAACAACGGCGAGTACTGGGTCGTCACCACGTCGGACGGCACCAAGTACTACTACGGCCAGAACAGCGTCGGCGGAGGTCACGCCGACACGTCCTCCGTCTCCACCGTGCCGGTTTTCGGCAACCATCCCGGGGAACCGTGTCACGCCGATGCCTTCGCCGACTCGCGCTGCGGCTCCGGCAAGCAGCAGGCCTGGCGCTGGGGCCTCGACAAGGTCGTCGACGTCAACGGCAACACGATGATCGTCAACTGGAAGCAGGAGACGAACCACTACGCCGTCCGCAAGAAGTTCAAGTCACCGGAGCAGTACGACCGCTACGCCTACCCGACCTCGATCGAGTACGGCATGCGCCCGGACACCCTCACCACGCCGTCGGCCACCGTCACCTTCGGGGCGAAGCAGCGGTGCCTGAGATCCGAGTCGGCGTGCGACGCGGCGAACTTCGCCAAGACCGACGACCCGGGTGCCTACCGGCCCTGGTGGGACACGCCGGGCAACCTCAACTGCAAGTCCACCTCCAAGCTCTGCCCGTCGTTCCCCTCGTTCTGGACGCAACTCCGCCTGGACACGGTGACCACGAAGGCCGCGCGTCCCGGACAGACCGGCCTCGGCAAGGTGGACACCTACACCCTGCACCAGTCGTTCCCGGAGGACTGGTACGACACTTCACCCGGCCTCTGGCTCAACTCGATCACCCGCACCGGGTACGGCCCGGCAGACACCACCGGCACCCTCCAGTCGAAAGACGGCATCAGCTTCGCCCCCTACAAGGTCGGAGCCTCGTCGCCGCTGCACGCCCGGCTCAAGGACCGCCAGCTGCCCAACCTGGTGCTCACCGGCAAGAGCGACCAGCGCCCCGCGTTCACCCGTCCACGCATCGGAACGGTCTCCACCGAGCACGGCGGCGACATCGAAGTCGAGTACACCGGCGGGTGCGCGAGTGAACCCTCCGAGGACAAGGGCGAGAACAACGGCACCTGTTACCCGGTGCGCTGGTCACCCGACGGAGACGAGAAGACTCCGGCGAAGTCCTGGTTCAACAAGTACGTCGTCGCGTCCGTGACCGAGACCGACAAGGTCACCTCGCACAGCAAACCGACCGTCACGATGTACTCGTACTCCGGCCCGGCGTGGGCCAAGAGCGACGACGAGTTCACACGTCCCGCCCTGCGGACGTACAGCGACTGGCGGGGGCACCGGCAGGTCACGGTCCGGAAGGGCAGCAAGACCAGCTCGGAGCCGGGCGTTCCCCAGTCCCAGTCGAAGTCGGTGTCGCGCTACTTCCTGGGCACCGGCGGCGAGGTCAAGGACTCCGAGAGCAAGTACACGCTGCTGGCTGACGACCAACCGCAATACGCGGGCATGACCGCCGAAACCATCGCCTATGTCGACTCGGGCGGCGAGGTCTCCCAGCGCACGCTGAACTTCCCCTGGTCCAAGGAAACCGCGTCCCGCACCCGTGAGAACGAGGACGCGACGACCGCCGATCCGCTGCTCGCCCACCGCACGGGCATCAAACGATCGGACGAGATCCAACAGATCGGATCGAGCTGGCGAGCCGTCCGCACCCTCACGACGCCGGACGATACCTACGGGCTGCCCGTCCAGGTCGAGACAGCCGTCGTGAAGCCGAGCGGCTCCTCCGAGAGCTTCTCGGACCAGAGCTGCACCAAGACGTCCTACCTGCACAACACCACGGCCTGGCTCATCGGCCTGCCCAAGGAACAGCGCATCACCGGCACGTCCTGCGCCGGTTACGCCACCGCCGATCCGGCCACCGAACTGAAGTCGGCCCGGCAGTACAGCTACGACAAGCTGGCGCACGGCGCGACGCCGACCAGGGGCATGCCCACCATCGTGGCCGAGACCGACGGCACGGGAACCTCGTACTCGGTCGCCACCGAGACCACGTACGACGCTCTCGGGCGCGTCCGCACAGTCACCAAGCCGGGCGCGGGCACCTCGGAGACGAGATACACGCCCGAGACCGGTGGCCCGGTCACCATGACAAAGACGATCAACGCAAAGGGCCACACCGTCACCACGACCTACGACCCCGGCCGGGGCCTGCCGCTGACGGTCACCGATGCCAACGGCCGCACGACACGCAGTGAGTACGACGCGCTCGGCCGTCTCGTGAAGGGCTGGACGGCTTCCCGCGCCTCTGGTGGCAAGTCCCCGAACGTCCTCGTCTCGTATCAGCCGGCAACCGCCACAGCCGGCGCGAACAAGCCTGCCGCAGTGACGGTGGGAACACTCAAGGACGACGGCTCCTACAGCCAAGAGGTCACGCTCTACGACGGTCTGACGCGTGAAGTGCAGAAACAGGCCGAGGCCCACGGATCCGGCCGGATCGTCGTCGACACCAAATACAACGACCACGGCCTGGTCGCCGAGAAGACCGGCACCTATCTGGCCAAGGGCGAACCGGACACGGCGCTCTTCAGGCCCAGATCCACCTCGCTGATCCCGTCCTGGACCCAGTACCGCTACGACGGCCTGGAGCGCGAGGCCCGAGCCTCCGTGTACCAGGGCGGCGGCTACAAGTACGCGACCTTCACGTTCTACGATGCCGTCAGCAAGACGGTGAACCCGCCCGGTTCCACCGCCCCGAGGACACGCACCTACTTCGACGCCCTCGGCCGGACCACATCCGTCAGGCACTTCACCCAGGACGCCTCGAGTGCGACCGCGGGCCGCACCACCACGTACGGCTACGACGCACGAGGCAATCGCGACGAGGTCACGGACCCCGCCGGCAACGTCTGGTCCTACACCTACGACGCCCGCGGCCGGGTGACGTCCGCCACCGACCCCGACACGGGGACCACGGACACCTGGTACGACGCCGCGGACCGGCCGAACCGTGTCCGGAACGCGCGCGGCCAGGAGACCTTCACCGAGTACGACGTCCTCGGCCGGCCCAGATACGTCCGGCAGGGATCGGCAGGCGCCACCCCGGTCAAGGAGTACACCTACGACGAAGCCCCCGGCGGTATCGGCCAAGCCACGTCGTCCAAGCGGCACACCGACAGCGGTGACTACGTCAACCGCGTCACGGGCTACGACTCCGAATATCGCGTCACCGGCAGCGAAACGGTCATCCCGGCCAACTCGATGACCACGGGACTCGCCGGCACCTACCCCTACGCGTACACGTACACCCCGACGGGCAAGCCCCAGTCGGTCACCCTGCCGGCCGTCGGCGGCCTGGCCAAGGAAAAGATCGTCACGCGTTACAACGGTGACGGCATGCCCGAGTCGACGTCAGGCCTGACGTGGTACACGGCCGACGCCACCTATTCGCCCTACGGGGAGGTGCTGCGCACGGTCTCGGGCGCACAGCCGAACCGCGTCTGGACCACCAACTTCGTGGACCCGCACACCGGCCGCCTCCAGCGCACGGTCGCGGACCGGGAGACGGCGGGCCCGCACCGCATCACGGACAGCTACTACTCCTACGACGCGACCGGCACCATCACCTCCAACGCGCGCAAGCTCAGTGAGGCGACGGGCAGCACGTGGGACACCCAGTGCTTCACCTACGACGTGATGGGCGAACTGACGCACGCCTGGACGTCGAAGATCGAACCGACCGGCGGCGGCACGGGCTGTAAGTCGGCGAACGGCACCACGTGGGGCCACCGCACCACCTACGCGATCTCCTCAGGCCCGGTCGCCGACGCCGCGGACGCGGAATCGGACACCTCGTCCCCCGACGACTCCCTCGCCTCGACACTCGCCGCGGCGGCCCCGGCCCCGGACACGGTGGCCACGGGCACGACCGCGTACCGCCAGTCGACCACCTTCGACTGGCTCGGCAACCGCGCGACGCTCATGGAGCACGACCCCGCCGACGCGACGAAGAACATCACGTACTCCTACGGCTACGGCAAGACGGTCGCGGGCAGCGGCACGACGGCGTACAAATCCCAGCCGCACACGATGACGTGGATCAGCTCCACCCCGACGGGCAAGGGCAGCGCCTACACCTACGACGCCACGGGCAACACCACAGCCCGAGACCTGTACAACACGACGCAGACCCTGGGCTGGACGCCGGAGAACAAGCTCGACTCCATCACGGACGACGGCAAGAAGACGACGTACGTCTACGACGCCGACGGCAACCGTCTCCTCGAGAACTCACCGACGGGCTCGACGCTGTACCTCGGCGAGGCCGAAGTGACGACCAGTGCGGCAGGCACGATCACCCGAGCCTCCCGTTCCTACGGCCAGGCCGGCGCCCCCACGGTGGTCCGCACGACGACCAACGGCTCGACGACAGGCCACAAGATCAGCACGCTGCTCGCCGACCACCTGGGCACGGCGAACACCTCGGTCGACCTCACGGCCGGCCAGCCGGTCACCCGCCGCGCGTTCAAGCCGTACGGCGAGAGCCGTGGTGCGAAGCCCTCCACATGGCCCAACAAGCGCGGCTACCTGGGTGTCGGCGTCGACGACACGGCCACGGGCCTGACGCACATAGGCGCCCGCGAATACGACCAGACCTCGGGCCGCTTCCTCTCAGCCGACCCGATCATCGACATAGCGGACCCACTCCAGATGAACGGGTACGCCTACGCCAACAACAGCCCGGTTTCACACTCCGACCCCACAGGGTTGTGGATCGATGACGGATCGGGCCACAGCGAGCCGCGCCGCGACGGTGGCCCCACGGGGCCGCAGAACCCGAGGGGGCCCGGCGTGCCCAGGGGCGGCACGGGTCCGGGGGGCTGCTACTACAGCTGCAAGCAAGAAGCCGGGTGGGTAAAGACTCACACCCCTGCAACGAACGACTCTCAGCGGCTGCTGGATCTCTTCTACGAACACGGGCCGAACGGACGCTTCCCGGACGGAACGTATTGGAAAACGCCCATCGTCGAGGAGAGCGGCACAAACAACGTGTGCTTCGGGCGGGAAGGCTGCCGCCAGGCGTACAAGTTCCTCCTGAAGAGCGACGACGTCGCAGAGGCCAAGCGCATCGCCGCCAACTATTGCGTCCAGAACTTCCAGAAGTGTCTGGACGATGCCGAATCGTATGAGCGGGGCAAGAGGTGGGAAAGCCTCGCTTATGCCCTCATCCCCGGAGGCAGGGCGGGCAAGGGAGTAGCCGCAGGCTGTAAATGCTTCCTGGCCGGAACCGATGTCCTCATGGCGGACGGCACCCGCAAGAACATCGAAGATGTCGCAGTCGGCGACATGGTCCAGGCCACCGATCCCACCACAGGGGAGACCGGCCCCCGAAAGGTGACCCGGCTCATCCGGACCGAGTCTGACAAGCACTTCGCCGAACTGTCCATCGCCACCGAGGATGGGGTTGACCACCTCACCGCCACCCACGAGCACCCCTTCTGGTCCCCGTCCGAACAGGACTGGATCGAGGCAGGCGAGCTCAGGCCGGGCATGACCCTGCTCACCGACGAGGGCGACACGGTCATCGTCACGGGCAACCGACCGTTCACCAAGCACGCCCGGACGTACAACCTGACGGTTGACGACCTGCATACGTACTATGTGCTGGCGGGGGAGACGCCGGTACTCGTTCACAATTCCACTCCGTGTGGTCCCGATCTGGATGCTCTTTCGCAGAGTGGGATGCGTCCCGCTAAGGGGAACACGACTCATGCGGGACGCGAATATCAGAAGCATATGAACCGTGGGGATCTTCCCGTGGTTCCAGGGAAGCAGTTGAAGTCTGCCGGTCAGGAACTGTTGGACGACATTCTGACCAACCCGAAAACTGCTACATCTCCTGTAAATTCCGGAAACTTCGCTGGCGGGACGCGGTATATCATGCCGGACCCCGCTGGTGGACGCGGGATCGGGGCAACCTTCGATGCCAATGGCCAGTTCCAGTACTTTGGGCGGTATTAGAAATGTTGGTAATCAACCCGTGGGATGCTCTGGCCCGTAGCGATGCTGGGCTCGCTGAACTCCGGGAGGCTGTCTCGGGTGAGGCCGTGAGAACGGTTCGCTACGTGGCGCCGCGGGGGGAGGGCTGGCCCGAAGGGCATAGGGAAGATCGTGCTCACGAAGTCGACATGGCCGTTGAGCTGGGCATGGAGAGCGGGGCCGTGCTGGTTCTGTCCTGGGCAATGGATGGCGTCAACGAAGGCATGGCGATTGAATTCAGCAGTCCCGGAGAAGCGGGCACCAGTCTGCCCGGGGATCCAATCGACGTGAGTGACCACGTCGATTGGGGGAGGTTCTTGGGTGCGCCGATCGTGAGTATCGGAATCGCCTGGCATATCCCTAACGAGGGATGCCCAGAGATGCCTTGGGCCTACAACTTCGGGTTCCCTGATGGGTCGAACCTAGTCATTGCACTAGGTGAGGCTGAGGGTGCGGGATTCACGTATATGCCCGATGCTCTGCTCGTGATCTTCGATAAGAGCCTTGCGGCCGCCTACAAGATCCCGGCGAGCGCCACTTCTTCGCGCGGGTAGATTGCATCGGGGTGCATGGTTTGATGCGCCCGGGTTCGAGTTTCGGCTCTTCTAATTCCTGGGCGATGTAATTCCTGGGGAAAGAAGGCAGAGAAAGGGGCCCCACCGGAGTGATCTCCGGTGGGGCCCCTTCCGTCGTTTGACGGCAACGGTGACGGCAACGTCAGCGGACGACGGCTGCGGTGGGCGGGTCGTCCGGGGCGTCGGTCGGGCCGAGGATGCTGCCGAGGGTGTCGATGGCCTGACGCTGGATGCGGAGTTGTACGTGGGCGTAGACGCCGGCGGTGACGCCGATGTGGGCGTGGCCGAGGAGTTCCTTCTTTGAATGACGAAGATTACCTCTTGCTTCAGTCGGTCAACGAAAGTGTCAAGTCCGTAGCTGCGGGCCCTGAGGAAATTTGGGCCGAAGATGCACTTAAAGCGGCCGCTGAATGGGAAGAGGTGCGTGCGGCGTCGAGGGTGGCAAAGTCGGGTCTTGAGCAGTCCTGGAGCCGCGAACCCGGCGATTAGCAGGGAACTTCTGGTCGGTAATTGGTGGCGAGTGTAATTCGCTTTCGATTGCCCCAATGTAGGACGTTCAGGAGTGGAACAACTGCCGGCCGAACCAGTTCTGATCCGGCCGATTCCGGGCGTCGCGGCTCAGTCGATCGTTTTCGGCCGGCCCGCCCTGAGGATCTCCGACACGTCGAGGGTCACCTTCGCGCCGATGGAGTCGGGGAGGGTGACGAGCTCGCCGGGGGCGTGCGGGCGGTGGTTCTCGTAGCCGCTTTCCACCGGCTCGGTCAGGACGTGCAGGCGCCGGTGCTTGCGGTCCACGACGACGTAGACGGGCACCTTGGCCTCGGCGTAGGCGGCCACCTTGGTCTTGAGGTCGTCCTTCCAGTTGCCGGAGGTGACCTCGAGGACGAGACGGAAACAGGCCGGGTCGTAGGCGTTGTTCTCGACGAGGTGGTCGTCGATGTCGGCGTCCACCACCACGAGGTCGGGGATGGCGTAGTCCTCGCCGCCCGTGGGGAGCCGAAGTCCGACCTTCTGGAGGACTTCGGTTTCGCCGTCGTCGAGTCCTGCTGCGATGAACGGACGCATGAGTTTGGTCAGGGCTCGGGCGTGAGGTGCATCCGGGGACGGGGTCACGAGGAGATGGCCTCCGATGATCTCGACGCGGTAGCCCGGATGGCGCTCCATGATCTCGTCGGCGATGGTCGTGAGGGTGACCGGCTCTTCGTCGTGGAAGGGCTGCTCGACGGAAGCTGCGGACATCAGGTGCCTCCTGGGAACTGGTGTCGAGAGCATCATCGTAGGTCGGACACCGTCCGCGCGTCCGGTCCCGGACCCGTTCATTTGATGGTGTGGCATATGCCAGAGGGCCCCGTCTCCAGCGGAAACGGGGCCCTCACGAGCAAGCGGCAAGCGCTCAGTAGCGGCGCGTGATCAGCGCACGCTTCACCTCGGCGATCGCCTTCGTGACCTCGATGCCACGCGGGCACGCGTCCGTGCAGTTGAACGTCGTGCGGCAGCGCCACACGCCGTCGCGGTCGTTCAGGATCTCCAGGCGCTGCTCGCCCGCCTCGTCACGCGAGTCGAAGATGAAGCGGTGCGCGTTGACGATGGCGGCCGGGCCGAAGTACTGGCCGTCGTTCCAGAAGACCGGGCACGAGGTGGTGCAGGCCGCGCAGAGGATGCACTTCGTTGTGTCGTCGAAGCGCTCGCGGTCCTCGGCCGTCTGGAACCGCTCACGCGTCGGTTCGTTCGTGTCCTTCGTGATGAGGAAGGGCATGACGTCGCGGTACGCCTGGAAGAACGGCTCCATGTCGACCACGAGGTCCTTCAGGACCGTCAGGCCCTTGATGGCCTCGACCGTGATCGGCTTCTCGGGGTTGATGTCCTTGATCAGCGTCTTGCAGGCGAGGCGGTTCTTGCCGTTGATCCGCATGGCATCGGAGCCGCAGATGCCGTGCGCGCAGGAGCGGCGGAACGTCAGCGTGCCGTCCAGGTCCCACTTGATCTTGTGGAGGGCGTCGAGGACACGCTCCTTCGGGTCGATCTCCACCTGGAAGTCTTCCCAGACCGCCTCCGCCGCGACCTCCGGGTTGAACCGGCGGATGCGGAAGGTGACCGTGATGTAGGGGGAGTCGGCGAAACCGGGCTCGGGCTTGCCGGCCGCGTCTTCCTTGTCCAGAACAGGGGTAGCCATCAGTACTTACGCTCCATCGGCTGGTAGCGGGTCTGGACGACCGGCTTGTAGTCGAGACGGACGGTTTCGGAGCCGTCGGCGCCGACCTCGCGGTACGCCATGGTGTGCCGCATGAAGTTGACGTCGTCGCGGTTCGGGTAGTCCTCGCGGTAGTGACCGCCGCGGGACTCCTTGCGGGCGAGCGCGGAGACCGCCATCACCTCGGCGAGGTCGAGCAGGTTGCCCAGCTCGATGGCCTCCAGCAGGTCCGTGTTGAACCGCTTGCCCTTGTCCTGGATCGAGACGTTCCGGTACCGCTCGCGCAGCTCCGCGATCTTCTCGACCGCCGTCTTGATCGTCTGCTCGGTGCGGAACACCATGACGTTGGCGTCCATGGTCTCCTGCAGCTCACGCCGCAGCTCCGCCACCCGCTCGTTGCCGGTGGCGTCGCGCAGCCGCTCCACCTGCGCGACCACGAGCTCCGCCGGGTTCTCCGGCAGCTCGACGAACTCCGCCTTCTGCGCGTACTCGGCGGCCGCGATGCCCGCGCGCTTGCCGAAGACGTTGATGTCCAGCAGGGAGTTCGTGCCGAGGCGGTTGGCGCCGTGCACGGAGACGCAGGCGACCTCGCCGGCCGCGTACAGGCCCGGGACGACGGTGGTGTTGTCCGCCAGGACCTCACCCTCGACGTTGGTCGGGATGCCGCCCATGGCGTAGTGCGCGGTGGGCTGGATCGGGATCGGGTCCGTGTAGGGCTCGATGCCGAGGTAGGTGCGCGCGAACTCGGTGATGTCCGGGAGCTTGGCGTCCAGCTGCTCCGGCGGGAGGTGCGTGAGGTCGAGGTAGACGTGGTCGCCCTCGGGACCGCAGCCGCGGCCCTCACGGATCTCCGTGTAGATGGAGCGGGACACGACGTCACGGGACGCGAGGTCCTTCATGACCGGCGCGTACTTCTCCATGAAGCGCTCGCCGTCCTTGTTGCGGAGGATGCCGCCCTCACCGCGGGCGCCCTCCGTCAGCAGGATGCCCATGCGCCAGATGCCGGTCGGGTGGAACTGGAAGAACTCCATGTCCTCCAGCGGCAGCCCGCGGCGGTAGACCGCCGCCTGGCCGTCACCGGTCAGCGTGTGCGCGTTCGACGTCACCTTGAAGAACTTGCCGCAGCCGCCGGACGCGTAGACCACGGACTTCGCCTGGAAGACGTGGATCTCGCCGGTCGCCAGTTCGTAGGCGACCACGCCGGCGGACTTCTTGACGCCGTCGACCTCGGTGATCAGCTGGTCCAGGACGTAGAACTCGTTGAAGAACTCCACGCCCTCCTTGACGCAGTTCTGGTACAGCGTCTGGAGGATCATGTGGCCGGTGCGGTCGGCCGCGTAGCAGGAGCGGCGGACCGGGGCCTCGCCGTGGTTGCGGCTGTGACCGCCGAAGCGGCGCTGGTCGATCGTGCCGTTCGGGGTGCGGTTGAACGGCAGGCCCATCTTCTCGAGGTCGAGGACCGAGTCGATGGCCTCCTTCGCCAGGATCTCGGCGGCGTCCTGGTCGACCAGGTAGTCACCGCCCTTGACCGTGTCGAAGGTGTGCCACTCCCAGTTGTCCTCCTCCACGTTGGCCAGCGCGGCGGCCATGCCGCCCTGCGCGGCGCCCGTGTGGGAGCGGGTGGGGTAGAGCTTGGTCAGCACGGCGGTGCGGCTGCGCTTCGTGGACTCGATGGCCGCGCGCATGCCCGCGCCACCGGCGCCGACGATGACGGTGTCGTACTTGTGGATCTTCATGATTCTCGCAACCCCGTGCCTAGCGGATGTTCGGGTCGAAGGTGAAGATCACCAGCGTGCCCAGCAGGATGGTGAACACCGTGGCGGTGTAGAGCAGGCCCTTGAGCCACAGCCGGGTGTTCGCGCGCTCCGCGTAGTCGTTGATGACCGTGCGCAGGCCGTTGGCGCCGTGCAGCATGGCGAGCCACAGCATCAGCAGGTCCCAGACCTGCCAGAACGGGGACGCCCAGCGGCCCGCCACGAAGGCGAACCCGATCTTGGAGACGCCGCCGTCCAGCACGAGCTGGATCAGCAGGTGGCCGAGGACGAGGACGACCAGTACGACGCCGGACAGGCGCATGAACAGCCAGGCGGCCAGCTCGAAGTTGCCCCGGGTGCTCTTCGGGGTCTTCTTGGTGCGCTGCCGCGGGGCCTCGATGAAGGGCGCCGGGTTGTCGACGGTGTAGACGGCGCCGCCCTCGACGGGGCCGACGCCCGCAGCGGTCTTGTCAGTCGTGGACATTGGCGTCAGCTCCCGAACAGTTCACGAGCGGCGTGGCCGAGGACGGGGTAGATCGCCCCGAGCATCAGCACGACCCACAGGGCGACGACGGTCCAGAGCATCTGCTTCTGGTACCGGGCGCCCTTGATCCAGAAGTCGACGGCGATGACACGCAGGCCGTTGAGCGCGTGGAAGAGGATGGCGGCGACGAGGCCGTACTCCAGCAGCGCGACGATCGGCGTCTTGTACGTGGCCACGACGGTGTCGTAGGCCTCAGGGGACACGCGGACGAGGGCGGTGTCCAGCACGTGGACGAACAGGAAGAAGAAGATGAGGACGCCGGTGACTCGGTGAGCCACCCAGGACCACATTCCTTCCCGGCCGCGGTACAGCGTTCCAGCCGGCACGGAAGTTTCCTCCGGGAGCGGGGATTGGGGCCGCGCCGGCTTGGTGTGTCGGTCGGGCCCGGCCGGGTACGGTCCACCGGCCCCCAGCATCGTAGCGAGGCGCTGCGGCGGGGCTGCGCCGGGGTCCCGGGGTGTGATCAAACTGGCACGCAAAGGGGTACCGGTGGGCTAGTGCGGCCACGGGGGCGAGGGTGTCTGTGGTGACGCCGGGTGCGCGTCGTCAGTGGTTGCTCGCGCAGTTCCCCGCGCCCCTCAGGGCGCTGACCAGCCGAACGCCCGCCAAGCGCCGGAGTTCGTCGGCCACGACCGCGCGCTCCTCTTCGGGATCGTTGGTCAATCGTGACCGGATGGCGGCGAGGAGGCGGTCCAGGGTCTCGGACGGGGACAGGCCGTCCAGGCAGATGACGAACACGTGCCCGAAACGGGCCTCGTAGGCGGCGTGGGCCGCGCTGAGGGCGGTGTGCGCCGCGGAGTAGGTGCCCGGCGGGAGCGTCGGCAGGGGCTCGGCCGCCAGTGCTTCCGTGAGGTCCGGCCAGGCCAGGTCGTAGGCCGCCTCGTCAGCCGCGGCCAGCAGGGCGTCCACGTCCGGGTAGGGGCGGTGGTCCGCGACGCGCCGGGCCCAGCGGAGGCTGCGCAGGCAGGAGAGGAGGGCCTGGTGCAGGTCCTCCTCCGAGGCGGCGTTGAAGTGCTCCACCGGTATGGCGAGCCGGCCGGGGAGATCTGGGACAGGGTGCGCGGGCAGCGTGGGTCCTCGTGGGCGTCACGTGTGTCGGCAGGGCAAGGTGTGAGAGATGTGACGTCACGCTACCGAGTGCGACCGTGACGTGTCCGAAGGATGCACGAATTTCACCCGGGAGGGAGGGTTTCGGCACGCGTGGTGGACGCGCGCCGAGCGGCCCCGGGTTTTAGGTTGGCTGGGTGAGTCAGCACAGGCGCCGGACTTCGGCGAAGCAGGAGAGCAAGCGGCAGGTGCTGGTCGTGGCCGTGGCTGTAGCCCTGGTCGTGGTCGCGGCCGGGGTGAGTCTCGGGCTCTGGGCGGCCTCGGGCGGCGACGGCGGGTCGACGGCCTCGGAGGCCGGCTCCTCGCGGGGAGCCTCGGCGGCGGCGCCCCCGGACAGAGCGCCGGAGGCGGCCCCCAGCCCGACCCGCTCCTACCCCCTGTCCGAGGCTCCCCGCACCATCCCCGCCGTGCGCGACCACGAGCCGGCGCGCGGCCCGGGCTGGAAGCCCGAGAAGGGCAACCGGGTGGTCGTGGACGATCCGGCGCTGACCGACGAGGGGCGGCTGGTCGCCGGCGAGCTGGGCATGACGTACGCGGGCGAGAAGAGCGACAAGCGGGCCGGGGACCTGCGGCTGGCGCTGAACCGCGGCGAGGGGGCGAACCCGGAGTCGTACGTGATGACCGTGCGCGACGGGCGGGTGGAGATCGGCGGGCCCACCGACACCGGGGTCTTCTACGGCACCCGCACCCTGAAGCAGGAGACGCACGACGGCGGCACGGCCCCCGAGGGGGTCGTGAAGGACGAACCGGCCAAGCCGCAGCGCGGCTTCATGCTGGACATCGCGCGCAAGAACTTCACGGCCGGCTGGATCGAGGACCGGATCCGGGAACTGGGCGATCTGAAGTTCAACCAGCTGGGGCTGCACTTCTCCGACGACCAGGGGTTCCGGATCGAGTCCTCCTCCCATCCGGAGATCGTGTCGCAGCAGCATCTGACCAAGGCACAGGTGCGCAAGATCATCGCCCTCGCCCAGAGCCGGCACGTCACGATCGTCCCCGAGATCGACTCGCCCGGGCACCTCGGCGCTGTCCTCGACGCCCACCCCGACCTGCAGCTGCGCTCCGCTCAGGGCTCGGCGGTGCAGGGCGCCATCGACATCTCCAAGGCCGAGAGCGCCGAGATCGTCGACGACCTGCTGAACGAGTACGCGGACCTCTTCCCCGGCGGGCCGTGGCACCTCGGCGGTGACGAGTACCAGGCGCTGACCCGGTCGAACCCGGAGGCGTCGTTCCCGCAGCTGGCCGCCGCCGCCCGGGAGAAGTACGGCTCCGGCGCCACGGTCGCCGACCTCACCACCGGCTGGCTGAACGACCGGGCCGACACGGTCCGCGGGCACCAGCGCGTCCCGCGGGCCTGGAACGACGGCTTCTTCCGCGGGACGTCCGTCCAGGCCGCCAAGGACATCCAGGTCGCCTACTGGACCGGCAAGGAGATCGGCGCCCGGGAGCCCCTGGAGTACCTCCAGGCGGGCCGCAAGGTGATCAACTACAACGACGAGTTCCTGTACTACGTGCTCGGCGAGCCGCAGACCTTCGTCTACCCGACGGGGCAGCGGATCTACGAGCAGTGGACGCCCCGGGTGCTGCGCGGCACCGCGGCCGTGCCGGCGCGCTACGACGGGCAGATCCTCGGCGGGTCCTTCGCGGTGTGGTGCGACCTCGCGAACTCCCAGACCGAGGACCAGGTCGCCGCCGGGATCCGGATGCCTCTGCGGGCGACCGTCCAGAAGCTCTGGGACCCGGGCGAGCCGGAGCTGTCCTGGGCGGAGTTCCGGGCGCTGGCGGACAGGCTCGGCTGACCGGCACGAATTGGCCCATATGGCTGCGAACTCCCGTACGGCTGTGGTGGTCTTCTGACGCGACCGCAATCGAACATGCCGGGGGGAACCGGGACATGGGCTACTGGGGATATTTCGTCGTGGGCCGGGGGGAGCGGCCGCTGCCGGAGCTGGACGCGCTGGCGGGGGCCGGGGACGGTCCGACGCAGCGCGCCTCGGCGCCCGGTGGATGGCAGGTCTGGGAGTACCCGAGCAGCGACGGCGACATCGGCGACATGAACGCCCTCGCCCGGGAGACGGGAGCGCCGGCGCTCTTCGGGTACGTCATGAACAGCGAGTGCGTCGTCCTGGAGGCCGCGGCTCCCGAGAGCGGGGCGTGGACGACCTGTCTGGCGCGCACCGCGATGGCCGGGTACCTGGGGGCGGACCGGGAGGGCCTCACGCTGGAGGACTACTTCCTCGACCCGGGCGACGCCGCCGGGCACGCCGTGCGCTGGGCCGCGGAGGCCGGGCGTGAGGTGAACGCCGACGCGCTGGTGGACGTACTCACTTCAGACCCTGATCCCCTGGCTGAAAACCTGCTGTTCCGCTTCCTCGACAGGCTGGGCGTGGTGCCCCTGTGACACTCCCGGCCCGTCGCACGCAGTAAGGGGAAGTGCGGGTTCCGTGAGGGGTGAGGGCCGGCAGCGGCCTGATCGGGCCCCGGAGACGGCCCGCGGAGGGAGGCGTGGATGAGCCTGGTGGAGTTGATCGCGCAGGCCGACGAACGCGGGCTGGCCGCGAGCGGGCTGGCTTGTTTGGATCGGTGTGTGCCCCTGCTGGGCGGCGACGACGAGGTCCTCAGACCGGTGTGGGCGAGTCTCGGCGACGGCGCCGGTGCCGAGGAGTGGGGTGAACGGCTGGAGCAGGCGCGCGGCAAGCTGGACGCGGCCGACGCCGGGGACGAGGCGGTGGTGCTCGCCCACCGGATGCTCGAGGCCGCTCCCGCCGAGCGGTCCGCCGCCGCCATCCGGGTGTGGGCCGACGCCTGCTCCGTCGCCTCCCTCCAGATCCACCGGCTCCTGGACACCGCCGCGGGCGAGGCCTCGTCCGTCGACTCCCGCCGCGAGGGCCGTACGGAGGGCATGTCGCCCCTCGTCGCCGCCGAACTGCGCCGCCAGATCACCGTCCTGGAGGTGCTGGCCGGACATGGCCCGGCCGGGCTGCGCCGGGCGCTGGAGCTGTCGGTCGAGGGACGGCGGGTCCTGCGTGCGGTGGTGTCCCGCCGGAGCCGGCGGCGCGGCTGACGGGCGGCGCAGCCGACGGCCCGGACGGCCTAAACCCCCTTCCTGGGAAAGTCCTGTGACTGTCCCTTGGGTGAGGTGGGTCGGTCCTGCGCCGCTTCGGGGAAGCCGCCGATTCCGGGTGACGAAACGCTTCGCCGCAGCGCTTTCCGGGATGTGACGACTCAAGCGGAGACCAGGCCATCGGCGGCTGCGAAGCCGCTGCGATGGGCGGCGGACACAGTGGCGACGATGCGCGAGGGAGCACGGCTGCGCCTCGACTACTCGGCGCAGAGCCTGTGGAGCATCGACCGGATGATCGAGGGGATACGGCAGGAGGGAGCGCCCGACGCGGCGGTCCAGCAGGTGCTGCGCGGCTTCGGCGCGTACGCGGGTGAGGTGATGGCGCGTCAGACCGGTGCCGAATGGTGGGCGACCGGCGGGGACCACTGGATCCGCACCCCCGACGGGCGCCTGTGGGACCCCATCGACGAGGCCCGCCGGTGCTACGGCGGCCATGGATCGCTGCGGCTGCTGTGCCGGGACGCGATGAGCACCGCGCCCCGGCGTTAGGTCAGCGGGCGCGGACGCCCTCGATCACGCCCTCGATCACACCCTCGTTCACGCCCACGGGGCCGCCGGGCGGCTCGGCGGCGGGCGCGCCCGTCGTCGCGGCGTCCGCGGCGTTCGCCGGGTTCGCCGCGAGGGTGCGGATTCCGGGGAGGTCGTCGTACAGGTTCTGTCCGGGGCACTCGGTCGGGTAGCCGTCGCGGTGGCCGGAGATGCGGTGGAACGTGGCCTTCTGGCCCAGCTTGTACTTGCCGTTGTCGGCACCGGAGGTCAGTACGACCGTCCCGGTCGGGTCGATGCCGTAGAGACCGAGCTTCCACGCCGCGACCTTCGCGACCGACTCGCGCACCGCCGCGTTCGTAGCCGCCGTGGAGTAGTCGCCGAGCACCGAGACGCTGCTGGTCGCGGTGTTGAACCCGTAGGTGTGCGCGCCGAGGACGGGTTTGTCGATGCCGCCCGCACGCCCCTCGAAGACGGTGCCGCACTTGTCGACGAGGAAGTGGTAGCCGATGTCGTTCCAGCCGTTGCTCTGCACGTGGTAGAGGAACACGCCGCGCACGATCGACGCCGACTGGGAGCAGCTGTAGTCGTTGGTGCCCGCCGTGTGGTGGACGAACATCGCCTTCGTGCTGCCCGTCAGGGTGGGCGGGTCCTTCACCAGGGACTCGTCGGCGCCCCAGGCGGAGCGCGACGTCACGGTGGGGCGCGGGGCCGAGAGCGGTCCGGCGGCCGGCCCGGCCGCGTCCGGCTCGATGTTCACGGTGTGCACGGCGTCCGACCCGGCCTCGGGGTCGACCAGTTCGACCCGCAGGCCCTCCGGCAGGCGTGAGCCCGTCACCCGCACCTGGACCCCGTCCGAGGGCCCCGTCCACAGCGGCTGGGTGCTGCCGCGCACGCCGGTCCGGTCGCGGTCGGGGCCGGTCTCGGGCGTGCGGCCTTCGGTGTCCAGCGGGCGCCACGCGGTCCACGCGCCGCTCTCCCGGGAGCGGGTGCGCACCTGGACGTCGCCGTCGAGGGCCGCGTCCGGGTCGTCCCAGGTGATGCCGATCAGACTGAACGGCTCGGTGGTGCGGGGGGCGAGGGACCGGTCGTGGGGGTCGCCGTCCGGCACCCGGACGGTGTGCACACCGTCCGAGGGGGTGGCCCGGGCGGACTGGGTCAGGCCGAGGGCACCGAGGGCCAGGGCGGTGGCGACGGCGGTGCGCAGGAGGCGGTGTGTCATACGGCGCTCGCCTTTCGTGGGCGGTGACATCGCGAGCAGAGCTCCCCGGTGCGTCACTCGGCCGAAACCTCCGCGGGGCCGGGCTCCCGAGGACGGCGGGCCGGGTTGACCCGAACGGGCGCGGGCCCGGCGCCTGACGGGCTGTGACACTTCCGCGCGGACCGGCGCTGATCACCGTGGGAGGGCGCACTCGGCACGGACGAGGACGGTACTTGGGTCAGGGAGCGGAACCCCGGCGCGGGCAGGCGCACGACGGGGAGCTGGGCGAGGCCGTGGTGCGGGCCCAGCAGGGTGACGAGGCGGCCTTCGCGGCCGCCTACCGGTTCGTGCAGCCCGGACTGCTCGGCTATCTGCGGGGTCTGGTCGGGGACGACGCGGAGGACGTGGCGTCCGACGCCTGGTTGCAGATCGCCCGGGACCTCGGGCGGTTCCGGGGCGACGGGGCCGGCTTCCGCGGCTGGACGGCGACCATCGCCCGGCACCGGGCGCTGGACCACCTGCGCCGGCAGCGGGTACGGCCGCGGTCGTCCGAGCTGGAGCAGGACGTCCTGGACCTGCCCGGCCCGCAGAGCACGCACGACCAGGCACTGGAGGCCATCTCCACCGAGCGGGCCCTGGAGCTGGTCCGGGGGTTGCCGCGGGACCAGGCCGAGGCCGTGCTGCTGCGGGTCGTGGTCGGCCTCGACGGCCCCGCCGCCGCGCGGGTGCTGGGCAAGCGGCCGGGTGCCGTACGCACGGCCGCCCACCGGGGTCTGAAACGCCTCGCCGGGCAGCTGGGCGCGGAGAGTGTGACGGATGAGGCTCCCCGGACGCTGGGTGAGTCGACGTAGCGGAACCGGTGGTTTCGCTGACGGCCCGGCAGGTCGCGCGGACCCGGCGCCCTGAACAGGGCGGGCCGGCGGGACGTACTGGGGCCCGGCGCCGGAGTGGCAGCGGGATCGATCGAGCAGGGACGGAAACGGACATGGGTGAACGGCCGAGCGACGGCGGGCTTTCCGGCCGTGGTTCCCGCCATGCCCTCCTCGACTCCGGCGTGGAGGCGCTGATCGTCGCCTCCCTCGTCCGGGACGGTGTCGACGCCGAGGGCGAGCAGCGGGCCGTGGCCGCCTTCCGGGCCGCCCGCGCCGCCGGGGCCCTGGGCCCGCGGACCCGGCGCCGGGACGACTGGCGGGCTCACGAGCGGCGTCACCCGGGGCGGTACCTCAAGACGACGCTCTCCGTGCTGCTCGCCAGCCTCACGCTGGGCGGGGTCGCCGTGGCGGCGATCGGAGTGGCGGGATCGCAGCGGGAGGGCACGAAGGACGCCCCGGAGCGCCGGCCCACCCCGAGCAGCACCCCGCACGACCCGGCGGGACAGCCTCCCGGCGGTGGCCACCGTCCCAGCCGCAGCCCGGGAACCGGCCCCGGCCCGGCCCCGGCACGCCCCGGGCGGCCGACCCCCGCCCAGGACACCGCGGCGCAGTGCCGCGCCTACGAGGACGTCCGGCAGCGGGGCAAGACGATGGAGGCGACCGCCTGGCGGCGTCTCGTGGCCGCCGCGGGCGGTGAGAGCAACGTCACGGCGTACTGTGCCGGGCGACTGGGCGAGCCGCAGGGCAAGGGCGGCGACTCCAAGAACGGCAACGCCCCCGAGGGCGCCGTGACACCCACCGCGAACAACGGCGCGGGCAACGAGGCGGACGGCAGCGCGGGGAACAACGCGGACACCGGCGCGGGCAGGAGCCGGAGCGAGGACCAGAGCTCCCGGCCCAACGGCCGTCACCCGTAAGGGATTCGGCGAACGCGGGCCGTCACTGCCGAGTGATGCCGTGCTCTCCCCGCTCCCTGCCATGGCAACGGCCGAGGCCGCCACCCCCCACAGGAGAGGCCCCGGCCGTCGCGCGGCACGGGCCGCGCGGCGGCCCGTACTCCCTACAGCGCCCGGGGTGCGTTTTCTGTCACACCCCTGCGCTTCACGGCTTAGTAGCATCCTGGACGGACATGGACGGGGAGCGGTTTCAGGTCGTAACGTGCCATTCGCGCCAACGCGGGGGCGGTACGACCACCGCAACCACCTGCGGTCCAGGCACCGCAACCACCAATTGAGCAACCACGACGGCGAGAACCCGGTCCGCGAGAGCGGCGCCGGCTCAGGCGCAGAAGGGCGCGCGGTGCTGGGGGACGACGCGGAGCTGACCGCCGCGGTGCGCGCGGCACAGGACGGAGACGAGAACGCGTTCCGGACTGTGTACCGCACCGTGCATCCGCGGCTGCTCGGGTACGTACGGACACTGGTCGGCGACCCCGACGCCGAGGACGTGACGTCCGAGGCGTGGCTCCAGATAGCCCGCGATCTGGAGCGGTTCACCGGCGACGCGGACCGCTTCCGCGGCTGGGCCGCGCGGATCGCCCGCAACCGCGCCCTGGACCACATACGCATGCGCGGGCGCCGGCCCGCGATCGGCGGCGACGAGACCGAGCTGACCGGCCGGGCCGCCGAGTCGGACACCGCCGGCGAGGCCATCGAGGCACTCGCCACGAACGGCGCGTTCTCCCTGATATCCCGGCTGCCGCAGGACCAGGCCGAAGCGGTCGTGCTGCGTGTGGTGGTGGGGCTCGACGCGAAGACCGCGGCCGAGACGCTCGGCAAGCGCCCGGGCGCGGTCCGTACGGCGGCGCACCGCGGCCTGAAGCGGCTCGCCGAACTGCTCGGCGACGACCCGCAGGCCGATCCGGAATCGGCCGGGGTGCTCGACGCCCTGCCGCCCCAGAGAGAACCGCGCGGCGGTGCGGTGACGTCCGCAGGTGTGACGCACAGCGTCGCGCGGACGCAGAAGGATGTGTGATGGCCGACGAGCAGTACAGGTGGCTGGACCGCGAAACGGCGGAGCGTTTGCTGAGCGGAGAGCCACCCGGAGCTGTCGAAGGCGTAGGCCGGGAGCAGGCCGAACACCTTGCCAGGACCCTCGGCGCGCTGTCCGTCACACCCCCGCTGACCAGCGATGAACTCCCCGGCGAGGCCGCCGCGGTGGCCGCGTTCCGCAAGGCCCGCGCGGAACGCGCCGACGCGGCCGCAGCCCGTGCGGACACCGCGGGACGGGCCGCCGCCCCGACCGCCGAGGCAGGGCTGATCAGGATCGGGACCCCCGGTGACAGGGGCACCGTCACGGTCCGCCGGCCTCGCTGGGCCCGCCCCGCACGCCTGGCCCTGACCGCCGCGCTGGCCGTCGGCATGGCCGGCGGGGTCGCCCTCGCGGCCGGAACCGGAGTCCTGAGGGCGCCGTTCGGCGGCGACGCGCCCCGGCCCGGCGCCTCCGTCTCGGCGTCCGTCACTCATCCGGAACGCCCGCTGGTGTCACCGTCGCCCAGCGACGCCGTTCAGGGCGGTTCCGTCCCGGACGACGTCCCTTACCAGGGCCGGGGCGAGCCGCGCGACGACGGCGCCCCGGCGCCGGACGAGCACGAGGACCGCACCGGGGGCCGCGGCAGCGAGATCACCGCGGCCTGCCGCGACCTGCGCGAGGGAAAGCGGCCGGACCCGGAGCGCCGGCGGGCCCTGCGGGAGGCGGCGGGCGACCTGCGGGTGTGGACGTACTGCAAGGGCGTCCTGTCCTCGGCCGGCCCCCGCTCGAAGGAGCGCCGCAGCGACGACCGCGCGGACCAGGGACACCGCCAGGGCAAGGGCGCGGACGGGCGCCGGCAGCAGGACCGCAAGCACCACCGCGAGCAGGACCACGAGCCGGACCGGACGCAGGACCGGAAGCAGAACGACCGGAAGCAGGACTTGGACGAGGGGAAAGCCGAGCGGACGGCCGACCCGAAGTCCGAGGAGCGGGCCGACAGGGATTGAGACGCCGGTGGCGACCCGGACCGTGACCGGCGCCGGACGGCCGGGATCCCGCTCGCGCCGCTGTGACCTGCGGTTTCGTGCTCCGTGAAAAGGGGTCGGCCGAGAGTGTGACGTTTTCGGCCGCCCCGGCGCAGTAATGAGTGAGCCGACTGGTCATCGGCCGTCGCACAGAGCCGGGGTTCCCCCCGTACCTACGGCTCGTGCACCGAGCGCGGGCGGGACACGTTCCCCCGGTCCCGCCCGCGCCCCAACTTCCTCCCCGCCGTCACCAGGACACGACGACCTTGTCGCCGTTGCGGACCTGCGCGTACAGCCGTGCGATCGCCGCCTCGTCCCGTACGTTGACGCAGCCGTGCGAGGCGCCCGCGTAACCCCGGGCGGCGAAGTCCGCCGAGAAGTGGACGGCCTGGCCGCCGCTGAAGAACATCGCGTACGGCATGGGCGAGTCGTAGAGCGTCGAGACGTGATCGCGCGACTTCCAGTAGACGGAGAAGACACCCTCCCGGGTCGGTGTGCCCCGCGAGCCGAAGCGGACCTCCGTCGTCGACACGGTCCGTCCGTCGACCATCCAGCGCAGCGTCCTGCTGGTCTTGTCGATGCACAGCACCCGGCCGGACCGGCAGCGGGCATCCGGCGGGTCGGCCGGCTGGCCGCCCATCAGGTACAGGTCCCAGCGGCCCGGCTCCCGTGTCATGGCCAGCAGCCGCTGCCAGGTGACGGCGTCGGCCTTCCCGGTGCGCGGCAGCCCGCGCTTGCCCTGGAAGCCGCTGACCGCCCGCTGCGTCGGCTCGTCGTACGTCCCGGTCGGCCCCTCGAAGAGCCAGGCGACCTGGCGCAGCCGGGCCTGCAGCTCGCGGACATCGCGGCCGGTGTCGCCGCGCGACCACAGCACGCGGGGCGGGCTGGGAGCGGCACGGGGCGGGCTCGGAGCGGCGCGGGGCTTGTCGTCGCCCGCCGGCGGCGCGGAACGCGGCGTGCCGCCGGCACCGGTGGGCGGGCGGTCCTGCGACGGGGTGCCGCTGGGCAGCTCGATGTGCACCGGCGAGCGGCGCTCGCCCTCGCCGCCGGGCGTCTGCACCGTGCAGCCGGTCAGCGCGGCCAGTACGGCGAGTCCCGCTGTGAACGCTCTCCCCATGCCCGTACTACGCACACGGCCCCCCGCTCGTCTCACCGGCCCGCCCGGATGTCACCTGAGATGTTCCCCGGGCGTGACCGGTCGCGAACCAGGGGGCATGGTGGTGAGCGAGGTCACTGCTCTGCGGGAGGCAACCCACCATGGCGCGTGAGTCGGAGTCCGGACTGCCCATCGAGCCGCTCTACGGTCCGCAGCACCTACAGAGCTGGGATCCGGCGGAGAAGCTGGGGGAGCCGGGGGCGTACCCGTACACCCGCGGTGTGTATCCGTCGATGTACACGGGCCGCCCCTGGACCATGCGCCAGTACGCCGGTTTCGGCACGGCCGCGGAGTCCAACGCCCGCTACCGGCAGCTGATCGCCCACGGCACGACGGGACTGTCCGTCGCCTTCGACCTGCCCACCCAGATGGGCCACGACTCCGACGCGCCGATCGCCCACGGCGAGGTCGGCAAGGTGGGGGTGGCCATCGACTCGGTCGAGGACATGCGGGTGCTGTTCGGCGGAATCCCGCTCGACCAGGTCTCGACGTCGATGACGATCAACGCCCCGGCGGCCCTGCTGCTGCTTCTGTACCAGCTGGTGGCCGAGGAACAGGGGATCCCGGCGGACCGGCTGACGGGCACGATCCAGAACGACGTGCTGAAGGAGTACATCGCCCGGGGCACCTACATCTTCCCGCCCAAGCCGTCACTGCGGCTGACCGCGGACATCTTCCAGTACTGCCGGGCCGAGATCCCGAGGTGGAACACCATCTCGATCTCCGGGTACCACATGGCCGAGGCGGGTGCCTCGCCCGCGCAGGAGATCGCCTTCACCCTGGCCGACGGCATCGAGTACGTGCGCACGGCGGTGGCGGCCGGCATGGACGTCGACGACTTCGCGCCCCGCCTGTCGTTCTTCTTCGTGGCCCGCACCACGCTCCTGGAGGAGGTGGCCAAGTTCCGTGCGGCGCGGCGGATCTGGGCGCGGGTGATGCGTAAGGAGTTCGGCGCGAGGAACCCCAAGTCGCTGATGCTGCGCTTCCACACCCAGACGGCCGGGGTGCAGCTGACGGCCCAGCAGCCCGAGGTCAACCTGGTGCGCGTCGCCGTGCAGGGGCTGGCCGCGGTGCTGGGCGGGACGCAGTCGCTGCACACCAACTCCTTCGACGAGGCCATCGCCCTGCCCACCGACAAGTCGGCCCGCCTCGCCCTGCGCACCCAGCAGGTCCTCGCCCACGAGACCGACGTGACCGCCACCGTCGACCCCTTCGCCGGGTCCTACGCCGTCGAGAGGATGACCGACGACGTCGAGGCCGCCGCCGTGGAGCTGATGGCCAGGGTCGAGGAGCTGGGGGGCGCCGTCGACGCCATCGAACAGGGTTTCCAGAAGGGCGAGATCGAGCGCAACGCCTACCGCATCGCCCAGGAGACCGACTCCGGCGAGCGGGTCGTGGTCGGCGTCAACCGCTTCCGGCTCGACGAGGAGGAGCCCTACGAGCCGCTGCGTGTCGACCCGGCCATCGAGGCCCGGCAGGCCGAACGCCTGGCCAGCCTGCGCGCGCGGCGCGACCAGCCGGCCGTCGACGCGGCCCTGAGCGCGCTGAGGAAGGCCGCCGAGGGCGAGGACAACGTCCTCTACCCGATGAAGGAGGCACTCAAGGCCAGAGCCACCGTCGGCGAGGTCTGCAACGCGCTGCGCGAGGTGTGGGGGGCGTACGTCCCGACCGACGCCTTCTGACCTGCAGCCCAGCCGGGAGTGTCAGACCCGCGTGCGACACTCATTCGCATGTTCGGTGTCGTCGATCTGCCCACCTACCTGGCGGGCCTCGCCCTGATCGTTCTGCTGCCCGGTCCCAACTCGCTGTACGTGCTGTCCGTGGCCGCCCGCCGTGGTGTGCGCGCCGGGTACACCGCCTCGGCCGGAGTCTGGTGCGGGGACGCGGTGCTGATGACGCTGTCCGCGGCCGGAGTCGCCTCGCTGCTCCAGGCGAACGCCGTGCTGTTCGCCGTCGTCAAGTACGCGGGCGCCGGATACCTGACGTGGCTGGCCATCGGCATGCTGCGCGCCGCGTGGGGCATGTGGCGCACGCGTGCGGAGCGGACCACCGGTGGCGAGGCGCCCGCGCCCGCCGAGGAGCGGCCCTTCCGCCGTGCCTTCGTGGTCAGCCTGTTCAACCCCAAGGCGATCCTCTTCTTCGTCGCCTTCTTCGTGCAGTTCGTGGACCCCGGGTACGCCTACCCCGCCCTGTCCTTCGTCGTCCTCGGCGCCCTCGCCCAGTTCGCCAGCGTGCTCTACCTCAGCGCGCTGATATTCGGCGGCACCCGGCTGGCCGCCGCCTTCCGCCGCCGTAGGCGCCTGTCGGCGGGTGCGACCTCGGCGGCGGGTGCGCTGTTCCTCGGGTTCGCGGTGAAGCTGTCGCTGGCGAGTTCGTAGCGCACCCGGCTCAGCCGACGTGGCCGTCGGGACGGACGAGACACAGGCCGGGTCCGTAGGCGGCGGGTGCGGGGCCCCGCACGAGCGGGATGCGCGCCGAGGTCCGGTGCCTGCGTGTCCCCGAGGGCCGGCAGTGTCCAGTGCGGGCCGCGGAACGCGTCGAAGAGCCGGACCCCGGGTGAGCGACGACTCCCGGTAGCCGATCCCGGGTCGGCGGGTGGCCTCGCCGCGCCGGGTCTCCGCGGTGCACACGCGTGGAGGCTACGACATGGAGGAACGCGCCCGCCTGAGGGCCGACTTTCCCTTGTCGGCCCAGGCGGGCGCGGAGATCTTCGAGGACTGCGACCGGCACTTCGAGGAGGGACTCGCCCTCGTGATCGGGGGGACCGGGGTGTGCTGCGGCGTCTCATGCCGTTGGCCGGCGGGTCAGGACCGTCGCGCGCGGGCCCGCCGGACGGCCCGGGTGACGACGGGGGGCAGCAGGTCCCTGGCAAGGCGGCGGGCCATGGACGGGGCGGGCCGGGCCGGGCGCGCCGCAGGTGACGCGCCGGACTCGGGCGCTGCGGCCGGTGCGGACGAGGGCTCCACGTAGTGGCGTGAGGGCGGGAAGGCCGGTGGCTTCATGCCCCGGGAGCGGGTCCGGATCAGCCGGTGCCCGGCGGCCTCCTGCACGCTCAGCCCGACGTCGGCGCGCAGCCGGAGCATGGCGAGCAGTTCCTCCTGGAGCGGCTCGGGGTCGCCCCAGGTCGCGTACAGCTTCTGCGTGCTGAGACAGATCGGGCGCAGACCGCGGTTGAGGACGGCCTCCCAGGCGGCGACCGAGACACCCGGGGTGTGCTCGGACCGGAAGTCGTCCAGGACCACGATGCCCTCGGGCAGCAGGATGTCGTGGGCCGCGCCGATGTCGCCGTAGACGTGCTCGTACAGGTGCGAGGCGTCGATGTGGATGAAGCGGCAGGAGTCCGGGGCCACCTTCTCGTCCACGAGGGAACTGGGGCCGGTGATCACCGTGGGCAGCGTGTCGTGGAAGGAGAGGTAGTTCCGTTCGAACGCCTGCTGGGTGAGGGAGGCGTACGACTTGGCCGACTCGGCCTTGTTGGCGTCGTCCGGGGCGTCCCCTTCGAACAGGTCGCAGACCGTGAACCGCTCGCCGTCCTGGAGGTGGTGGCCGAGGAGGATCGCGCTCTTGCCCAGGTAGACGCCGAGCTCCAGCAGGTCACCCTTTATGCCGGACTTCTTCTGCTGTTCGAGGAACCAGGTGAACAGCGTCTGGTCCAGGGCCGGGAACCAGCCGGGGACGTCGGCGAGTTCGCCGGGGTGCGTGTCGATCGCTTGTGCGTGGGTCATGGGAGGAGCCTTCTCTCCGAGCGTTGCCCCGGTCGACGGCCGGCTGAACGTCCCGTGAACAGGGTCAGCGGGTCTTCGTCAGAGCCGCCCGCAACCGGGGCGTCAGCGGCTTCTCCACATATTTGTGCAGCAACCACGCCAGCAGCAGCATTGACGCCACCGTCAGCACGAAGGTCACCCCGGACGCCAGCCCCAGGCCGCGGTGCAGGGCCTGGATCACCACCCAGCCCAGGTGCTCGTGGACCAGGTAGAAGGGGTACGTCAGGGCGCCCGCGACCGTCAGCCACCGCCAGTTCACCCGGCCCAGCAGGCCCAGCGCGATCGCGGCGACCGCCACGAAGCCGAACGTCACGACGGCGATGATCCCGAACGAGGAGCGGTAGGAGAAGGCCTCCGGGTCGGGGGCGTGCCACAGCGACCGCACCGCGTAGTGCTGGCCGATCAGCCAGCCGGCGGCGACGATGGCCCACCCGTAGACGTCCCGCCGGTCGCGGTGCACGAGGTAGAGGCCGACGCCGCCGATGAAGAAGGGCGCGTACTCGGGCATCAGGACGATGTCGAGCAGCGGCATGTCCGCGTTCTCGGCGATCACGGCCGCCAGCAGCCAGCCCGCGCAGAACATGACCACCCGGCGGCGGTTCGCCCCGGGCAGTACGACGCACAGGGCGAACAGGGCGTAGAAGCGGACCTCCGCCCACAGGGTCCAGCACACCCCGAGCACCCGGTCCACGCCCAGCGGCATCTGCAGCATGGTCAGGTTGACCAGGGCGTCGCTGGGGGAGACGGCCTGGTAGGCGACCACCGGCAGAGCGAACACCGCCGTGACGATGAGCACCGCCACCCAGTAGGCCGGCAGCAGCCGGGAGGCACGGGAGGCGACGAACGACTGCAGGGGGCGGCCCCAGCCGCTCATGCAGATCACGAACCCGCTGATCACGAAGAAGACCTGGACGCCGAGGCAGCCGTAGGCGAACAGCGAGTGCAGCGTCGGGAACTGGTCCCGGGGCGAGGTGCCCCAGGCCTGGGCGACCTCGCCGCCGCGCCCGCCGTAGTGGTAGAGCGCCACCATCAGCGCGGCCACCAGCCGCAGTCCGTCCAGGGCGCGCAGCCGCCCGGCGGAGTCGTTTCTGCGCCGTGGGACGGTCGTGGCGCCCGGTGGGTCGACCAGCACGGCGACGCCGGGCTGGGGCTTGCGGGTGCTGACGACCGTCTCGGTCACGCTGGAAACCTCTGTGTGGTTCGTATGTCCTTCGTCTGAGCCGCCTGTGGGCGGGCGCCTGTCACCCTAGGACGAGAGTTGACGGAATTACGTTCGATGGCGACAGGCTTCGCCTGCCGGTCCCCATGGGTTCATCTGGATGTCGCCGGGGCCGGTCGGGCCCCGGGCGGGACCGGCTCAGCGGCGCACCGCCTTGCGCAGGGCCCGGGCCCGCCGGACCACCCGGCGTGCCGTGGCATTGCGCGGCAGGAACGCCAGCCGCTGCGGGATGCCCCCGGGCAGCCCGAGCGCGGTGAGGCGGCGCTTCTTGAAGTAGCGCCGGGTGCGCGGGCCGAGGTGCCGGGCGAGGAACCGCTCGGCCTGCGGGCGCAGGTCCTGGTAGATCTGCGGTTGCATGGTGAACCCGAGGGCCGTGACGAGGGCGGACAGCCGCTCGGCCGGCAGGGGGTCACCGTCCCCGCCGCCCTCCAGGCCGGGCAGCAGCGCGTCCGCCAGGGCGGTCGGGACCCGGTTGCTGTTCTGATACGGCGTCAGCCGCTCCAGCAGCAGCTCGGTCCCGATGCGGGCGACCGGCAGGTCGTAGAAGGCGGAGGCCGTGAACAGCGCCGTCGAGAAACAGCCGACGACCAGCGCGGGCCGCGCCCGGTCGAACAGCACCTCGGCCAGCACGGGTGTGTCCAGGACCGTGAGGTCCACGCCGAGCTTCTCGGCCTCGGTCTCCAGGGCACGGCTGTAGCGGGCCGGTGCGGTGGGGTGGGGCTTGAAGACGACCGTGCGGTGGCCGCGGGCGACGGCGCCCCGCATCATCCGCACGTGCAGGTCCTCTTCCTCCTCGGGGGAGAGGATGTTCAGCGCGGACAGGTACTGGCCGAGCAGCAGCGCCGAGTCGCCGGGCAGGGCGGGCAGTTCGGGCACGGTCGCGGTGACCTCACCGAGCACCTTCAGGAACGCGGGCGTCGGCACCAGGTGCGCCGGCACGCCGAACTCGGTGAGCAGCATCGGCGTGAGCCCCGGCACCAGATCGAGGTGCAGCAGCCGCCGTACGCGCGTGCCGACCAGCGGGTCGAGCTTGTTGCGGGTGGGGCCGTAGCTCATCAGCCCGTCGGCGTAGACGTCGACGGGGGCGTCGGTGAACAGCTGGGCCACCGTCAGGGCGGGCGCCACCTGGATCGATTCCAGCACCAGGCTCACCCGGTCGTCGCCCAGGCCCCACAGCAGCCGCAGATGGCGCTCGAACAGCGGGATGTCGTCGGAGCGCGGCGTCCAGGCCCCGGGGTGGAAGGGGCGGATCGCCTCGTTCCAGGAGAGCACCTCGTCGAAGTGCTCGCGCAGCGGGGCGAAGCCCGGCATCTCGTCGAGGGCCGGAGTGGTCTCCGGGGTCGCGGAGTTGTTGAACACCAGCAGCACCCGGCGGTCCGGCTCCTCGAACAGGCCGGAGTCGATCGCGGCGGCCAGGGTGGCGACGCCGTACAGCGTCGAGGCGCAGAAGATCTGAGTGGTCCGGGGCATCAGGCGGCCGCTCCCGTCGTGGTCACCCGGCGCCGCAGCCGCCGCAGTTTGGACGAGCGGTCCATGTCCATGGCCTCCAGTGCGTCGGCGAGCGCGTCCTGCGGCATGCGCTTGATGGCCGCCGCGCTCATCGACCGCAGCTGCCTGGCCACGGCCGGTTCGAACCTCTCTTCGTTGGAGAGGTGGTGGGCGATGATCGCGCAGTACGTGCGTACCGCCTTCGGCAGCAGCCGGTCGGCGTCGCGGTCGGCGGCCGTCTCCTCGATCACCTGGTCGAAGGCGCGGATGAAGTCGAGCTGGCGCACATCGCCGATCTGCGTGAGGGACGAGGCGACCCCGCGCCGGTAGAAGACGCCCAGCAGGCTCACCACGGCGAACGACTCCGCCTCGCGGTGCAGCTTCCAGATCCACGGCCGGTCCTCGGCCGTGCGCAGCCCGTCGGTGAAGTGGAGCAGGCCCTTGTCGACGAGCCGGCGGTGGTATGCGCCGGCCCAGGCGTAGGCGTAGTCCACCGAGGTCGAGCGGTGGGCGGGCAGGATCGCGTCGCGCGGGCTGAACACCTCCCAGCGCCTGCCGATCGGCACCCTGCTCACGGAACGGGCCCGGGCGGTGGCCTGCACATGGTCCGTGCGCACGAAGTCGCACCCCAAGTCGTCCATCGCGGACACCAGTTCAGCGAGGTAGCCGGGGGCCAGCCAGTCGTCGCCGTCCAGGAACGTCAGGTACTCGCCCTGCGCCGCGTCCAGGCCGGTGTTGCGGGCGGTGGCGAGCCCGCCGTTGCGCTCGTGACGGATGTACCGCACCTGGGCGACATCCGAAAGCTCCTCGGCCGCTCGTTCGAGAATGGCCGGAGTTTCGTCCTTGGAATGGTCGTCGACCAGGATGAACTCGAAATCCCGGTCGGCGTTCAATCGAAGGCTTCTGAGGGTGTCCGGGGCATATTGCTGCACGTTGTAGAACGGCACGATCACGGAAAGCTTAGGCACCCGCAAAACGTTAGGAGGCCGCCCGGCAGCGGAACTTTCCGATGAACGTACACCGGGTGAACTGAATGTGTCAGAACGGTGCACCGCGTGTACTTCCCGCCTGCCGACAGGCCAGTTCGGCTCTCGGTGGGCTGTTGTTAACTTTTCGTTGAGTCCCGGTTCCGCCATACCTAGGATTCGCTTCCTAGCGTCTTGGACGTGCCAGCAAGTACACCGAAGCGCCCGCGAATCGCCGTCCTCGCGGACAGCGACACCCGATGGAAATGGGGTGCGCTGACCGCGGACCGCATCGCCCCGGGACCGTCCATGGAAACCGCGCCGCGCGAAACCGCGCAAGCGGGCCCCCTCCTCGACGGATTCCTGCTGCGCGGCCGGGCGACGCCCACCCCGCGCCAGCTCAGGGAAGTGGGCGTGCGCGCCGACTCGCTGCGGGAGGTCACCGCCGTCGAGTTCCTGCGCGCCATGGCCGAGGGGTCCTACGACGTCCTGGTCCTCTCCCTGGTCGGCGGCGGCGTGCAGGCGATGCTGCACGGCCTGGCACGCGTCTGGGAGCACCGCCCCTCCCGGCCCGTCGTCGTCACCGGCTACGTCGGTGTCGTCTACGAGAAGCTCGCCGACGGTCTGCTGCTGCGGCACGGCGCGGACCTGGTCCTCGCCAACTCCCGCCAGGACGCGGACCGTTTCCGGGCCGTCTACGAAGGAGTGGGTGCCGACGCCTCCGCGGTGACCGAGGTGGCCCTGCCGTTCCTGGGAGGCGCGGCCTACGAAGGCGAGCACACGCCCTACACGGTCGTCTTCGCCGCCCAGCCCTCCGTCCCGGACAGCCGCAAGGACCGTACGTACCTGCTGAACCGGCTGGTGCAGCACGCCCGCAGGCACCCCGAACGGCAGGTGCTGCTGAAGCTGCGCTCCAAGCCGGGCGAACACACCACCCACATCGAGGAGTTGCCGTACCAGAAGCTGGTGCAGCGTCTCGATCCGCCCGCCAACTTCAGCCTCGTCTACGGCAACATGGGCGAGGTCCTCGACCGGACCGACCTGCTGGTGACGGTCAGCTCCACGGCCGCCCTGGAGTCGCTGCACCGCCGCATCCCGACCGTCGTCCTGACCGACCTCGGCATCCGCGAGTCGCTCGGCAACCACCACTTCGTGGGCTCCGGCTGCCTCGCCTCCTGGGACCAGCTCGACGCCGGGCACCGGCCCGTGCCCGACGAGGAGTGGGTCTCCCGGCAGGGCGTCGCGGCCGACGGCTCCTACGACTCCGCCTTCGACGCGGCCCGGGGGCGCATCGCCGGGCTGCTCGACCGGCCCGGCGGCCTGCCCCCGCTGACCCCGTACTACACCCCCGTCACCGCCCCCGGCTATCTGCCCGGGATCCTCGCCCGCCACCACCTCGGCCCGGACGGCACCCCGCTGCCCGGCGCGCCCGCCGCCGACAAGGACCCCGGACCGGTCCGGCAGATCGTGCGCCGGGCGGCGCGCGGCGCCTACCGCCACGGCGTGCAGCGCGTGGCGCCCGTCATCCGGCGGATGGGCGAGCTGTGAGCCGCCCCGAGACCCCTGCCCAAGGAGTAGACCCCATGTCCCACCCGGAAGCGGGCCGAGGCCCCTCGGTGCGCCGCGTGCTCGCGGTGATCCCCGCGCGCGGCGGATCCAAGGGCGTACCCGCGAAGAACCTCCTGCCCGTCGGCGGTGTTCCGCTGGTGGCGCGGGCGGTACGAGAGTGCCGGTCGGCCCGGCTGGTGACGGACGTCGTGGTCTCCACCGACGACCAGGCCATCGCGGCCGCCGCCCGCGAGGCCGGTGCCGAGGTCGTGCTGCGACCCGCCGCCATCGCCGGCGACACCGCGACCTCCGAGGCCGCCGTCCTGCACGCCATGGACGCCCACGAGGCCCTGCACGGGGCGCCGGTGGACGTGGTCCTGCTCGTGCAGTGCACCAGCCCGTTCCTCGTCCGCGAGGACATCGACGGGGTGGCGGGCGCGATCGCCGAGAACGGCGCCGACACCGCGGTGACCGTGGCCCCGTTCCACGGGTTCATCTGGCGGGACGCCGACACCGAGGCCACCTCCGGGGAGGTGACCGGCGGATACGGCGTCAACCACGACAAGTCCTTCCGGCCCCGCCGCCAGGACCGCCCCCAGGACCTGCTGGAGACCGGCGCCGCCTACGCCATGGACGCGGCGGGCTTCCGCGAGCACCGGCACCGCTTCTTCGGACACACCGAACTCGTCCGGACCGACCCGGCCCGCGTGCTGGAGATCGACGACCCGCACGACCTCGCCCGCGCCCGGGCCCTCGCGCCGCTCTTCGACGCGAACCGGCCCGGCGCCCTCCCGGCCGCCGACGACATCGACGCGGTCGTCCTCGACTTCGACGGCACCCAGACCGACGACCGGGTGCTCGTCGACTCCGAGGGACGGGAGTTCGTCTCCGTGCACCGCGGGGACGGACTCGGCATCGCGGCCCTGCGCAACAGCGGCCTGAAGATGCTGATCCTGTCCACGGAACAGAACCCCGTGGTCGCCGCCCGGGCCCGGAAGCTCAAGCTCCCGGTGCTGCACGGCATCGACCGCAAGGACCTCGCCCTCAAGCAGTGGTGCGAGGAGCAGGGCATCGCGCCGGAGCGCGTGCTCTACGTCGGCAACGACGTCAATGACCTCCCGTGCTTCGCCCTCGTGGGCTGGCCCGTGGCGGTCGCGAGCGCCCACGACGTCGTGCGCGGCGCCGCACGCGCGGTCACCACCGTCCCCGGCGGTGACGGCGCGATCCGGGAGATCGCCAGCTGGATCCTCGGCCCCTCTCTCGATTCCCTCACCAAGTAAGGAACTCTTCGCCATGAGCAACAACTCCCGCATCCGCACGTTCGGTACGCGCGAGGCCGGCCCCGGCCGTCCCGTCTACGTCACCGGCGAGATCGGCATCAACCACAACGGCGACATCGAGAACGCCTTCAAGCTCATCGACGCCGCCGCCGAGGCCGGCTGCGACGCGGTCAAGTTCCAGAAGCGCACCCCGGAGATCTGCACCCCGCGCGACCAGTGGGACATCGAGCGCGACACCCCCTGGGGCCGCATGACGTACATCGACTACCGCCACCGCGTGGAGTTCGGCGAGGAGGAGTACGGCCAGATCGACGCCTACTGCAAGAAGAAGGGCATCGACTGGTTCGCCTCCCCGTGGGACACCGAGGCCGTCGCCTTCCTGGAGAAGTTCGACGTCCCCGCCCACAAGGTCGCCTCCGCCTCCCTCACGGACGACGAGCTGCTGCGCGCCCTGCGCGCGACCGGCCGCACGATCATCCTGTCCTCCGGCATGTCGACCCCGAAGCAGATCCGCCACGCGGTCGAGGTCCTGGGCAGCGAGAACATCCTTCTCTGCCACGCCACTTCGACCTACCCGGCGAAGGCCGAGGAGCTCAACCTCCGTGTGATCAACACCCTGCAGGAGGAGTACCCGAACGTCCCGATCGGCTACTCCGGCCACGAAACCGGCCTGCAGACCACCCTCGCCGCGGTCGCCCTGGGCGCCACCTTCGTCGAGCGCCACATCACCCTCGACCGCGCCATGTGGGGCTCGGACCAGGCCGCCTCCGTCGAG
Organism: Streptomyces sp. NPDC029041; assembly: GCF_040637515.1. Taxonomy (NCBI): domain Bacteria; kingdom Bacillati; phylum Actinomycetota; class Actinomycetes; order Kitasatosporales; family Streptomycetaceae; genus Streptomyces; species Streptomyces sp. NPDC029041. Next base: position 574,939 of record NZ_JBEZWO010000004.1, on the reverse strand, counting down.
CCGCAGGGCCTGACCCGCCTCGTCCGCGACATCCGCACCATCGAGGCCTCCCTCGGCGACGGCGTCAAGAAGGTCTACGAGTCCGAGCTGGGCCCGATGAAGAAGCTGCGCCGCGTCGCCGGTGTGGTCGCCGAGGCGGAGATCGCCACGGCGGCGGGCGAGCCGGTCGGCGTCTGAACGCACCACCCCCACCCCCCCCCTTACGACGGGACGGTCGTACGTCGATGAGCCCCCGCGCCGGGAACGCCGGCCCCCACACTCTCGCCTTCGTCGAGAGCCCGGTACAGCTGCTGAACGTGCTGGAGTGGGCGCACGCGCACGCCCCCGGCGTGGGGCTCACCCTCGTGGTGCTGTCGCCCGTCGACCCGATGACGCGCGGCCAGTTGCGGCGGATGTCCGACCTGGCCCGCGACGAAGGGCACCAGGTCCGCTGGGAGGAAGCGCGTGGCGGGCCCCTCGCGCCCTTCCAGACCATCGGCGGCCTGACCGGCCCGCTGCGCAGGGCACGCCGGGTCGTGCTGGGGGACCCGTTCTCCCGCTATGTCCAGCTGCTGCTGACGATCACCCGCGCCCGTGACCTGGTCGTCGTCGACGACGGCACGGCGACGATGGAGTTCGTCGGGCAGCTGGCCCGCGGCGAACGGCTGGTGCGCTGGCACCGCAAGGGCGGCCGCCCCGGCCCGCGGGACGTGGTCTTCGCCCCGGTGTCGGCCTCGGCCCGCCGCCGGCTGACCCCCGGCGACCGCCGCCGCATCGAGATCTTCTCCTCCATGCCGATGGAGGAGACACCGGCGGGCGTCACGGTCAGCGCCAACGCCTTCGCCTGGACCCGGGCCCGCTTCGGCCCGCCCCGGATCACCAAGGGCGCCGACCTGGTCGGCACGTCCCTGGTGGAGACCGGCGTGGTGGACGACGGCCGCTATCTGGAGGCCGTCCACGCCCTGGCCAGGGCCCATGGCGCCACCCGCTACTTCGCCCACCGCCGCGAGAGCACGGACAAGCTCCGCCGCCTCGCGGTCGAGACCGGCCTGGAGATCGTCCGCCCCGAGCTCCCGCTCGAACTGATCGCCCGCCGTGGCCCCATCGGCCGGACGATCCTCAGCTTCCCGTCCACGGTCGTCCACACCCTCCCCCTCGCCCTGTCCGGCACGGAGGTACGCGTCGCGGTCTGCGACATCGACCCCTCCTGGCTGACCGAGAACGCCTCCCCGCGCGCCCAGGGCTTCCTGTCCGGGGTGACGGGAACGGCCCGGGACGTGCACCGGCTCTCGCCGACAGCCCCGGAGCCCGCGCCGGAGCCGCCGCACCAGGGCACGGCGGAGCCGGCCGACCCCACGGGACCGGCGCACACGGCTCGTCTCACCGCCCCCTCACCCCCGTCGGGCCTGTCCGGCCAGGCAGGGACACCGGGAGCGGTGGCGGCCGGCTAGGAACGGGAGCCGGCCCGGCGACAGGCCGCTTCAGTCGTCCGCCGCGGACGCCCCGTCCACCGGCGGCCTGCGCGCCAGCAGGAAGGCGCGCGGCAGCTTCTCCCCGGCCTCCGGCTCGCGCAGGACGCGCGCGTGGAGGTCCAGGCCCGCCCTGGTGAGGTGCCCGGCGACCGTGTCGGGCGTGCGCCAGTAGTAGTCGAGCGAGATCTCCTGCCCGAAGCGCTCGGTCAGGCGCTGGTGCCCGTCCTCGTCCCCGGACTGGAAGCCGAGCAGCACCGGCGCCCCCGGCAGCAGGACACGGCGGAACCCGGCGAAGACGGACGGCAGGTGATCGTCCGGCACATGGATGATCGAGTAGAGCGCGACGATCCCGCCGAGTGTCGCCTCCGGCAGGTCCAGGGACGTCATCGAACCGACGTGGAAGCGCAGCTCCGGGTGGGCCCTACGGGCCAGGGCCACCATGCGGGGCGACGCGTCGACCCCGAACACCGGCAGCCCGGCCTCGTGCAGCCGCGCCGTCACGTACCCCGGCCCGCTGCCGATGTCCGCGACCGGCGGCCGCCCGGGCACCCCCGGCGCCCGGACCAGCTCCACGAAGGCCGACAGAAGCGCCCGCTCCAGCGGTCTTCCGGCCAGGCTGTCCGGATGCTCGGCAGCGTAGGCCTCGGCGATGGCGTCGTACGAGACCTGCGTGGACTCGACGAAATCGGGGGCGCGCACGAGGCGCACACTAGCGGGGGCGCGCGTCCGGCAGATGAACACGCCGGTGTTCGCCGCGCACGGCGTGGTATCCGTGGAGAGGATGGATGGATACCGGAGTCGTGACGCCGATGTGGTCGAAGTCACACTCTGGGGGGTGGGCGGCCCGGTCAGGCCCAAAAGGCAGGCGAGTTTACCCATCCCACTTGATAGCTATGCGCCGGGCGATCATATTTTCTTCCCCTATCGGGTTGAAGTTTTGTTGATCCAGGGTCGATCGAGCGCCCGGGCGCCCTACCCTTCAAAGGGTGAAGCCACTGATGTCACTGGAGTCCGAGGTCGATCTTCCCGGCGGAGCCGTGCTTCCCGGTGCCCTGCCCGACGCTCTGCGGGCCGAGCTCATCGCGTTCCGGCGCGACCTCCACATGCACCCGGAGCTCGGCAACCAGGAGTTCCGCACGACCGCCGCGATCAAGGAGCGGCTCGAGCGGGCCGGCCTCAAGCCGCGCGTCCTCGCCGTGGGGACCGGACTCGTCTGTGACATCGGCGTGGAGGGCGAGCAGTGGGACGGCGGTCCCAGCATGCTCGCCCTGCGGGCCGACATCGACGGCCTGCCCATCCCGGACACCAAGGCGGAGTGCCCCTACCGCTCGACCGTGCCCGACCGCGCGCACGCCTGCGGTCACGACGTGCACACCACCGTCGTCCTCGGCGCCGGTCTCGTCCTCGCCGTACTGCACCGGCAGGGCGCCCTGCCCCGCCCCGTCCGGCTGATCTTCCAGCCCGCCGAGGAGGTGCTGCCCGGCGGCGCGGCCGACGCCATCAAGTGCGGGGCGCTGGAAGGCGTCGGCGCGATCATCGCCGTGCACTGCGACCCGCGGGTGGACGCCGGCAAGATCGGACTCCGCGAGGGCCCCATCACCTCCGCCTGCGACCGGCTGGAGATCGGCCTCGACGGCCCGGGCGGCCACACCGCCCGCCCCCACCTCACGACCGACCTGGTCACCGCCGCCGCCCGCGTCGTCACCGACGTACCCGCCCTGGTCGGCCGCCGCTTCGACAGCCGCAGCGGACTCGCCATCACCTGGGGCCGCGTCGAGTCGGGGCACGCGCCGAACGTGATCCCGCAGCACGCCGAGCTCTCCGGCACCGTGCGCTGCCTCGACCTGGAGGCGTGGCGGCAGGCCCCCGACGTCGTGGTCGCCGCCATCGACGAGGTCGCCAACCTGCACCGCGCCAAGTCGGAGATCAACTACGTCCGCGGTGTGCCGCCCGTCGTCAACGAGCCCGGCGTCACCGAGCTGCTGCGCGACGCGATGATCGCCCGGCGCGGGGTCGAGTCCGTCGAGGGCACCGAGCAGAGCCTCGGCGGCGAGGACTTCTCCTGGTACCTGGAACACGTCCCCGGCGCGATGGCCCGCCTGGGCGTGCGCACCCCCGGCGAACGCCACATCCGCGACCTCCACCAGGGCGACTTCGACGTGGACGAGTCGGCCATCACGGTAGGAGTGGAACTCTTCACGGCCGCGGCCCTGGTCAACGGCCTCCGCTAGATCGTCCCTCTCGGGCTGCGGCGCCCCGCTCTTCTCTCGAGCGGGGCCGGTCGCGCCTGCTTCAGGGGCGCGGGGAACTGCGCAAAAAGCCACGACGGCGCTGCACGGTATCTCAGGCAGGGGCGCGGGGAACTGCGCAGAAAGCCACGACGCCGCCGCACGGCCACTCAGGGGCGCGGGGAACTGCGCGAAAGTCCACGATGCCGTCGCACGGTCACTCAGGGGCGCGGGGAACTGCGCAAAAACCACGACGGCGCTGCACGGAATCTCAGGGGCGCGGGGAACTGCGCAACAAGCCACGACGCCGCCGCACGGTCACTCAGGGGCGCGGGGAACTGCGCGAAAACCACGACGCCGCCCCACGGGCCCGACGACCTCGACCCCCACGGCCCCGGCCCGGCCCACGCCCGGGCAGCCACACCCCCGGGCCCGACGGCCGACCCTCCGGTTGCGAGCGGCGCAGCCGCACGGCAGCCTGGTGCGCGTCACGAGGTAGGCACGCGCCGTGTTCCCGACTACACCTTTCGACCCCGTTCGATCCCGTGGTTCACAAGGGCGTAACCGGCCATCGGCACGAATGGATAACGGCCCCGCGGCGAACCGTTCCCAGGAGTGTCTACGCGCGTTAATGTGCGCCGAACCGAGCACCCACTGCGGGGCTTTGGAGAATGGGGAACTTCAGATGCGTCGGATTTCCAAACTGACCCGTGTCGCGGTGGGGGTCGCGTCGCTCGGGCTCGTCGCCACGGCCTGCGGCGGAACCAGCAGTGACAGCGGCGACAGCGACAGCAGCGACCGCGGCGTCGCCATCGCGTACGACGTCGGCGGCAAGGGCGACCAGTCCTTCAACGACGCCGCCTACGCCGGCCTGACGAAGGCCAAGGACGAGTTCGGCTACAAGACGGCCGACATCGAGCCCACCGAGGGCGAGACGAACGCCGACAAGGAGCAGCGTCTGGCGTCGCTGGCCAAGCAGGGCTACAACCCGGTCATCGGTGTCGGCTTCGCCTACGGCCCGGCGATGAAGGCCGTGGCCGCCAAGTACCCGAAGACGACCTTCGGCATCGTGGACTCCGTCGTCCCGGGCAAGAACGTCGCCTCCCTCGTCTTCGCCGAGGAGCAGGCCTCGTACCTCGCCGGTGTCGCCGCCGCCAAGGCCACGAAGAGCGACGTCGTCGGCTTCGTGGGCGGTGTGGACATCCCGCTGATCCACAAGTTCGAGGCCGGCTACAAGCAAGGTGTCGAGGACACCAAGCCCGGGGTGAAGGTCCTGTCGCAGTACCTCACCCAGACGGCCGAGGAGGGCGGCTTCTCCAGCCCCGACAAGGGCAAGGCCGCCGCCGAGGGCCAGATCGAGAAGAAGGCCGACGTGCTCTACGCGGCCGCCGGTCTGTCCGGCCAGGGTGTCATCGAGGCCGCCGCCAAGGCGAAGGCCTGGGCGATCGGCGTCGACTCCGACCAGTACAAGCAGGCCGCTCTCGCGCCGTACAAGAACTACATCCTCACCTCCGCGCTCAAGGACGTCGGCGGCGCGGTCTACGCCCTGTCCAAGTCGGTCCAGGACGACAAGCCGCTGTCCGGCACCCGGACCTTCGACCTGAAGGTCAACGGCGTGGGCCTGTCGGAGTCCAACCCGGCGTACGCGAAGGTCGCGGGGCTCCAGGACGCGGTGAACAAGGCCAAGCAGGAGATCATCGACGGCAAGATCAAGGTCAACACCGAGTGATCCGGCCGGTCTGACCAGCCGGAGCGGGCGGGCACCCCCTGGGTGCCCGCCCGCTTCGCGTTCCCCGGCCGCCCCGGAAACGGATCACCCAGCGCCACGCCCCGTTTGCGGTCGGCAACGCCCCGGCCAAGCCCGGGTGATGGCTTGGCCACGGGCGCATAACAAGGTGGACAGAAGGGGTTTTCAGGCAGGTCTACGCGCGTTAATCTGCGGCGAAGCCAGCGCTGAAGCTGAACCGTCCGGCGCTGTGCACCTCGGTTGTACGACAGGAGCACCCACACATGCGCCGGATTTCCCGGATCACGGTCGCAGGCGCAGCGACCGCCTCCCTGGCCCTCGCGCTCTCCGCCTGCGGCGGCACCTCGACCTCTGCCGGGTCGTCGGACTCGAAGGGCGACAAGGGCCTCGCCATCGCCTACGACGTCGGCGGCAAGGGCGACCAGTCCTTCAACGACGCCGCTTACGCGGGTCTGGAGCAGGCGAAGAAGGAGTTCGGGTACCAGACGGCCGACGTGGAGCCCACCGAGGGCGAGACGAACGCCGACAAGGAGCAGCGCCTGGTCTCCCTGGCCAAGCAGGGCTACAACCCGGTCATCGGTGTCGGCTACGCGTACGCCGCCGCCGTGAAGGGTGCCGCGGAGAAGTTCCCGAAGACCACCTTCGGCATCGTCGACGACGCCACGATCAACACCAAGAACGTGGCCGACCTGGTCTTCAACGAGGAGCAGGCCTCCTACCTGGCCGGCGTCGCCGCCGCCAAGACCAGCAAGACCAAGGTCGTCGGCTTCGTCGGCGGCGTGGACATCCCGCTGATCCACAAGTTCCAGGCGGGCTTCGCGCAGGGCGTCAAGGACACCGACCCCAAGGTCAAGGTGCTCTCGCAGTACCTGACGCAGACCGCCGAGGAGGGCGGTTTCGCCAGCCCCGACAAGGGCAAGACGGCTGCCGAGGGCCAGATCGAGAAGAAGGCCGACGTCGTCTACGCGGCCGCCGGTCTGTCCGGTCAGGGTGTCATCGAGGCCGCCGCCGCCAAGAAGGTGTGGGCCATCGGCGTCGACTCCGACCAGTACCAGCAGGAAGCCCTTGCCAAGTACAAGGACTCCATCCTGACGTCGGCGATGAAGGACGTCGCCAAGGCGGTGTACAACCTGGCGAAGTCGGTCGAGGACGGCAAGCCCGAGACCGGTATCGTTCGTGGCGATCTGAAGTCCGGCGAGGTGAGCCTGTCGAACTCCAACCCGAAGTTCGCGGACGACGCCGAGCTCCAGGCAGCCATCAAGACGGCCAAGGAGAAGATCATCAGCGGCGAGATCAAGGTCAAGAGCAGCTGACGAGCGACTGCCTCGAAGCAGGCGGTAACCCCCGGGGTTACGTCCGCTCGACGGGGTACGGGGAGCTGCTCCTCGTGCCCCGTTGCCGCGGGGCGTCGGCCCCTTTGTATGCCGTAGGGGCGCTACGCGCGTAGACGGCCCCCGTCCCCAGGAGAGTGCGCCATCAACGCGTCCAGCAGCCCTCCGGCCGGAGCGGCGGTCAACGAATCGGTGACCGCCGTCGAACTCGCCGGGATCACCAAGCGTTTCCCCGGAGTCGTGGCCAACCACGACATCCACCTCACCGTCCGCAAGGGCACCGTGCACGCCCTGGTCGGCGAGAACGGCGCCGGCAAGTCCACGCTGATGAAGATCCTCTACGGCATGCAGAAGCCGGACGAGGGCACCATCGCCGTGGGCGGCGAGCAGGTCGCCTTCTCGTCGCCGGCCGACGCCATCGTCCGCGGCATCGGCATGGTCCACCAGCACTTCATGCTCGCCGACAACCTCACGGTCCTCGAGAACGTGGTGCTCGGCAGCGAGAAGCTCTACGGCATCGGCGCCAAGGCCCGCCGCAAGATCAAGGAGCTCTCCGAGCGCTACGGCCTCGGCGTCGAGCCCGACCTCCTCGTCGAGGAGCTCGGTGTCGCCGCCCGCCAGCGCGTGGAGATCCTCAAGGTCCTCTACCGCGGCGCCACCACCCTCATCCTCGACGAGCCGACCGCCGTGCTCGTGCCGCAGGAAGTGGACGCGCTCTTCGCCAACCTGCGGGAACTGCGCTCCGAGGGCCTGTCGGTCATCTTCATCTCCCACAAGCTCGGCGAGGTGCTCTCCGTCGCCGACGAGATCACCGTCATCCGCCGCGGCACCACCGTCGGCACCGCCGTCCCCTCCGAGACGACGCCCCGTCAGCTCGCCGAGATGATGGTCGGCAGCGAGCTGCCCACGCCCGAGACGGCCGAGTCCACGGTCACCGACCGCCCGGTCATCAGCGTCGACAAGCTCCGCCTCGCGGCTCCCGGCGGCAAGGCCCTCCTGGACGACATCAGCTTCACCATCCACGCGGGCGAGATTCTCGGCATCGCCGGTGTCGAGGGCAACGGCCAGACCGAACTCGTCGACGCCCTCATCGGGCTCCGCGCCGCCGACACCGGCACCATCCGGCTCGCCGACGAGGAGATCACCGCCTGGCCCACCCGCAGGCGCCGCGAGCAGGGCATCGGCTACATCCCCGAGGACCGGCACCGCCACGGTCTGCTGCTGGAGGCACCCCTCTGGGAGAACCGCATCCTCGGCCACGTCACCGAGAAGCCCCTCGCCAAGGGCGTCTGGCTGGACCCGAAGGCGGCCCAGGAGGACACCCGCCGGATCGTGACGGAGTACGACGTCCGCACCCCCGGCATCGACGTCACCGCGGCCTCCCTGTCGGGCGGCAACCAGCAGAAGCTGATCGTCGGCCGCGAGATGAGCCACAAGCCGCGCTTCCTCATCGCCGCGCACCCCACCCGGGGCGTGGACGTCGGCGCCCAGGCCGCCATCTGGGACCACATCCGCGAGGCGCGCCGCGAGGGCCTGGCCGTGCTGCTGATCTCCGCCGACCTGGACGAGCTGATCGGGCTGTCCGACACGTTGCGCGTGATCTACAACGGCAAGCTGGTCGCGGACGCCGACCCGGCGACCATCACCCCCGAGGAGCTCGGCTCGGCCATGACCGGTGCCGCCACCGGCCACCTCGAGCACGACGACACCCCCGAGACCTCGAAGGCCGACGCCCCCGAGTCTCCGGAAGACGAGGCCCGCTGATGAAGAAGTTCGACAAGGAGCGCCTGCTCCTCGCGGTGGCCGGTCCGGTCATCGCGCTGGCCGTGGCCTTCGTCCTGAGCGCGATCGTGCTGCTCGCCTCGGGCAAGAGCCCCTTCGAGCCGTTCGCCCTGATGTTCGAGCAGCTGGGCTTCTCCGACATCCAGGTCCTGATCATCAACCAGGCCTCGATGTACTACATCGCGGCCCTCGCGGTGGCCATCGGCTTCCGCATGAACCTGTTCAACATCGGCGTCGACGGCCAGTACCAGCTCGGCGCCATGATGGCCGCCATCGTCGGTGCCCATGTGGCCCTGCCGGCCGCACTGCAGGTCCCGCTGCTGCTCCTGACCGCCGTCCTCACCGGCGCCTTCTGGTCCGGCATCGCCGGTGTCCTCAAGGTCACCCGTGGCGTCAGCGAGGTGGTCGCCACGATCATGCTCAACGCGATCGCCACCTCCGTGATCGCCTACATGTGGCTGCCGAACGTCTTCGGCGTCAAGGCCGGCAACAACAACACCACCGGCGAGATGTCCGAGTCCGGCTGGATCCCCGGTATCAGCCTGGGCGACGCCGGTGAGATCTACGGCCTGGTGCTGCTCGCCGTCCTGCTCGGCATCGGCTACTGGGTCGTCCTCAACCGCACCCGCTTCGGCTTCGACCTGCGCGCCTCCGGCGCCTCGTCGACCGCCGCCGCGGCCAGTGGCGTCGACCCCAAGCGCATGGTGCTGACCGCCATGCTGATCTCCGGCGGCATCGCGGGCCTGGCCGGCCTGCCGATCCTGCTCGGCGACAGCCACACCTACGACCTCAACTTCCCCACCGGCATCGGTTTCCTCGGCATCGGCATCGCCCTGCTCGGCCGCAACAGCCCGGTCGGCATCGCCTTCGCCGCCCTGCTGTGGGCCTGGCTCGACAAGGCCTCGCCCGAGCTGGACTTCCACGGCTACGACAAGGAGATCGCGGTCATCATGCAGGGCCTGATCGTCCTCTCGGTCGTCGTCTCCTACGAGGCCGTCCGCGAATGGGGTCTGCGCCGCCAGCAGCGTCGCGTCGGCGCCGAACTCGCCGCCGGACACGTCCTCGGCGCTCAGAACACGAAGGAGGTGGCTGGCCGATGACCACCGCGACCGACGTCAACCAGCCCACGCTGCAGCCCGCGGCGCCGACCGGCCGCCGCCTGTCGTGGCCCGTCCTGCTGCTGATCATCGCCGGCGGACTGGCGCTCACCTCGATCGTCCGCCTCATCACCGGCGCCGACGGCATCACCAACGTCAGCCAGATGTCCACCGCCCTGCAGCTCGCCGTGCCGATCGGCCTCGCCGGTCTCGGCGGTCTGTGGGCCGAGCGCGCGGGCGTGGTCAACATCGGCCTCGAGGGCATGATGATCCTCGGCACCTGGTTCGGCGCCTGGGCCGGCTTCCAGTGGGGCCCGTGGACCGGTGTCCTGGTCGGCATCCTCGGCGGCGCGATCGGCGGTCTGCTGCACGCCTTCGTGACCGTCACCTTCAACGTCAACCACATCGTCTCCGGTGTGGCCATCAACATCCTCGCCCTCGGCGCCACCCGCTACCTCGCGCCCCTCGCCTTCGAGGGCCACACGGGCGGCTCCGCCAAGCAGTCCCCGGCGGTGGAATCCCTCGGCAACTTCACGGTGCCCGGCCTGTCCGACGGCCTCAGGGAGCTCAACGACAAGGGCTGGTTCCTGATCTCGGACATCTCCGGCCTGCTCGGCGGCCTGGTCACCAACGTGTCCTGGCTGACCCTCATCGCCATCGCGCTGATCCCCGGCACCTGGTGGGTCCTGTGGCGCACCGCGTTCGGCCTGCGGCTGCGCTCCTGCGGCGAGAACCCGGTCGCCGCCGAGTCCCTCGGCGTCAACGTCTACAAGTACAAGTACATCGCGGTCGTCATCTCCGGTGGTCTGGCCGGCCTCGGCGGTGCCTTCCTGTCGCTCGTCGCCAACCCCTTCTACCTGGAGGGCCAGGTCAGCGGGCGCGGCTTCATCGGCCTCGCGGCGATGATCTTCGGCAACTGGATGCCGGGCGGTCTCGCCCTCGGCGCGGGCCTGTTCGGCTACACCGACAGCCTCAACCTGCGCGGCGGCTCGGCCAACGTGCACGCCCTGCTGCTGCTCGGCGCGCTGCTGCTGATCATCGGGGCGATCTTCCTGGTGGTCCGCAAGAAGTACGTCCCGTCGATGATCACCGCGGTCGTCGCCGCCCTGGTGTTCGCCTGGTACGCGACCACCGACGAGGTCCCGAACCAGGTCGTCTCCGCCACGCCGTACGTCATCACCCTGGTGGTCCTCGCCATGTCCGCGCAGCGGCTGCGCATGCCGAAGGCGGACGGGCTGCCGTACCGGAAGGGACAGGGCAAGTGACCGGCACCGGCCCGGACGTCGACTGGGAGAAGCTGCGTGCGGTGGCCCGGGACGCCATGTCCCGGGCGTACGCCCCGTACTCCGGCTATCCGGTCGGCGTGGCGGCCCTGGTCGACGACGGCCGGATCGTCTCCGGCTGCAACGTCGAGAACGCCTCGTACGGACTCGGCCTGTGCGCCGAGTGCGGCCTGGTGTCCGAGCTGCACAACACCGGCGGCGGCCGGCTGACGCATTTCACCTGCGTCGACCGCGACGGCGACACGCTCGTCCCGTGCGGCCGTTGCCGCCAGCTGCTCCACGAGTTCGGCGGCCCGGACCTCCTCCTGGAGACCCCGGCGGGGATCCTGCCGCTCTCGGAGATGCTGCCCCAGGCCTTCGGCCCGGAGCACCTCAGCAAGTAATTTCCGTGCGGCCCCTCTGAGTTGCTCACGCGACCGGCTCAGAGGGGCCGTACGGCTTCTGGAAACCTCGGAAGGAAGCCAAGCCATGGCCATGGACGTCATCTCCGTCATCCGCACCAAGCGGGACCGCGGTGAGCTCAGCGACGCGCAGATCGACTGGGTCATCGACGCGTACACCCGCGGGGAGGTCGCCGACGAGCAGATGTCCGCTCTCGCCATGGCGATCCTGCTGAACGGCATGAACCGCCGCGAGATCGCCCGCTGGACGGCCGCGATGATCGCCTCCGGCGAGCGCATGGACTTCTCGTCCCTGTCCCGCCCGACCGCCGACAAGCACTCCACCGGCGGCGTCGGCGACAAGATCACGCTGCCGCTGGCCCCCCTGGTCGCCGCCTGCGGCGCGGCCGTCCCGCAGCTGTCGGGCCGCGGCCTCGGCCACACCGGCGGCACCCTCGACAAGCTGGAGTCCATCCCCGGCTGGCGTGCGCTGCTGTCCAACGAGGAGATGCTGAACGTCCTCGACACCACCGGCGCGGTGATCTGCGCCGCCGGTGACGGCCTCGCCCCCGCCGACAAGAAGCTCTACGCGCTGCGGGACGTCACCGGCACGGTCGAGGCGATCCCGCTGATCGCGTCCTCGATCATGTCCAAGAAGATCGCCGAGGGCACGGGCTCGCTGGTCCTGGACGTCAAGGTCGGCACCGGCGCCTTCATGCGGACGCTCGATGACGCCCGCGAACTGGCCTCCACGATGGTCGGCCTCGGCACCGACCACGGCGTGAAGACGGTCGCGCTGCTGACGGACATGTCCACCCCGCTGGGGCTGACGGCCGGCAACGCGCTGGAGGTCCGCGAGTCGGTCGAGGTCCTTGCGGGCGGCGGCCCCTCGGACGTCGTCGAGCTGACGATCGCCCTCGCCCGCGAGATGCTCGACGCGGCCGGCATCAAGGACGCCGACCCGGCGAAGGCCCTGGCCGACGGCTCGGCGATGGACGTCTGGCGCCGCATGATCGCGGCGCAGGGCGGCGACCCGGACGCGGCCCTGCCGGTCGCCCGCGAGCAGCACGTGATCAAGGCCCCGTCCTCCGGCGTCCTGAGCCGCCTCGACGCCTACGACATCGGCGTCGCCGCCTGGCGCCTCGGCGCGGGCCGGGCCCGCAAGGAGGACCCGGTGCAGGCGGGCGCGGGCGTCGAACTGCACGCCAAGCCCGGCGACCGGGTGACCGAGGGCCAGCCCCTCCTGACCCTCCACACCGACACCCCCGAACGCTTCGAGTACGCCCTGACGTCGATCGAGGGCTCCTACGACATCGCGGCCGAGGGCACGGACGTCACGGCGTCGCCGGTGGTGCTGGAACGTATCGCCTGAGCTGGGGTTTCCCCTTACGGGTGAACGGGATCGGTGGACCGCCGCCGGTCCCGTTCGGCATGCTGGGATCGGTGACGCACCGATGGGAGACCCGCCATGAGCGCACTCACCGTGAGCCAGGACCCCGAGCAGAGCTGGGACGACCTCGTCCGGTTCTGGGAGGAGATGGATTGGCCCGAGGGCAGCAAGGTGGAGATCATCGAGGGGATCATCACCGTGTCACCTGCTCCCGCTTACCGCCACAATGTGATCGCGGCCCGCATCCAGCGTCGCCTCTACTCCGTGATCCCCGAGAACTGGGAGATTTTCCAGACACTGGCGATCGCCGTGCCGTCACGTCTCGGCATGCTCATCCCAGATCTCGTGGTGGCCCCCGTGCGGGAGGACGCAGACACGGACACCCACATCCCGGCCGCCCTCGCCGAACTCGTAGTCGAGGTCACGTCCAAGTCCAACGCTCGCCACGACCGGGTCAGCAAGCCGGCCGCCTATGCCACTGCCGGTATTCCGCTCTACCTCCTCGTGGACCGCTGGGCTGCCGACGGCCCCACCGTGACGCTCTACGGCGAGCCCAAGGGCGATGTCTACCGCCCCCTGGGCACCGCGAAGTTCGGCGAGTCGATCAAGCTGCCGGCTCCCTTCGACCTTGTCATCGACACCGGCGAGTTCCCGGAGAACTGAGTCACCCCAGCACCGCCGCCACCACCACCAGAACCGGCACGGCAAGCACCGTCGACAGCAGGATCGCCTCCCTCGCCAGCACCTCGCCCACCCGGTAGCTGCTCGCGTAGGTGAACAGGTTCTGGGCGGCCGGCAGGGCCGACGTCACCACCACGTCGAGCAGAGACGCCCCGCGCAGGCCGAAGAGGCCCGCTGCGAAGGTCCAGGCTGCCAGAGGCTGGACCACGGATTTCAGGGACACGGCGAGGAGCACCGGGGCCCGCTCCGCGCCCCGCAGCGGAAGCGTGCTGCCGCGCAGGGAGATGCCGAAGGCCAGCAGGACCGCCGGGACCGACATGTTGCCGATCAGGGTGAGGGGGTCCAGCAGAGGTCCGGGCACCCTGAGGCCCGACGCCGAGACCGCCACCCCGGCCAGGGAACCCAGGGCGATCGGATTGCGCAGCGGCGTGAGCAGCCGCTGCCACAGCGGCCGCTTCTCCCCACCGCTCGCCAGGTCCAGGACCGTCAGCGCCACCGGCGTCACCCCGACGAGCTGGAACAGCAGCACCGGCGCGACCAGCGACGCGTCGCCCAGCACGTACACGGCGATCGGGATGCCCAGGTTCCCGGAGTTGACGTAACTGGAGCACAGCGCGCCGATCGTCGTCCGCCCCACGCCCCAGCCCCGCGCCGCACCGACCGTCACGAAGACACCCGCGGCCGCAGCCGTGCTCATCGCCGTGACCAGCAGCCGGTCGGAGAAGATCACCGACAGGTCGGCCTGCGCGAGGGTCGTGAAGAGCAGCGCCGGGGACGCCACGTGGAAGGCGAGCTTGGTGAGGACCTCGCGGCCGCCGCCGCCCAGATACCCCCGGCGGCCGATCAGATAGCCGACGCCGATGACGACGGCGATGACCGCGAACCCGCTCAGCACCCCCCGCACGGCACCTCCCCACCGGCGAGGAAGGCATCGGGCAGCGCGGCGGGGGCAGATGGTTGGGGCATACAGCCAACCCTCCGGGGAAGGCGCTGCCCCGGTCAATGTGATCTTCCCGGCGCCGATCGCCGCACGGCGGCCCGGCAGGACGGACAGCCGCGATGAGTTACAGCCGCCCGCCCGGTCTACCGATCGTGGACGCCATGACACCGCCCGTGCTCGTACTGCCCGGCCCTGTTACCCGGGACGAGGTGAGAGGGCTCAGCGAGGATGTGCGGGCACTGCTGCACCGCAGCGGTGCCCGGGTCGTGGTGTGCGATGTCGGAGGCCTGGGGCCGCCGGGCCTCACCGCCGTCGACGTCCTGGCGAGGCTCCAGCTGGCCGCCCGTCGCGCCGGGGGCCGGATCCGGCTGCGCGACCCCGACCCGGCCCTAAGCGCCCTGCTCGACCTGGTCGGTCTCCGCTTCGAGGTGGAGGGGGAGGTCGAAGAGCGGGAACCAGCGCTGGGTGTCGAGGAAGCAGTGGAACCCGGTGATCCGGCCGTCTGAGATCTCCAGCACCTGGACCGCCCACGGCACGAAGCCGCCCTTCTCGGGGTCCGGCTTGTACTGCGCGAACCCCGGCAGGCCGTTGACCTGGACGGGCACCAGCCGGGAGCCCGCGCAGGGAGCGCCCAGGGTGGTCATGAAGCCGGTGATGTCCCGCGTGCCGGTCAGCCACAGGTCGAACGGCGGCATCGTCATGACCGCGTCCTCGTGCAGCAGGGCCGTCAGGGCCGTCATGTCGTAGCCCTCGAAGGCCGCCACATAGCGGTCCAGCAGCTTCTTCTGGTCCTCGTCCAGCGGGTCGGAGACGGCCGCGTCGGCGCCCGGCTCCTGCCGGTCGGCCAGCGTGGCGCGGGCCCGCTGGAGGGCGCTGTTCACCGACGCCACCGAGGTGTCCAGCAATTCGGCGACCTCGCTGGCCTTCCAGGCCAGGACCTCGCGCAGGATCAGCACGGCCCGCTGCTTGGCCGGGAGCTGCTGCAGGGCGGCCATGAAGGCGAGCCGCACGGACTCCTTGGCGACCGCCGCCTCCGCCGGGTCACCGGTCGTGGGCAGCACGCGGGCGTCCGGCATGGGCTCCAGCCAGGTGTTGTCCGGGCGGGGGGAGAGGGCGGCCTGGGCGAGCGGGGTGGAATCGGTCAGGTCCATGGGCCGGGCCCGCTTGTTGCCCGCGGTCAGCATGTCCAGGCACACGTTGGTCGCGATCCGGTAGAGCCAGGAGCGCAGGCTGGAGCGGCCCTCGAACTTGTCGTAGCTGCGCCAGGCGCGGACCATCGTGTCCTGCACCGCGTCCTCGGCCTCGAAGGACGAGCCGAGCATCCGGTAGCAGTACCCCGTCAGCTCCGTCCGGTGTGCCTCCAGCCTGGTGTCCAGGTCCGTCGGTGCCGCCGTGCCGTTCGCCATCTCCACCCACCCCTGTGGACGTTCTGTTCACGCGCCGTTGCGCCCCAGCACTTCGGAAGCTACCGCAGCCCACTGACAACGGCCCCCCGAGTGCACGAAAGCGCAGGTGGAAGCGGGTGATCGAGACCGGCCGCCACGGGCCGTCCGGTCTTCACAGGAGCTCCTTGACCGACATGAGCAGATGCCGGTGGTGCGCCCCGGCCCCCGCCCCCGTGCCCGTCTCCCCGTCGTCCGGGGCGTCCGGCACGGCGTGCAGCAGCGCCCGCTGCCCCGCGCCCAGCAGCTCCAGCCGGATCCGCGGGCTCTCGAAGGACGTCAGCGCGTCCAGCAGGTAGGCCGGGTTGAACGCCACCGGCACCTCGTCGGCGCCGCTCAGCGTGGCGGGCAGCCGCTGGGCCGCCACGTCGTCCCCGAAGCCCGCGCGCAGCCGTACGGAGCCGTCGCCCGAGAAGTCCAGCCGCACCGGACTGTTCGCCTCCGCCACCACGGCGACCCGGCGCACCGCCTCCGCGAGCCCCTCGCGCTCCACCTCGGCGACCGCGGCCCCCGTCATGTCGAACAGCGACGCGTATCCGGGCAGCCGCCCGTCCAGCAGGCGCAGCGCGGTCCGGGTCCGCCCGCCCTCGAAGCCGACCAGCCCGCCGCCCCCGCCCGGCTCCCACCCGATCCGCACGTCCCCGCACCGTCCCAGCGACCGCGCCAGGTCCAGCAGCCGCCGCGCCGGCAGCAGGGCCCGCACGGCCCCGTCGGCGCCAAAGGCCTCCGGCTTCCACTCCAGCCGGCGCACCGCGTACCGGTAGCGGTCCGAGGCGGCCAGGGTCATGTCCCCGCCGTCGAGGGACAGCTGGACGCCCGTCAGCAGCGGCAGGGTGTCGTCGCGTCCGGCGGCGACCGCGACCTGGGCGACGGCGGTCGCGAACGCGGCCGCGTCCACGGTGCCGTAGGGCGCGGGCGGCGCAGGCGGGGACGGGTACTCGGCGAGCGGCAGCGTCGACAGCCCGAAGCGGGTGCCGTCCGCCTCCACCGTGAACCGCGAGGCCTCCAGCGCGCAGCTCACCGGCCCGTCCGGCAGCACCCGGCAGACGTCCAGCAGCCGCCGCCCCGGGACGAGCACCCGCCCGGGCCCGGCTGTCTCCGCGTCGGCCTCGACCCGGACCGCCGCCTCGAAGTCGAACCCCGTCACGGCCAGCCGCCCCGCGTCCGCCTCCAGCAGCAGCCCGCCCAGCACCGGCACCGGTGTCCGCCCGGGCAGCGCGCGTGCCGCCCGGCCCACGGCGTCGGCGAACTGCGTACGGTCGATCCGGAACTCCATGAGAAATCCCCCTGCTCGGTCCGGTGGTCAGCCGACGCGGACGGTATCCGCACCCACTGACAACCGGCCCCGGGCAGGGGGATCGGCGGCGGTGCTCAGGCAGCCGCGGCCAGGTGGCGGCGCCGCAGCCGGGCCGCCCGGGTTCCGAAGACGGTGATCGTCACGACGCCCAGGACCGCCAGCAGCCCGACCCCGACCGTCCCGGCCCAGCCGCCCGCGTGGAAGGCGATCGCGCCGACCGTGCTGCCCGCGCTGGAGCCGATGTAGTACGCGGACTGGTACAGCGCCGAGGCCTGGGCGCGGCCGTGCGTGGCCGTCTTGCTGACCGCCGAGGAGGCCACCGCGTGGCCCGCGAAGAAGCCCGCCGTGATCAGGACCAGGCCCAGCAGGACCAGCGGGAGGGTGCCCGCCAGGGACAGCAGCAGGCCCGCCGTGGTCGTACCGCCCGCCGCGTACAGGGCGCCCCGGCGGCCCAGCCGGCCGACCAGCCGGCCCGCGGTCGACGCCGACGCCGTGCCCACCAGGTACACCAGGAAGATGGAGCCGATGATGCCCTGCGGCAGGGAGAACGGGGCCTCGGTCAGCCGGTAGCCGATGACCGTGTACACGCCGCCGAACACCGTCATGAACAGCGCGCCGATCGCGTACAGCCGGCACAGCAGAGGGTTGGAGAGGTGGTCGCGGACGGTCCGGGCCAGGACGCCCGGTCGCAGCGAGCCGGCCCGGAAGTGCCGCGGGGCGGGCAGCAGCAGCCGGAAGGCCACCGCGCACGCCACCGCGATCACACCGATGACCCCGACGGCGGCCCGCCAGCCCCACTCCTGCGCGACCCAGCCGGTGATGACGCGGCCGCTCATCCCGCCGACGCTGTTGCCGGCGACGAACAGGCCGATCGCGGTGACCAGAGCCTTGGGGGTGACCTCCTCCGCGAGGTACGCGGTCGCCGACGCCGGCAGTCCGGCCAGGGCGGCGCCCTGCAGGGCCCGCAGCGCGATCAGCACGCCGAGGGAGGGGGCGAAGGGCACCAGCAGCCCGAGCGTGACGGCCACGGCCAGCGACGCGGTCATGACCGCCCGGCGTCCGAAGCGCTCCGACAGGGCGCTCATCGGCAGGACGAACAGCGCCAGTCCGCCCGTCGCGGCGGCCACCGTCCAGCTCGCGTCGCTCGCCGCCACCCCGAACTCGCCGGAGATCAGCGGGAGCAGTGCCTGGGTGGAGTACAGCAGCGCGAAGGTCGCGACACCCGCGAGGAAGAGGGCGAAACTCATCCGGCGGTAGCCGGGGCCGCCCGGGGAGACGCGTGAGTCGACGGCAGGGACAGAGGCATCGGCGCCCACGACGGTGGACGCCCCGGTACTGGCGGGAGACATGCCTCGAACCTACGGACGCCCCCACTCATCCGTCCAATGCATGGAACGTTCATAATCGTTCCCATGGTGCATCAACAGAGCTCACAGGGTCGCCTGCCACCGAGTAGTGACACAGAAGACATGGCGGAGATGTCGAAGCTGCTGGCTCCGCGCCTCGCGTACTTCGCGGGCGTCGCCCGCACCGAGCACGTCACCCGCGCCGCCCAGGAGATGAACGTCCCCCAGTCGACCCTCTCCCGCTCCATGGCCCGCCTGGAGCAGGACCTGGGTGTCGACCTGTTCGCCCGGCACGGCCGCACGGTCTCCCTCACCCCGGCCGGCCGCACCTTCCTCGCCTCCGTGGAGCGCGCCCTGGCCGAGATCGAGCGCGCCGCCGAGGAGGTGCGCGCCGACGCCGACCCGACCACCGGCAAGGTCGCCTTCGGCTTCCTGCACACCATGGGCGCCGAGACCGTCCCGGGCCTCCTGCACGCCTTCCGCGCCGACCACCCGCGCGTCCGCTTCAGCCTCGTCCAGAACTACGGCGAGGCCATGCTGGAGCGCCTGCGCGCCGGCGAGCTCGACCTGTGCCTGACGTCCCCGGTGCCGGACGCCCCCGACCTGGTGGCCCGCCGCCTGGACGAGCAGAAGCTGCGCCTGGTCGTCCCCGCCGACCACTCCCTCGCCGGGCGCCGCCGTATCCGCCTCGCCGAGGCGTCCGACGAAATGTTCGTCACCCTGGAACCCGGCTACGGCCTGCGGCGCATCACCGACGACCTCTGCAAGGAGGCCGGCTTCAAGCCCCGCATCGCGTTCGAGGGCGAGGAGGCGGAAACGCTGAGGGGCCTGGTGGCGGCGGGCCTCGGGGTGGCCCTCCTGCCGCCGCCGGCCGTGCCCCGCCCGGGCGTGGTGGAACTGACGGTGACGGCCCCCAGGGCGGTCCGCGAAATCGGCGTGGCCTGGCTGGAAGGCCACCCGGACACACCCCCGGTGGCAGCCTTCAAGAGGTTCCTGCTCTCGAGAAGGGGCAGCTTGCTGCCCACCTGAACGGCAGCGGACCTCAGGGGCGCGGGGAACTGCGCGACAAGCCACGCACAACCTGCACCCCGAAGACACGCTCAACCCCTACGGCGCTATCGTCTCCGCCCAAAGCCGGAGGCCAACGGCATCCGCAACCCCAACGGCGGCGGCGCCGCGAACGCGTCCCGCACGGGCCGCGACACCGCCCGCCCGAACAACGCCCCCAGCACGAAATCCTCGGCCAGAGCCAGCACTTCGTCCCGGTACTGGTGCAACCCGTGCCCGTCCGCGTGCACTTCGAACCGGCACACGTCCCGGTTCGCCTTCTTCGCCCGTGCCGCCAGCCGGAACGACAGCTCCGGATCCGTCCGCCCGTCGTTCGTGCCGTGCACGATCAGCACCTGGCGCCCGACCAGCTGCTTCACCGGTTCGGGTGGCGCGGTGACGTCCTCCTCCGGCAGCCAGGGGGCGAGTGCCAGCACGGAGTTGACGGCTTCGTGGCCCCCCGCCCGCAGCCCGGCCCGGCCGCCCATGCCGAGACCGACGAGGCAGACCGGGACGTCCCCGTACCGCCGGACGACCTCGTCGGCCGCCCAGGTCGCGTCCCGTGCGAGATTGGCCTCGCCGCCGTTCCAGCCGCGGCAGCGGTAGTGCACGAAGTGCGCGGCGAGACCCTCGTCCCGGCCCGCGCGGGCCAGGCGGCG
The DNA here is from genome assembly GCF_040637515.1 of Streptomyces sp. NPDC029041. NCBI lineage: Bacteria > Bacillati > Actinomycetota > Actinomycetes > Kitasatosporales > Streptomycetaceae > Streptomyces > Streptomyces sp. NPDC029041. The sequence continues at coordinate 554,838 of NZ_JBEZWO010000004.1, read as the reverse complement.
CCCGACGGCACGCACCGACGCGGCCGCCAGCAGGGGCGAGGGTCTGCGGCCGGAGACCTCGTCGCCGCCGGGGAGCAGCAGCACCGCGCCGCTCACCGCCGTCGGCTGCGGACCGAGTGCCCTGCCCAGCCGGGCCCTGCGAACCGGCGTCGCTTGGAGTGCCATGACAGAACAGTGTCAGAAGCGCGGGTGTACTCGACCCGTCCTCGGGGTCACCGTTACGTATCGACGAAAACGCCAAGCGTCCGGAAAGGCGCCGTCTACGCGCGTAGGCGTTACAGTGCGGAAATGACGAGCCAGACCATTGCGAACACCCCGACACCGGACCAGATCCGCCGGGCGCCCAAGGTTCTGCTGCACGACCACCTCGACGGCGGTCTGCGCCCCGGCACGATCGTCGAACTCGCCCGCACCTGCGGCTACTCCCAGCTTCCCGACAGCGACCCCGAGAAACTCGGCGTCTGGTTCCGCGAGGCCGCCGACTCCGGTTCCCTGGAACGGTACTTGGAGACGTTCTCGCACACCGTCGGCGTCATGCAGACCCGTGACGCCCTGGTCCGGGTCGCCGCCGAGTGCGCCGAGGACCTGGCCGCCGACGGCGTCGTCTACGCCGAGGTGCGCTACGCCCCCGAGCAGCACCTGGAGGGCGGCCTGACGCTGGAAGAGGTCGTCGAGGCCGTCAACGAGGGCTTCCGGGAGGGGGAGCGGCGCGCCCGGGAGAGCGGTCTGCGCATCCGCGTGGGCGCGCTGCTCACCGCCATGCGGCACGCGGCCCGCGCCCTGGAGATCGCCGAACTCGCCAACCGCTACCGCGATCTGGGAGTCGTCGGCTTCGACATCGCAGGTGCCGAGGCCGGCTACCCGCCCACCCGGCACCTCGACGCCTTCGAATACCTCAAGCGCGAGAACAACCACTTCACCATCCACGCCGGTGAGGCCTTCGGGCTGCCCTCCATCTGGCAGGCCCTGCAGTGGTGCGGCGCCGACCGGCTCGGTCACGGCGTGCGGATCATCGACGACATCCAGGTCCACGAGGACGGCCGGGTCGAACTCGGGCGGCTCGCCTCCTACGTCCGGGACAAGCGCATCCCGCTGGAGCTGTGCCCGAGCTCCAACCTCCAGACCGGGGCCGCGTCCTCGTACGCCGAGCACCCCATCGGTCTGCTGCGCAGGCTGCACTTCCGGGCCACGGTCAACACGGACAACCGCCTGATGTCCCACACCAGCATGAGCCGGGAATTCGAGCACCTTGTCGAGGCGTTCGGTTACACGCTCGACGACATGCAATGGTTCTCCGTCAATGCGATGAAATCATCTTTCATTCCTTTCGATGAACGACTCGCCATGATCAATGACGTGATCAAGCCCGGATATGCCGAGCTGAAATCCGAATGGCTGTTCCGGCAGACCGCTTCCACCAGCGGTTCCGGCGCCTCGTAGAGCTGATCGAGGGGTAATCGGCGCACAGCGAATGCGGGCGGTGTTCACCAACCGTCCGCATTTCGATGTTTGCGGCGGACGGGGCCGCCTGAATACGGTCGCCGAACCGCTCACACCCGACATCCCGTTACGAGGACGCATTCACATGAAGCAGTCTGCTGCCAAGACCCTCGGTGTCGCCGCTCTCGGTGCCGCCTTCGCCGCCGCCGGTGCGGGCGCCGCCAACGCCGCCCCGGCCCTCCCGGACACCGCCCAGACGCTGGAGACCGTCACCGCGGCGGCCCCGGCCGAGCAGCTCTCCCGGACGCTTCCGGCGGGCGCGGGTGAGGCGCTGGGACAGGGGCAGACCCTGGCCGGCACCGGTCTCGCCGCCGCGCAGCCGGTCGCCGGGCAGCTGCTCGCCCAGGGCCCGACCGGCCCGGCCGCCAAGCTGCTCGGCGGGCTCCCGACGAAGGGCCTGCCGGTGAACGGCCTGCCGGCCGTCTGACCCTCCCGTCGAGGCGGACCCACACGCCGATGGGGCGCACCCGCGCGGGTGCGCCCCATCGGCGTTCTCACCTACCGGCGTCACCAGGCCGTCCGGGCCTTGCCGTGCGTCCTGTCCTCCGCGGGCAGCAGGATCCACAGCGCGATGTACAGCAGGAACTGCGGGCCGGGCAGCAGGCACGAGACCAGGAAGATCACCCGCATCGTCGTCGCGGAGGTGCCGAAGCGCCGTGCCAGTGCGGCGCACACTCCGCCGATCATGCGGCCGTGGGTGGGGTGGGCGAGGCGGGCGAGGCGGGACATGTGCGACTCCTTCGCGTCGGTGCGTGAGGCCTCTCGTCCGAGTACCCCATCTGCACTCCACGCTACGGAGACGAAGGGGGCAAAGCGTCGCTCCACGGGGCGATCCCGACCCTGGGAATCGTCGGGGTCCGACCCTGAGCCGGCTCCTCCGCGGGGAGGGGCGTGCGCAGCGGCCGGGCGGCGGCGCGGCGGCGCAGCCAGGAGCGGCCCGCCGGGACCAGCGCGAGGTGCGCGAGGGCCACGCCCACGGCGTTCAGGAACAGCGAGTCGACGTCGACGACCTGACCGGGCACGCCGGTCTGCAGCAGTTCGATGCCCCAGGAGAGCAGCGCCCCGGCCGCGACGGTGCGCAGCAGGGACGCCAGCGGCGAAACGTCCAGTCTGCCGCCCGCCAGCGGCAGGAGGACACCCAGCGGGGCGAGCAGGGCCAGCCCCTCCCCGATCCGGCGGGCCGCCTCGGGCCAGCCCAGGGCCAGATCGGCCCGGATACCGGCGAACGGCCGGAGATTGGCGGGCATCACCCAGGGAACGTCCAGCGGTCGCAGCGTGAGCCAGGCGACGAACGCCAGGTGTGCGACGAGGAGGACACCTCCTGTCACACGGATACGGAACGCGGCGCTGCCGCCGATGGAGCCTTGACGCTGCACGACCCCCAAGACGCCGCCTCCGGCACCTTCGGTTCCGGGAGGGGCCCCGTCGGCCCTGTGAGGCATACGCCACAGCCCCGGCGGATCACTCCGCGGCCGCGTCCTTCGACGGCGGTTCCGTGCTGCCCGGCCGGGCCCGCACCTCGTCGGTGCACTCGTAGCGGCGCGGGCTCTCGGCCCCGGGACCGCCCAGGACCACCGAGCCGTCGCCCTCGGCCGCGGCCGAGTCGGAGAAGGTGCACACGATCTGCGCCAGGGCGTACGAGGTGAGGCCGGCCGGTGCCGTGCTCAGCCGCAGCGTGTCCTCCGGGTCGCCCGGGCGCGGCCGGCCGGCCGTGATGCCGCCGCGGACGTCCGTGCTGTAGCCGGCTTCCTTCTCGGCGGTCGACGGCGGGGTGGCGAGCTGGTCCAGCAGGCCCTGCGCGACGAGCATGCGCCGCTCGGAGTCGGCCGCGCCCTCCGGGACCCGCACCGTCCGGTCGACGGTCACCAGCGAGGACCCGCACAGCAGGAACACCTGCACCGGCAGCCCCTGGGCCGCCTGGGTGGAGACGTCCGACTCGGAGAGGGAGCACTGCACCCGCGAGGGCGCGGGGCCGAAGTTCGTCGGCACTTCCGTGGCCCGGATCCCGCAGCCGGCCAGCAGCACGGCCAGCGCCGGAACGGCGAGCAGCCGGGAGGCGGCCGTCAGACGCGTGGTCGTCATGCGTTCCCCCTCGAGTCCTCGCCCTGCGGCCGGTCGGCGCCGCTCTCCTGCCCCGGCTCGTCCCCGGCCGGCTGCTCCTCCTCGGGGGAGGTGCCGCGCGGCAGCCGCAGGGTGAACACCGCACCCGAGTCGGGCGAGTTGGCCGCGGTGATCTCACCGCCGTGGATGTGGGCGTTCTCCAGCGCGATGGACAGCCCGAGGCCACTGCCCTCGGAGCGCGGCCGGGAGGCGCTGGCCTTGTAGAACCGGTCGAAGACGTGCGGCAGGACGTCCTCCGGAATGCCGGGCCCGTGGTCCTGCACCTCGATGACGATCGAATCGTCCGCCTCCCGCACGGACACCCGCACCGGGGAGCCGCCGTGCTTGAGCGCGTTGCCGATGAGGTTGGCCAGGATGACGTCCAGGCGGCGCGGATCCAGCCGGGCGTGCAGACCGCGCTCGGCGTCCAGCTCGACCGCGTCCAGCCAGGCCCGGGCGTCGATGCAGGCGGTGATCTGGTCGGCGATGTCCACGTCGTCCAGGACCAGCCGGGCGGTGCCCGCGTCGAAGCGGGTGACCTCCATCAGGTTCTCCACCAGGTCGTTCAGCCGCCGCGTCTCGCTGACCACCAGCCGCACGGCCGGCTCGATCATCGGATCCATGCTGCCGGTCTCCGCCTCCAGCTCCTCCTCGAGCACCTCCGTCACGGCGGTGATCGCGGTGAGCGGCGTGCGCAGCTCATGGCTCATGTCCGCCACGAACCGCCGGGACGCCTCGTCGCGCGCGGCCATCTCGGCCACCCGCTTCTCCAGCGCCTCGGCCGCGTTGTTGAACGTCCGCGACAGATCGGCGAGTTCATCGGTCCCCGACACCCGCAGCCGGGTGTCCAGCTTGCCCTCGCCGAGCCGCCGCGCGGCCGTCCCGAGCCGCTGCACCGGCTTCAGCACGGTCGTCGCCGCGGCCTGCGCCAGCAGCGCCGAGCCGATCAGCGCCAGTCCCGTGGCGATACCCAGCGACCAGGCCAGCGAGTTGAGGTCCTTGGCCTCCGGCTCCAGCGACTTGAGCATGTAACCGGTCGGACCGCCGCCGATCACCCGCGTGCCGGCCACCAGATACGGGGTGTCGTGGTCGACTATCCGCTGCCAGTACAGGTGGTACGGGTGCTTGTCGGCACCGTCGACCTTCTGCGTCTTGTTCACCGCTGTGCGCAGCGACTTCGGCACGTCCTGCAGCGAGAAGCCGTTCAGCCCGCCGGAGCTGCCGTAGACCGTCCTGCCCGCGGCGTCGCGGCCGACCAGCAGCACGCTGAAGCGCTGGTCGCTGCCCGCCATCTGGCCCGCGGTGTGCTGCAGCTCGTCCTGCGTGGGACGCTCGGGCAGCGCGCCCGCCCGGTTCTGCATCTCCTGCTCGAAGTCGCGCAGCACGGCGTCCTGGGTGCGGGTGAGCACGGCCTCGCGGTTGAGCCAGTACGCGATGGCGGACGCGGACACGGCGGCCGTCAGCGCCACCAGTCCGAAGACGACGACCAGCCGCAGCCGCAGGCTGGTGAAGCGCAGCCCCGACAGAACTCCCTTGCGCGTCCCGGTCCAGCCCCGGGCCCCCCCTTGGTGCGCCTGTGTCACTGAGGCGCGTCCAGCCGGTAGCCGACACCCCGCACGGTACGGATCAGCGTCGGGGACGACGGCACGTCCTCGACCTTGGCACGCAGCCGCTGGACACACGCGTCCACGAGACGCGAGTCGCCCAGGTAGTCGTGCTCCCACACCAGCCGCAGCAGCTGCTGCCGGGACAGCGCCTGGCCGGGCCGCCGGCTCAGCTCCAGCAGCAACCGCAGCTCGGTCGGCGTGAGCTGGAGGTCCTCGCCGTTCTTCGTCACGGTCATCGCCGAGCGGTCGATGACGAGGCTGCCGAAGCTCGCCGCGTCGTTCGACTCCCGCTCGCCGCGCCGCAGCACGGCCCGGATCCGGGCGTCGAGCACCCGCCCCTGCACCGGTTTGACGACATAGTCGTCGGCGCCGGACTCCAGCCCGACCACCACGTCGATGTCGTCGCTGCGCGCGGTCAGCAGGATGATCGGCAACTGGTCCGTGCGCCGGATGCGCCGGCACACCTCGAACCCGTCGATGCCGGGCAGCATCACGTCCAGCACGATCAGATCCGGCCGCTGCTCGCGGAGCAGCATCAGACCGTCCTCACCGCTGGCAGCGGTCGCCACACGGTGGCCCTGGCGCGTCAGTGAGAGCTCCAGGGCCGTCCGGATGGCGTCGTCGTCCTCGATCAGCAACAGGGAAGGCACGCGCTCATTCTGGCGTATGGAGGGGCCGGGGTTCGACCGCTGGGGCCCAGTCGATGCGGGCCGGTACCGCCTACGCGTGTGCACGGCCCGTGGCCCGCCGGTGGCCGACCCCTGTGACAGGTCTGTGACAGTCGGCGGACACGGCCATGAAAGTGCCGCGGCAAGCTTTTCGGCACAGGCAAGGAAGCCCGCCCCGAAAGGCGGGCCGCACATCGGAAGTCCACGACGGGGGGCGCGAGATGAACACGCTGCACGGCATCAGCACCAGCGCAGTTGTCACGCGTCTGCACGACGTGCACCGGGGTTCCGAGAAGTCCGGTGCCGGTGGGGGCACCTCCCTGCTCGAGCGCAGCCGAGAGCTTGGGGGAATGCGGGGGTGCGCTCACGGCACCGGGCGTCAGCACATCGGGTTCATGACGGTGGTTGACGCGCACACGGGGGAGAACACGGGGACGGGGGAGGCTCACGGGGGAGCCGCGTACGGGGAGGGCTCGGGGGAGCGTCGCTCGATGGCGGAGGCGGAGTTCACCGCCTACGTCCAGGAGCGCCGCGCCTCCCTGTACGCAACCGCCTACCACCTGACCGGTGACCGCTTCGAGGCCGAGGACCTGCTGCAGAGCGCGCTGTTCTCGACCTACCGGGCGTGGGACCGGATCAGTGACAAGGCGGCGGTCGGCGGATACCTCCGCCGCACCATGACCAACCTGCACATCAGCGCCTGGCGGCGCCGCAAGCTCAACGAATACCCGACCGAGGAACTGCCGGAGACGCCCGGCGACACGGACGCGATGCGCGGCACCGAACTGCGCGCGGTCCTGTGGCAGGCGCTGGCCCGGCTGCCCGAACTCCAGCGCACCATGCTGGTCCTGCGCTACTACGAGGGCCGCACGGACCCGGAGATCGCGGAGATCCTCGACATCAGTGTCGGCACGGTGAAGTCCAGCATCTGGCGGTCGCTCCGCCGGCTGCGCGAGGACGAGGTCCTCAGCTTCGGCCGTGACGAGGAGGACGCCTTCGGCGAGCTCGTCGCCTGAAGGTCGGGGGGAGCACCACAAGGGGGCCCACGGGGGAACTGCACGGACGCTGGGGGGCGTCTTCGCAGGAGAGTGGGGACTCGGGGGAGCTCAACGGGGGAGAACGGAAGCGGGACTGGAGGGCCGGGGGGTCCGTCCAGTCCCGCTTTCCTTGTGCCTCGTCTTCCGTGTGCGTCTTCCGTGCGCTCTTCTTCGTGCCCCGGCTGTCCGGGGCACTCGTGCCGACCGCCGCCTAGGCCGCCGTACGGAGGTTCTCGGGCCGGCCTGCCGCAGCGGCCGCCAGCCGGCCCATCGCCTCGTCGCGGTCGCAGGCGTACGCGCCCAGCGCCGTTTGACGGGAGACGATCGTGCGCTCCTGGCGCATCAGCCGCCAGCCGCGGCGCAGCAGGAACGGCACCGACTTGCGGCCCTCCTTCAGGTCCCGCAGGAAGCGGCGGCGGAACGTCTTCACCGGGCCCCGGCTCAGGCACAGCGCGTCGGCGAGGACGCCGAGTTCACGGCAGCGCGCGACGATCTCCGCGGCGAACACGCCCTCCGCGATGAACAGCGGGGTCCGTCCGATGTCGACCGTCTCGTCGCCGGTGCGGGCGCTGAGCGAGAGGTCGTAGACGGGAACGTCCGTACGGCCCGTGCGGCACAGGTCGGTGATCGCGGCGACGGCCGTGTCCGCGTCCCAGGAGTCCGGGTGGTCCCAGTCGATGTCGGAGCTCCCCGCCACCAGGGGCAGTGTCGGGTCGTCGCCCTCCTTGTAGAAGTCGTCGAGCCGCAGCACCGGGAGGCCGGAGCGGGCCGCGAGAAGGGACTTGCCGGAGCCGGAAGGGCCGCAGAGCAGCACGACTCGCGTCGGTATGGGCAGAGGAGAACTCACGGGACACCAGTGTGAGGCATCGACCGGGGACCGTACGACCCCGCGGGTCGGCTTTGATGCGCGCGTCACATCTCAACTACCCTTCGTGTCGTTCCGATTACCCAAAGCGTCAGAAGGTGGCAGCGATGGCCCGACACGACTCCCCCATGAAGCCGACCGCCCAGCGTGCCCTGGCCGTCCTCGCGACCGCCGGCATGGCGCTGGGGGTGGGTGCGGCGGAGGCCGCGGCGGGCACCGGCTCGGTCCTGGACATGGTCCACACCTCCGTGGGGAAGACCGACCCCCAAGCCGGCCTTGAGGCGGCGGGCGACACCCTCTCCCACACCACCGGCGCCGTCACGGGCCTCAAGCCCAACCCTCTCGCCGGCACGGGAGTCGACCCGACCGACAACGGCGTCGGCACCGAGGTCGCCGACTTCAAGCCGATGTCGTCCCGGGAGGTGACGGGGCCGGTGGCCCAGGCCCCGTCGATCGGGGGCATGCCGGTCGTGGAGCGTCTGAACGAGCCGCTCTCGAGGTGACTCATCGCCCTGGCGGCGGGACCTCCCGGACCAGCCACGCCACCGCGAAGGCCACGGCGCACAGCGCGGCCGTGCCGAGCGCGACGCCGTGCAGGCCGTCCACCACGCCGGTCCGGAACGCGTCCTGGGCCGGTTCGGGCAGGTCCCGCAACAGACCGGGGGAGTTCGTCTTCAGCCTCGACTGCGACCTCGACGGCATCGGGCAGCGGCTCGGGATCTGAGGCGCAGCGGACGCGGAGAAGCCCCGGGCCTCCTGGACGGAGGAGGGCCGGGGCTTCCGTATCGGGGGGTGGGCTAGTACGAGGAACCCGACGCGCCCAGTGACCCCGTGGGGTGCCAGACCGTTTTTGTCTCCAGGAACGCCGTCAGGCGGTCGATCCCGGGGGTCTCCGCGTAATCCACAGGCTGTGGACGGACGACCCGCTTTAGGTTGTCGGCCGCGGCGATCTCCAGTTCCTTCGCCAGAACCTCGTCGGCTCCCGCGAGGTCGATCGCGTTGACGTCCTGGTGGGCCGCCAGCGGGGCCGCGATCTCGGCCGTACGGCCCGACAGGACGTTGACCACGCCGCCGGGGACGTCCGAGGTGGCCAGGACCTCGGCCAGGGACAGGGCGGGCAGCGGGGACTTCTCGCTCGCCACCACGACCGCCGTGTTGCCCGTCGCGATCACCGGGGCGAGCACCGACACCAGGCCCAGGAACGACGACTCCTGCGGGGCCAGAACCGCGACCACGCCCGTCGGTTCGGGCGAGGACAGGTTGAAGAACGGGCCCGCCACCGGGTTGCCGCCGCCGACCACCTGGGCGATCTTGTCGGTCCAGCCCGCGTACCAGACCCAGCGGTCGATCGTCGCGTCCACGACGGCGGCCGCCTTGGACTTCGACAGCCCCTCCGCGTCGGCCACCTCGCGCACGAACTGCTCGCGGCGGCCCTCCAGCATCTCGGCCACGCGGTACAGGACCTGACCGCGGTTGTACGCCGTCGCCCCGGACCAGCCGCCGAACGCCTTGCGGGCCGCGACCACCGCGTCCCGGGCGTCCTTGCGGGAGGACAGGGGCGCGTTGGCCAGCCACTTGCCCTTTGCGTCGGTCACCTCGTACACCCGGCCGCTCTCGGAACGCGGGAACTTCCCGCCGACGTACAGCTTGTAGGTCTTGAACACCGACAGTCGTGCATCAGACATCGAGGTACGCCTCCAGGCCGTGGCGGCCGCCCTCGCGGCCGAAGCCCGACTCCTTGTAGCCGCCGAACGGCGACGTCGGGTCGAACTTGTTGAACGTGTTGGACCAGACGACCCCCGCGCGGAGCTTGTTCGCGACCGCCAGGATGCGCGAGCCCTTCTCCGTCCAGATGCCGGCGGACAGGCCGTACGGCGTGTTGTTGGCCTTGGCGACCGCCTCGTCCGGAGTGCGGAAGGTCAGCACCGACAGCACCGGGCCGAAGATCTCGTCGCGGGCGATCCGGTGCGCCTGGGTGACGTTCGTGAACAGCGTCGGGGCGAACCAGTAGCCGCTCTCCGGCAGTTCGCACACCGGCGACCAGCGCTCGGCGCCCTCCGCCTCACCCTGCTCGACGAGCGAGGTGATCCGGGTGAGCTGCTCCTCGGAGTTGATCGCGCCGATGTCGGTGTTCTTGTCCAGCGGGTCACCGAGGCGCAGCGTGGACAGGCGGCGCTTCAGGGACTCCAGGAGCTCCTCCTGGATCGACTCCTGCACCAGCAGGCGGCTGCCCGCGCAGCAGACCTGGCCCTGGTTGAAGAAGATGCCGTTGACGATGCCCTCGACGGCCTGGTCGATCGGGGCGTCGTCGAAGACGATGTTCGCGCCCTTGCCGCCCAGTTCCAGCGTGACCTTCTTGCGGGTCCCGGCGACCGTGCGGGCGATCTCCTTGCCGACCGCGGTGGAGCCGGTGAAGGCGACCTTGTTCACGTCCGGGTGGGACACCAGCGCGGCGCCGGCGTCGCCGTACCCCGGGAGGATGTTGACGACGCCCTTGGGCAGGCCCGCCTGGCGGCAGATGTCCGCGAAGAACAGCGCCGAGAGGGGGGTGGTCTCGGCCGGCTTCAGGACGACCGTGTTGCCGGTCGCGAGTGCCGGGGCGATCTTCCACGCCAGCATCAGCAGGGGGAAGTTCCAGGGGATGACCTGGCCCGCGACGCCCAGCGGCCTGGGGTTCGCGCCGAAGCCCGCGTGGTCGAGCTTGTCGGCCCAGCCCGCGTAGTAGAAGAAGTGCGCGGCGACCAGGGGCAGGTCCGCGTCGCGCGTCTCCTTGATCGGCTTGCCGTTGTCCAGCGTCTCCAGGACCGCCAGCTCACGGCTGCGCTCCTGGATGATCCGGGCGATGCGGAAGAGGTACTTCGCGCGCTCGGAGCCGGGCAGCGCGGACCACTTCTCGAAGGCCTTGCGGGCCGCCTTCACCGCGCGGTCGACGTCCTCGGCACCGGCCCGGGCGATCTCGGAGAGGACCTCCTCGCTCGCGGGGGAGACCGTCTTGAAGACCTTGCCGTCCGCCGCCTCCACGAACTCGCCGTCGACGAAGAGGCCGTAGGACGGGGCGATGTCGACGACCGAGCGGGACTCGGGAGCCGGTGCGTATTCGAATGCGGAACCCATGGTGATCAGTCCACCGTCACGTAGTCGGGACCGGAGTAGCGGCCGGTGGCCAGCTTCTGCCGCTGCATCAGCAGGTCGTTCAGCAGCGAGGAGGCGCCGAAGCGGAACCAGTGGTTGTCCAGCCAGTCCTCGCCCGCCGTCTCGTTGACCAGCACGAGGAACTTGACGGCGTCCTTGGAGGTGCGGATGCCGCCGGCCGGCTTCACACCGACCTGGATGCCGGTCTGCGCACGGAAGTCCCGCACCGCCTCCAGCATGAGCAGCGTGTTCGCCGGGGTCGCGTTGACGGCGACCTTCCCGGTGGAGGTCTTGATGAAGTCCGCCCCCGCCAGCATGCCGAGCCAGCTCGCACGGCGGATGTTGTCGTAGGTCGAGAGCTCGCCGGTCTCGAAGATGACCTTCAGGCGCGCGGAGGTCCCGCAGGCCTCCTTCACGGCGGTGATCTCGTCGTACACCTTCAAGTATCGGCCCGCGAGGAACGCCCCGCGGTCGATGACCATGTCGATCTCGTCGGCACCGGCGGCGACGGCGTCGCGCACGTCGGCCAGCTTGACGTCGAGCGCCGCGCGTCCGGCCGGGAACGCCGTCGCCACCGAGGCGACCTTCACGCCGGAACCGGCGACGGCCTCCTTGGCCACGGCCACCATGTCGGGGTAGACGCAGACCGCCGCGGTGGCGGGCGTCGTACGGTCCGTGGGGTCGGGCTTGACCGCCTTCGCGCCGAGCGCCCGGACCTTGCCCGGGGTGTCCGCGCCTTCCAGCGTCGTCAGGTCGACCATCGAGATGGCGAGGTCGATGGCGTACGCCTTCGCGGTCGTCTTGATCGAACGGGTGCCGAGGGAGGCGGCGCGGCCCTCGAGTCCGACCGCGTCGACGCCGGGGAGCCCGTGGAGGAAGCGGCGCAGCGCGCTGTCGGACGCGGCGACGTCCTTGAGGGGGTGAGCTGCGGTGAGTGCAGAACTGGGCATGGTCACCAGACGAGCATATCTACGCGCGTAGCGGCTGTACAGTCCCTGGTTCTTTCCGGCTTCTCTCCGGGACGGATCCGGTGGTTGCCCTCGGGCGGATGAGGGGCCCACGGGCGGGTCCGGCAGAATCGAGACATGACGAGCCCCGAACCCCAGCCGCCGGCGCCGCAGCCCTCGGAATCCAAGGACCGGGTCTACCGGTCGGTCCCCGCCATCGCCGGTGGCGTGCTGCTGCTCACCATCGCCGGGTGGCTCGGCATCGACGCCGTGATCTCCGGGGAGGGACGCACGCCGTGGCTCGCGCTCGCCGTGCTGCTCCTGGTCGCGCCGCTCGTCGTCGCCTTCACCCTGCGGCCGGCCGTGTACGCCGGCGACGACCGGCTGCGGATCCGCAACCCCTTCCGGCTCGTGGTCGTTCCCTGGGGTCAGGTCGCCTCGCTGCGCTCCGCCTACTCGAACGAAGTCCTCACCGAGTCCGGAGCGAAGTACCAGCTGTGGGCCGTGCCCGTCTCGCTGCGTGCGCGCAAGAAGGCCGCACGGCGCGAGATGCGGGCGACGGCACAGGCGCGCCGGGCCATGGGCCGGGACGAGGGCCGCGGCAGTGCGCTCGGGATGCGGGCCGGCCTGGGCGATGGCCTCGGCGGGGACTCCGTCTCCCAGGGGCCCGTACGGGCCGAGACCGACCAGATCATGGACGAGCTGCGCGGGCTGTACGAGGCGCGGCACCGGGCGGAGTCGGCGCAGGGCGAAGTGACCGTGCGGTGGGCCTACGAGGTGCTGGCGCCGGCGGTCGCCGGGGCCCTGCTGGTGCTGATCCTGGTGGCGACGGGCTGACCGCCGCGAGAAGCGGTGGAGGCGGCGCGGCCCCCGCGCCCAGTGCCGCGGCAGGCAACGTTCGCCCGGTAAGGAGCGGCGTCCGGTGCGGCGAGAGTGCGTGCCGGGCGTCGCGACGGGGCGCACGTTGCCTGCCACGGCACTAGGTTCGGGTCATGAGCACCCGTACCTTCCGTGTCACCGTGCGAGGCGTCTTCGACGGGCTGAGCCCCGAGTAGCGGGCCGAGTTGTCGGAGCGGGCCGCCGAGCACGATGTGCTGCGCGCGGCCTTCACCCCCGAGGGGAGCCTCACCTACGACGTGGCCGTGCGGCCCGCCTTCACGTTCCGCTTCCTGGACTCCGGGGAGGCCGAGGAGGACATCCTGGAGGCCGCCGAGCGGGCCGAGGCGGCGGCGCGGGCGTGGCTCGAGCAGCGCGGGTACGGCTACAAGAACCTGAGGTCCACCGCCGAGGACCTCTCCCGGGCGCCTCTCGGCAAGCGGCAGCGGCGGGAGGCCGCCCGGAAGAGTTCCTGAGCCCTCGGCGGAGGGCGGTGTGAGCGGGGTGGCGCCGGGGCCGCCTCAGATGCCCGCCGCCTCCGACAGATCGCGCTTGACCGACTCCAGCAGCGCCGTCGCCTTCACGCGGGCCTCAGGGAGGTCCTTGTGCGACCCGACCGGGATCACGACCTCCAGGTAGCACTTCAGCTTCGGCTCCGTGCCGCTCGGGCGGACGATCACCCGGGCGCCGTCCAGGGTGTAGCGCAGACCGTCCGTGGGCGGGAGTCCGGCCGCGCCCTGGGTGAGGTCGTCGGTGCGGGTGATCGGCAGGCCGGCCAGCTCCGTCGGGGGCTGCTCGCGCAGGCGGCGCATGGCGGCGGCGATGAGGGACAGGTCCTCCACGCGGACCGAGAGCTGGTCCGTCGCGTGCAGGCCGTGCTCCACCGCCAGGTCGTCCAGCAGGTCGAGGAGTGTGCGGCCCTCCTCCTTGAGCTGTGAGGCCAGTTCCGTGATCAGCAGAGCGGCGGTGATGCCGTCCTTGTCGCGCACGCCGTCGGGGTCGACGCAGTAGCCCAGGGCCTCCTCGTAGCCGAAGCGCAGGCCCTCGGCGCGGGCGATCCACTTGAAGCCGGTGAGGGTCTCCACGTGGGGGAGGCCCGCCTTTTCGGCGATGCGGCCGAGCAGGGAGGACGAGACGATCGACTCCGCGAAGGTGCCGGTCGCTCCGCGGCGGACCAGGTGGGCGGCGAGCAGGGCACCGACCTCGTCACCGCGCAGCATGCGCCATCGGGTGCCGTCCGTGCCGTCCGTGCCCTCTGCGTCCTGTGTGCCGTCCTGTACGGCGACGGCGCAGCGGTCCGCGTCCGGGTCGTTGGCGATGATCAGGTCCGGGGCGGTCCCGGCGGGGAGCGCGCGGGCCGTGGCGAAGGCCAGGTCCATCGCGCCGGGTTCCTCCGGGTTGGGGAACGCGACGGTCGGGAACTCCGGGTCGGGCTCGGCCTGCTCCGCGACGAGGACCGGTTCCGGGAAGCCGGCGCGGGCGAAGGCGGCCAGGAGGACGTCCTTGCCGACGCCGTGCATCGCTGTGTACACCGTGCGGGCCGTGCGGGGGGAGCCCTCGGCCAGGACGGCGTCGGTGCGGGCGAGATAGGCCTCGAGGACGCTGTCGTCGAGGGTGTCCCAGCCCTCGGTGGGGCGGCGGACGGTGGTGAGGGACGGGACGGCGGCGATCTCCGCCGCGATGTCGATGTCCGCCGGAGGGACGATCTGCGAGCCGTCGCCGAGGTAGACCTTGTACCCGTTGTCGCGGGGCGGGTTGTGACTGGCGGTGACCTCCACGCCCGCGACAGCCCCGAGGTGCCTTATCGCGAAGGCGAGCACGGGGGTCGGCAGGGGGCGGGGGAGGACGGCCGCGCGCAGGCCCGCGCCGGTCATGACGGCGGCGGTGTCCTGGGCGAAGTCATGGGACTTGTGGCGGGCGTCGTAGCCGATGACGACGAGGCCGTTGTCGTGGCCCTGCTTCTTGAGGTACGCGGCGAGGCCGGCGGCGGCGCGGATGACGACCGAGCGGTTCATGCGCATGGGGCCGGCGCCGAGTTCGCCACGGAGGCCGGCGGTGCCGAACTGGAGCGTGCCGCTGAAACGGGCGGCGAGTTCGGTGTGGTCCCCGGCGTCGATGAGGCGGGCGAGCTCGGTGCGGGTGTCCGGGTCGGGGTCCTCGGTGAGCCACGCCTGGGCCTGTGCGATGAGTTCTTCGTGCACGGTGTGGTGTCAGCCTCTCCGGTGTGGTGTGGGTGTGTGGCGGCGGTCTGCGCGGGGTGGTGGGGGTGCGCGGCCTCGCCCGGCGCGGGGCGGTGGAGGTGCGGCCTCGCCCGGCGCGGGGTGTGGGTCGGGGCCGCGCCGGGGGGTGTCCGTCCTCGGAACGGCGCGATGGGGTTGCGTACCGACTAACCCTCCGTCGACGCGCCAACCGCTGCGGGCGGACACCCCCGACACGGCCCCTTCTCGCCGTACGCGGGTGCGGGTGCGTCCCCGTGGCTCGTCCCCATGGCTGTGCGGGTGGCCGCGACGGCCTTCCGGTGTGGCCACTGCGACCCCCTGGGGGCGCGGGGAACTGTGCCTGTACGGGCCCGCAGCCGCCGGACGACCTGCCGAAGCCTCTCTCAGAGGCGGCCGAGGACCTGAGTGAGCAGGGAGCCCATGCGCGTCGCGGAGTCGCGGCCCGCCTGGAGGACCTCCTCGTGGTTCAGGGGCTCGCCCGTCATGCCCGCCGCCAGGTTGGTGACGAGGGAGATGCCGAGGACCTCCGCGCCCGCCTCACGTGCGGCGATCGCCTCGAGGACCGTCGACATGCCCACCAGGTCCGCGCCGATGACCCGGGCCATGCGGATCTCGGCCGGAGTCTCGTAGTGCGGGCCGGGGAACTGGGCGTAGACGCCCTCCTCCAGCGTGGCGTCGACCTCCTTGCACAGGGCCCGCAGACGCGGGGAGTACAGGTCGGTGAGGTCGACGAAGTTCGCGCCGACGATGGGGGAGGTGGCGGTGAGGTTGATGTGGTCGCTGATGAGGACCGGCTGGCCGGGGCGCATGCCCTCGCGCAGGCCGCCGCAGCCGTTGGTGAGGACGACCGTCTTGCAGCCGGCCGAGACCGCGGTGCGGACACCGTGGGCGACCGCGGCCACCCCGCGGCCCTCGTAGTAGTGCGTACGGCCCAGGAAGACCAGGGTGCGCTTGTTGCCGATCCGGTACGAGCGGATCTTGCCCCCGTGGCCCTCGACCGCCGGAGGCGGGAAACCGGGGAGCTCGGTGACCTGGAACTCGGCCTCGGGTGCGCCCAGGGCGTCCACGGCCGGGGCCCAGCCGGAGCCCATCACGAGGGCGACGTCGTGGGTCTCGGCGCCCGTCAGTTCGCGCAGGCGGGCCGCGGCGGCGTCGGCGGCGGCGTGGGGGTCGCCCTGGATGTCGTCCGGAAGAAGAGATGCGTTCACGCCGACGAGGGTAGCCGCTCTTTGCCTACGCGCGTAGATGTCGGAGCTCACGGGGTGGCGATCGTTGCCTTGTCGTTTCCGACGAGGGCCTCGCCCGGGCCGCCCCTCAGCAGGGACGCTTGCGGAGCTCCATCACATAGTCGTGCGGGGCGCCGGCCGACTCGGCCGCGTCGGCGATCTCGCCCAGGTAGCGGGCGGAGGGCAGGCCGCCCTCGTAGGCGTTCAGGGCGAAGGCCCAGGCGGTGTCCTCGCCGTCCAGGGTGTGGACCCGTACGCGCGTACGGCGGTAGATGTCGAGGCCCACGCCCTCCCAGCGGTCCAGCGACTCCTCGTCCATCGGGGCGATGTCGTAGAGCGAGACGAAGACCTGGGAGAGCGGGTCCTCGACGATCGTCGGCAGCGCGCCCTCCCAGCCCATGTGCTCGCCGCCGAAGGTCAGTCGCCATCCGTTCAGCCAGCCGGTGGCGCGCAGCGGCGAGTGCGGGGCGCGGCGGGACATCAGCCGCGCGTCGAGGTTGCCGGCGTACGCGGCGTAGAGCGACATGGGGGAAGGGTACGGCAGGTGGTCCGGCGTCACTCGTGTAACGACAGGCGCGTGGGCGGCCCCCCGGGCGGTGTCACGTTGTTGCGTGCGGGACAATGGAGTACGTGACTCGGATCGTGATCATCGGTGGCGGACCCGGCGGATACGAAGCGGCGCTGGTGGCCGCCCAACTCGGCGCGGAGGTGACCGTCGTCGACTGCGACGGTCTGGGCGGGGCGTCGGTGCTCACCGACTGCGTGCCGTCGAAGACCCTGATCGCCACGGCCGAGGTGATGACCACCTTCGACTCCTCGTACGAGGAGCTGGGAATCATCGTCGCCGACGACACCCCTCCCATGGAGCAGGCCGCCCGGGTGGTGGGCGTCGACCTGGGCAAGGTCAACCGGCGTGTGAAGCGGCTCGCGCTCGCCCAGTCGCACGACATCACGGCCTCCGTGACGCGTGCCGGGGCGCGTGTCATGCGCGGGCGCGGCCGGCTGGAGGGCATGCAGGCGCTCGACGGGTCGCGCAAGGTCGTCGTGCGCGCCGCCGACGGCAGCGAGGAGACCCTCACGGCCGACGCGGTGCTCATCGCCACCGGCGGGCACCCCCGTGAGCTGCCCGACGCCCAGCCGGACGGCGAGCGGATCCTCAACTGGACCCAGGTGTACGACCTCGATGAGCTCCCCGAGGAACTGATCGTGGTCGGGTCCGGTGTGACCGGCGCCGAGTTCGCCGGTGCCTACCAGGCGCTGGGTTCCCGGGTGACGCTCGTGTCGTCGCGCGACCGCGTGCTGCCCGGCGAGGACCCGGACGCCGCGGCCGTACTGGAGGACGTCTTCCGGCGGCGCGGTATGAACGTCATGGGGCGTTCCCGTGCGCAGTCCGCCAAGCGGGTGGGGGACCGGGTCGAGGTGACCCTCGCCGACGGGCGGGTCATCACCGGGTCGCACTGCCTCATGGCCGTCGGTGCCGTCCCCAACAGCGCGGGCATGGGGCTGGAGGACGCCGGCGTCCGGCTGCGCGAGTCCGGCCACATCTGGACCGACCGGGTGTCCCGTACGACCGCTCCCGGCGTGTACGCGGCCGGTGACGTGACCGGCGTGTTCGCCCTCGCGTCCGTGGCCGCCATGCAGGGCCGCATCGCCATGTACCACTTCCTGGGCGACGCGGTGGCCCCGCTGAACCTGAAGACGGTCTCCTCGAACGTCTTCACCGACCCGGAGATCGCCACCGTCGGCTACACCCAGGCCGACGTCGACGCCGGGAAGATCGACGCGCGCGTCGTGAAGCTTCCGCTGCTGCGCAACCCGCGCGCGAAGATGCAGGGCATCCGCGACGGCTTCGTCAAGATCTTCTGCCGGCCGGGCACGGGCATCGTGGTCGGCGGTGTCGTCGTGTCGCCGCGCGCATCGGAACTGATCCACCCCATCTCGATCGCGGTCGATAACAATCTGACCGTCGAACAGATCGCGAACGCCTTCACCGTCTATCCCTCCCTGTCGGGCTCGATCGCCGAGGTGGCGCGGCAGCTGCACACGCGCAAGGAGAACGGCGAGGCCTGAGGCCGAAACCGACTCCTCCCTGGTCACGGGGAGTATTCGACCATGCGTACGGCATAGGCGGCGGGACTAAGGCTCTATACCACTTCCCGCTGCCGAGTGCGAACATCTTCTGCTATTCAGCGCAAACTGCTGAAAGCAGACGGTCGCTGGCGTTACTGTCAGTTTCGTGTTCGCTGCAGAACGTCGCCAATTGATCCTCGAAATGGTGCGAGCGAACGGGGCCGTGTCGCTCCGTGAGCTCGCCCGCGTCGTCCAGACCTCCGAAGTGACCGTACGGCGGGACGTGCGCGCGCTGGAGGCAGAAGGACTCCTCGACCGCCGGCACGGCGGTGCGGTACTGCCGGGCGGTTTCACGCGGGAGTCCGGCTTTCCGCAGAAGTCTCATCTCGCGACCGCCGAGAAGACCGCCATCGCCGACCTCGCCGCGAACTTCGTGGAAGAGGGGGAGGCGATCGTGGTCGGGGCGGGTACGACGACCCAGGAGCTGGCCCGCCGGCTCGCCCGGGTGCCCGGGCTCACCGTCGTCACCAACTCCCTCCTCGTCGCCCAGGCGCTGGCCCATGCCAACCGGGTCGAGGTCGTGATGACCGGCGGTACGCTCCGCGGTTCGAACTACGCGCTGGTCGGGAGCGGGGCGGAGCAGTCCCTGCACGGGCTGCGGGTGTCGCGGGCGTTCCTGTCCGGGGCCGGTTTGACCGCCGAGCGCGGGCTGTCCACGTCCAACATGCTGTCCGCCTCCGTCGACCGGGCGTTGGTGCAGGCCGCGGCGGAGGTGGTGGTGCTCGCCGACCACACCAAGCTCGGCACCGACACCATGTTCCAGACCGTGCCCACGGATCTCATCACACGCCTCGTCACGGACGAACCGCCGGCTCACGACGACCGCGCGGCCACGGAACTCCAGGCGCTGGCCGACCAGGGCGTGCAGATCGCCGTGGCCGGGGGGCAGGGGGGTTCGGCCGGGTCGGGAGCGGGAGCGGGAGGGCCGGGGGGTGAGTCCCTTCCGTCGCGTCAGCAGCGGCGGGATGTGCCGGTGCCCGGGCCTCGGCGGCAGGTGCCGGGGGGTGGGGGGCAGTTGAGGTCTGCCTCCGCCTCTGCCTCGATGCTGGGTGAGCAGGGGCCCGGGGCGGAGCGGGCGAGGGTGGCGGATCTGCGGCGGCGTTGACGCCGACGGTGGGTTGAGCCGCGGTCTGCTTGCCGGTACCCGGCGTTCTGGCTGACGCCGGGTGGGTCCGCAACCCGGCGCAACGGGGTGCCGCTGCGCCCACCCGTGCCGCCCTCAGCGGCACGATTGCCCGCAGCTGGGCAGGACCGGTGCCTGTGGCTGAGCGGGACGGATGTCCGGAGCTGGGGTGCCTGCGAAGGCGCGAGCCACGACGTGCCCGCAGTCGCCGGATGACGTAAGGGGTCGTGTCGGGGGGTGTCCGCCCGCAGCGGTTGTCGCGTCAACGCACAGTCAGTCGGTGTGCAAGCCCATCGCGACGTTCCGAGGACGGACACCCCCCGGCGCGGCCCCGACTCCCACCCGGCGTCACGCGAAGACGCGCACCCTCACCCGGCGTCACGCGAAGGCGCGCACCGAGGGGTAGGCCGGAGACACCTCGGCGCGGCGCCCATCCCCGAGGGGCGGGCGCCGCGCCAGGGGGCGGAACCGTCAGTCCTTGATCTCGCAGATCGGCGCGCCCGACGTCACCGACGCGCCGATCTCCGCACTCAGGCCCTTGATCGTGCCCGAGCGGTGCGCGTTCAGCGGCTGCTCCATCTTCATGGCCTCCAGGACGACGACCAGATCGCCCTCCTTGACCTCCTGGCCCTCCTCGACGGCGACCTTGACGATTGTGCCCTGCATCGGGGAGGCCAGGGTGTCACCGGACGCCACGGGACCCGACTTCTTCGCCGCGCGGCGCTTCGGCTTGGCGCCCGCCGCGAGACCCGTACGGGCCAGCGACATGCCCAGCGACGACGGCAGGGAGACCTCGAGGCGCTTTCCGCCGACCTCGACGACGACCGTCTCGCGACCCGGCTCCTCGTCCGTGTCCGCGTCGGCCGGCGCGGCGAACGGCTTGATCTCGTTGACGAACTCCGTCTCGATCCAGCGGGTGTGCACCGTGAACGGGTCGGACGAGTCCGTCAGCTCGGGCGCGAACGCCGGGTCCTTCACCACCGCGCGGTGGAAGGGGATCGCCGTCGCCATGCCCTCGACCTGGAACTCCTCCAGCGCACGGGCGGCCCGCTGCAGCGCCTCCTTGCGCGTGCGGCCGGTGACGATCAGCTTGGCCAGCAGGGAGTCCCACGCCGGGCCGATGACCGAACCGGACTCCACACCCGCGTCCAGACGGACACCCGGACCGGACGGCGGGGCGAACGTCGTGACCGTGCCGGGAGCCGGGAGGAAGTTGCGGCCCGGGTCCTCACCGTTGATGCGGAACTCGAAGGAGTGGCCGCGCAGCTCCGGGTCGCCGTAGCCGAGCTCCTCGCCGTCGGCGATGCGGAACATCTCGCGCACGAGGTCGATGCCGGCGACCTCCTCGGTGACCGGGTGCTCCACCTGGAGGCGGGTGTTGACCTCCAGGAAGGAGATCGTGCCGTCGAGGCCGACGAGGAACTCGACCGTGCCGGCGCCGACGTAGCCGGCCTCCTTCAGGATCGCCTTGGAGGCGGAGTACAGCTCCTCCATCTGCGCGTCGGACAGGAAGGGCGCCGGGGCCTCCTCCACCAGCTTCTGGTGACGGCGCTGCAGCGAGCAGTCACGGGTGGAGACGACGACCACGTTGCCGTGCTGGTCGGCCAGGCACTGGGTCTCCACGTGCCGCGGCTTGTCCAGGTACCGCTCGACGAAGCACTCGCCCCGGCCGAACGCGGCGACGGCCTCACGGACCGCCGAGTCGTACAGCTCCGGCACCTCTTCGAGGGTGCGGGCGACCTTCAGGCCGCGACCGCCACCACCGAACGCGGCCTTGATCGCGATCGGCAGGCCGTGCTGCTCGGCGAACGCGACGACCTCGTCCGCACCGGAGACCGGGTCGGGCGTGCCGGCCACCAGCGGGGCACCGGCGCGCTGGGCGATGTGCCGGGCGGCGACCTTGTCGCCGAGGTCGCGGATGGCCTGCGGCGGCGGGCCGATCCAGATCAGGCCCGCGTCCAGGACCGCCTGCGCGAACTCGGCGTTCTCGGAGAGGAAGCCGTAGCCGGGGTGGACCGCGTCCGCGCCCGACTCGCGGGCGGCGCCCAGCACCTTCTCGATGTCGAGGTAGCTGGTGCCCGGCGTGTCACCGCCCAGGGCGAACGCCTCATCCGCGGCGCGGACATGCAGAGCGTCCCGGTCCGGGTCGGCGTATACGGCCACGCTCGCGATACCGGCATCCCGGCAGGCCCGGGCCACGCGGACAGCGATTTCGCCACGGTTGGCGATGAGCACCTTGCGCACGATTGAGGCTCCCTCCTTGAAACAAGCCGAGTTTAGGGACAGCCGACACGACACTTCGACCCGTCCCCAGTGGTGAGCTTGCCCACACGGAGCGTGATGCGAGGCTCGCTCGACCCGCGAAATCCCTTGTCGCACCGCGGTACGCAGTACTCCTTCGGGAAACCCTAGCCGTCCCCTGTGGTCAAGGTCTCTGTCATCACGTGCTGCGGGCCACTCGGTTTCTTTGTCGAGTCCCTACGAATGGCCCAATGATTCTTTGCCCGCTGCCGGACCCTTGTCCCCCGGTTTACCGGTTAGTAGCGTTCGCGATGTCTTCAGAGGGAAGAGGGTGGGCCCGGTGATACGCAGGCCGGTGGCGTGGGTCGTGGCGGTGGTGCTGTTCGCGGAGGCGTTCGGCGTCGCCGCGCTCAACTGGTTCCTGGGGATGGCCGTCGACCGGCAGAACATGTCACTGGCCGGACTGGACCCGCACATGATGTCGGTGTCGTCGAAGATCGGCGGGGTCGTCTTCGGCCTCTACTTCGCCCTGTGCGGCCTGGTGGCGCTGCTGGTGGCGCTGCGGGACCGGCCCCCGGCGGGCTTCGGACGCGTGCTGCTGATCAGCGCGGCGGTCGTGCACGGGCTGCTGGGCGCGTTCACCTGGGGGCCCGTCGGCCCGCAGGCGTTCCTGTTCATGATGCTGGTGCTCGCCCTGATCGTGCTGGTGCTGGTGACGTACGACCGCCCGGCGGAGCCCGCCGACGCCGCGCCCGGCGGCGGGAACAGCGGCGACGGGTCCCCGGTCACTTCTCCGCCGGCGCCCACAACCGGGTGATGCCGACGCCCAGGTCGGCCAGCAACCGCCGCAGGAGGGGCAGGCTGAGGCCGATGACGTTGCCGTGGTCGCCGTCGATGCCGTCGATGAACGGCGCCGAGCGGCCGTCCAGGGTGAACGCCCCGGCGACGTGGAGGGGTTCGCCGGAGGCGACGTACGCGGCGATCTCCTCGTCGGTGGGATCGCCGAAGTGGACGACCGTGGACGCGGTGGCGGAGACGTACCGGCCGGTGAGCGTGTCGTAGACGCAGTGGCCGGTCTGGAGGGTGCCGGCCCGGCCGCGCATCGACTTCCAGCGGGCGGTGGCCTCCTCGGCGTCGGCGGGCTTGCCGAGGGCCTGGCCGTCCAGGTCGAGCACCGAGTCGCAGCCGATCACCAGCGCGCCCTTGACCTCCGGCCGGGCCGCCACGACGGAGGCCTTCGCCTCGGCCAGGGCCAGTGCCAGTTCGGCGGGGGTGGGAGCGGTGACGGCGTCCTCGTCGACGCCGCTCACGATCACCTCGGGGGCGAGACCGGCCTGGCGGAGCAGGCCGAGCCGGGCGGGGGACTGGGAGGCGAGGACGAGTCGGCGGCGCGGCTGATCTGTCATGCGTTCAGCGTATCGGCGTCATCCGGCGCGTCTCACCTCACGCCGATCACGATCATCCCCAGCACCATGGCCAGGGCCAGGAGAACGCTCAGCCGCCGCAGCATGTCCTGCATGTCACGCATCTCTTCGGGCGGTTCGTTCTCGGGGTCGGACCACAGCATGTCACCAGCGTGCGGTCTGGCAGGGCGGGGCGCCTGAGTAGCGGTACTCAAATCGGCGCCCCGCGTCGTTCCACCGTGCGCGGGTTCCCCGCGCTCCTTCGGACGGGAGCTCTAGCCCGGCCAGTAGGTGCGGCCCCACGCCGACGGCCCCGGCTGGGGCAGGCGGTGGGCCGCGATGCGGGACGGGTCGGACCAGGAATCGCGGGACGTCGGCGCGCCGGGCGGGGCGGCTGCCGCCGCCGCGGCGCGGGCCCTGACCACCGCCAGGGCGGCGGCCAGCTCCTCCGGGGTCGGGTTGCCCCGTACGACCTTGATCGTCATGTGGGCCTCCTGGGCTCGCTGCGGGCTAGAGGGGGATGTTGCCGTGCTTCTTCGGAGGCAGGGATTCCCGCTTCGTGCGGAGTTGACGCAGACCCCGTACGACGTGCCGACGGGTCTCGGACGGCATGATCACGGCGTCGATGTAACCGCGCTCGGCCGCGACGTAGGGGTTGAGGAGGGCGTCCTCGTACTCCTGGATCAGCCGGGCCCGGACCGCCTCCAGATCCTCGCCGTTCGCCTCGGCCTCCGCGATCGTGCGGCGGTGCAGGATGTTGACCGCGCCCTGGGCGCCCATGACGGCGATCTGGGCGGTGGGCCAGGCGAGGTTGAGGTCGGCGCCCAGGTGCTTGGAACCCATGACGTCGTAGGCGCCGCCGAAGGCCTTGCGCGTGATGATCGTGATGAGCGGGACGGTCGCCTCGGCGTAGGCGTAGATCAGCTTGGCGCCGCGGCGGATGATGCCGTCGTGCTCCTGGCCGACGCCGGGCAGGAAGCCGGGGACGTCGACGAACGTGATCACCGGGACGTTGAAGGCGTCGCAGGTCCGCACGAAGCGGGCGGCCTTCTCGCTGGCCTTGATGTCCAGGCACCCGGCGAGCTGCGTCGGCTGGTTGGCGATGATGCCGACCGGGTGGCCCTCGACCCGGCCGAAGCCGGTGACGATGTTCGGCGCGTACAGCGGCTGCGTCTCGAAGAACTCGGCGTCGTCCAGGACGTGCTCGATCACCGCGTGCATGTCGTACGGCTGGTTCGCGCTGTCCGGGACGATCACGTCCAGCTCGCGGTCCTCGTCGTTGACCTCGAGGTCGGCCTCTTCGGGGAAGACCGGCGCTTCGGAGAGGTTGTTGGACGGCAGGTAGGACAGCAGCTGCTTGATGTACTCGATGGCGTCCTTCTCGTCGCCCGCCATGTGGTGGGCCACGCCGGAGGTCGCGTTGTGGGTCCGGGCGCCGCCCAGCTCCTCGAAGCCGACGTCCTCGCCGGTGACGGTCTTGATGACGTCGGGGCCGGTGATGAACATGTGCGAGGTCTGGTCGACCATGACCGTGAAGTCGGTGATGGCCGGGGAGTAGACCGCGCCGCCCGCGCACGGCCCGACGACCAGACTGATCTGCGGGATGACGCCGGAGGCGTGGGTGTTGCGGCGGAAGATCTCGCCGTAGGCGCCGAGCGAGGCGACGCCCTCCTGGATCCTCGCCCCGCCGGAGTCGTTGATCCCGATGACCGGGCAGCCGGTCTTCAGGGCGAAGTCCATGACCTTGACGATCTTCTGTCCGTAGACCTCGCCGAGGGCACCGCCGAAGACGGTGAAGTCCTGCGAGAACACGGCGACCGGGCGGCCGTCGACGGTGCCGTACCCGGTGACGACGCCGTCGCCGTAGGGGCGGTTCTTGTCGAGGCCGAAGTTGGTGGAGCGGTGCCGGGCGAACTCGTCGAGCTCGACGAAGGAGCCTTCGTCGAGCAGGAGCTCGATCCGCTCACGGGCCGTCAGCTTGCCCTTGGCGTGCTGCTTTTCGACGGCACGAGCGGAGCCGGCGTGTGTCGCTTCCTCGATGCGTCGCTTCAGATCCGCGAGCTTGCCCGCGGTCGTGTGAATGTCGGGCTGCTGCTGCTCTTCCGGCTCGGACATCGGGATGCGGCTCCCTGCCTGCTCAAAAGGGGGGACGGTTACTCATCCGTAGACTAGTGGGGTGCCTCCACATCGGCAGTGCGGCGTTTACCACACCTAGGGTGGCTTGCATGACGCCGCGAGATGCATCAGAGCCGAACGGGAGCCGTTGGTCCGACCTGGACCGTCCGCCCCTCAACGTCACCGCCCTGCGCCGGGGTCTGGTGCGGCCGGGAGGGCTGTGGTCGGAGGTGGACGTGGTGCAGCGCACCGGCTCCACGAACTCCGACCTGGTGGCCCGGGCGGCGAAGGGGGAGGTCGCCGAGGGCGCGGTGCTGATCGCCGAGGAGCAGTCGGCCGGGCGCGGGCGCCTGGACCGGCAGTGGACGGCGCCCCCCAGGTCCGGTCTCTTCTTCTCCGTCCTGCTCGCGCCGGGCGAGGTGCCGGTGGCGCGGTGGGGCTGGCTGCCGCTGCTCACGGGAGTCGCCGTGGCGACGGGACTGTCCCGGGCGGCGGGCGTGGACACGGCCCTGAAGTGGCCGAACGATCTCCTGGTCACGGTGGGCGAGGACGAGCGCAAGGCAGGCGGCATCCTGGCCGAGCGGGCCGGCGACGGCGGGGTCGTCATCGGGGTCGGCATCAACGTCTCGCTGAAGGACGACGAGCTGCCGGTGCCGACGGCGGGGTCGCTGGGCCTGGCGGGGGCGGTGAGCACGGACCGGGACACGCTGCTGCGGGGGGTGCTGCGCTCGTTGGAGGACTGGTACGGCAAGTGGCGCGCCGCAGGGGGCGACCCGGGGGTGTGCGGGTTGCACGAGGCATATGCGGCGGGGTGCGCGACGCTCGGGCGGGTGGTGCGGGCGGAGTTGCCGGGGGATCGCGCGATCGTGGGGGAGGCGGTGGCCGTGGACGGGGACGGGCGGCTCGTACTGGCGACGGAGGAGGGCGTGCAGGAGCCGGTGGGGGCCGGGGACATCGTGCACCTGCGGCCTGCTTGAGGCACGCATGCCCGCAGCTCGGGCCTGACCCGGCGGTTTCGGACTTCCCAGCCCGTCCGGCGATTGAGGACGAGGCCGTTCAGGCCGATCGGGGGTCCAGGGGGCGGAGCCCCTGGGGGCAGTGGGACGGTGCCGAGTCCCTTCAAAGCACCGGGCACCCACCCCTCGGCCGAACCTCACGGAGTGAGCTGGCGCACACCTGCCGTAGAGTTGAGGCCGGTCGATACATGACCGTGACAGATCGGAAGGGCAACACGCGTGACCGTCGACGACTCGGGTTCCGGCGAGGACGCGCAGGGCGCCGACTCCGGCGAGGATCCGCTCGCCCTGCGCCTCGAAGGGCTCATCCTGGGCGCCGAGCGCCGCTACACCCCGTTTCAGGCGGCCCGCAGCGCCGGTGTCTCCATGGAGCTGGCCTCCCGCTTCTGGCGGGCCATGGGCTTCGCCGACATCGGCCAGGCCAAGGCCCTCACCGAGGCCGACGTCCTCGCGCTGCGACGCCTGGCCGGTCTCGTCGAGGCCGGCCTGCTGAGCGAGGCGATGGCCGTACAGGTGGCCCGGTCCACGGGGCAGACCACCGCGCGGCTCGCCGAGTGGCAGATCGACTCCTTCCTGGAGGGGCTGACCGAGCCGCCCGAGCCGGGTATGACCCGCACCGAGGTGACGTACCCGATCGTCGAGCTGCTCCTGCCCGAGCTGGAGGAGTTCCTGGTCTACGTCTGGCGCCGCCAGCTCGCCGCCTCGGCGGGACGGGTCGTGCAGGCGGCCGACGACGAGGAGATGGTCGACCGGCGCCTGGCCGTGGGCTTCGCCGACCTGGTCGGGTTCACGCGGCTGACCCGCCGCATGGAGGAGGAGGAGCTCGGCGAGCTGGTCGAGGCCTTCGAGACCACGGCCGCCGACCTGGTGGCAGCGAACGGCGGGCGGCTGATCAAGACCCTCGGCGACGAGGTGCTCTACGCCGCGGACGACGCCGGCACGGCCGCCGAGATCGCCTTGCGGCTGATCGAGACCATGGCGCACGACGAGACCATGCCGGAGCTGCGCGTCGGCATGGCGTTCGGCACCGTGACCACCCGTATGGGTGATGTGTTCGGTACGACCGTGAACCTGGCCTCCCGGCTCACGTCGATAGCTCCGAAGGACGCCGTGCTCGTGGACACCGCCTTCGCCGAGGAGCTGATCCGTACGCAGGACGCCCCGGCCTCGGAGGCGGAGGCGGCCGAGGAGGCCGCGGCGGCGGAGAAGGAAGGCGAGGAGCCCCCGGCCTACCGGTTCGGGCTGCAGCCGATGTGGCAGCGGCCGGTGCGTGGACTGGGCGTCGTGGAACCGTGGCTGCTCACGCGCCGGGACGGCGCGCCGTAGCCGGTTGCCGGCGCTGCCCGGGACCCGTCGTCGGCGGGGCGTCAGGGCAGGTCCGCCGGCGGGTCCACGCACAGGCCGATGACCGGCACGCACAGGCCCGGTTCGTGCGGTCGCCTCGGCTCCTCGGGCTTGGGTGCCGGGGCCGGTGCGGTCCGGCTCGGTGGTGCGTGCGGGGCCGGGGCCGGAGGCCGGGCGTCGTCCTCCCGCGGGGGCGTCGGAGCCGGGGCGACCGTGTTCGGCGTGTCGGGGATGGTCGTGGCGGCGGGGGCTGCGGTGGTGCCGGTCGCCGGGCTTCCGGCCGTGGTGCGGGTGCCGGTCGTCGTGGTCGGGGCGGGCCGTGCGCCCTGGGCGACCGGTGACGCGGTCAGGCCGCCGAGGGCCGTCGGCGAGGAGGGGCTCGCGTCGGGGACGGCCGGAGAGGCCGCCGCCCCGGAGGCGTCGTCGGTGGGGGTGGTGACCGGATCGACGCGGGGCCCGGCCCCGAGGGCTCCGGTGTCGGAGCCCGGGCCGGAGGCCAGGCGCAGGAGGCTCAGGGCGCCCGCGGCGAGGGCGAGGCCGCCTGCGGCGAGCAGGACCCCGCGGGGGCGGGGCTTGCGATGGCGCCCTCGGACACGGGGGTGGAAGAAGCCGCTCTCGGCCGGGGCCTGGTCGCGGGGTGTAAGTGGCTCACGCCGGTGCGGCGCCGCAGCGGCATCGAGGGGCTCGGGGCGCTCGCGTGGATGCGGCGCCGCAGCGGCCTCCTGCGGTGAGGGCGCGCTCGGGTGAGGTGCCTCGGCGTCCTCGTGAGGTGAGGGAAGCTCACGTCGGTGCGGTGGTGTCGTGGCTTGGCGGGGCGCGTGCTCGGGGCGGTGTGCTGCCTTCGTGGCGCGATCGGGCGCGTGCTCGGGGCTGTGCGGTGCCGTTGTGGCGCGATCGGGTCCGGGCTCCGGGGGGTGTGGTGCCGTTGTGGCGCGATCGGGTCCGGGCTCCGGGGGGTGTGGTGCTGTCGTGCCGCGGTGGGGCACGGGCTCCGGGCGGTGCGGTGCTGTCGTGCCCCGGAGAGGCCCGGGCTCACGCCGGTGCGGTGCCGTGGTGGCTCTGGTGTCCCCTCGTCGCCTCGCCGGTGTGTTCGTCGTCATCGCGGCCCCTCCCCCGAAACGGTCCTTCCCCGCAGCGCCTGCGCCCCCTGTGCGCCGCGGGGACCGCACGCTATGCGCTCCCATGGGCGGTTGGGCCGGAGTTGGGGCGATGTCACCCGGACGGGTGGACGGGGGGTGGCGGAAGCCGGGCGAGTCCGCCCTTTCGCGGCTCGGGTGCGGCTGCGATGATCGAAGCGTCGACCTTGTTAACCCGCGTTAACCGGAGGGTGTCATGAGTGAGGAACGGTTCGGGGAGTTCGTGCTGGTGCGACGGCATGAGCAGGGGCATGTCGCGGAGCTCGTCCTCGACCGGCCCAAGGCCATGAACGCGGTGTCGACGGAGATGGCGCGGTCCATCGCCAGGGCGTGTGCGGCGCTCGGGGAGGACCGGGACGTGCGGGCGGTCGTGCTGACCTCGACGCATGAGCGGGCCTTCTGCGTCGGGGCGGACCTGAAGGAGCGGAACTCCTTCAGCGACGCGGATCTGCTGCGGCAGCGGCCGGTGACGCGGGGGGCCTACACCGGCGTGCTGGAACTGCCGGTGCCGACCGTGGCGGCCGTCCACGGGTTCGCGCTCGGCGGCGGGTTCGAGCTGGCACTGGCGTGCGACGTGATCGTGGCGGACCGGACGGCGGTGGTCGGGCTGCCGGAGGTGTCGGTCGGGGTGATCCCCGGGGGCGGAGGTACGCAGTTGCTGCCGCGGCGCGTCGGGGCGGCCCGGGCGGCCGAGCTGATCTTCTCCGCGCGGCGGGTGGAGGCTGCCGAGGCGGGCGAGTGGGGGCTGGTCGATCAGCTGGTCGAGGAGGGGCGGGACCGGGAGGAGGCGCTGGCACTGGCGGCGCAGATCGCCGGGAACTCGCCGGTGGGGCTGCGGGCGGCGAAGCGGGCGTTGCGGCTCGGGCAGGGGCTCGACCTGCGGGCCGGGCTGGAGGTCGAGGACGCCGCGTGGCGGGCGACGGCCTTCTCGGGTGACCGGGCGGAGGGCGTCGCGGCCTTCAACGAGCGGCGCAAGCCGCAGTGGCCGGGGGAGTGAGCCGAGGGCCGGTTGCCCGGTGCGCGGGCCCAGGGGCTCGGCTCGGCTCCGGCAGGCGACAGCTCCGTGGCCGGCGCCGTCCGCGATCGGCCGGAGCCGGTCGGTCGCCCGGCGGCACGACCGCCCCCAGCCGGGACTGCTCCCGTGTGAATGCCGCCCGCCCGCTGTGAACCCCCGTCCTCCCCGTTCGCCCCGTCAAGAGAACGGTTTGGCTGAAAACTCCCTAGCCTGGAGTGATGGGTGAGGACAGACGGCTCGCGGCCGTCGTCGCGTTGGCTCAGGGGATGGCGGCCGCGCACGGGTCACGTGAGGCGTGGCGCGCCGCGGCCACCGGGGCGTGCCGGGCACTGGGCGGGAGTTTCGCCGCGCTGTCGGTGTGGGAGCGCGAGCTCGGGCGGCTGCGGGTCCTGGTGAACGTGGGCGAGCTGGCCGAGGGGGAGGAGGAGTTCCCGGAGGACGAGGCCTACCCGGTCCACCAGTTCGCGGAGATCACCGAGTTCCTGCACGAGCAGTGGGCCGGTGGCGGGGAGCCCGACGCGTGGGTGGAGACCGCGGAGGGGCCCGGCGCGGGGCGGCCCGGGTACTGCCACCAGCGGGTCGCCGCCCTGCGCCGCCGCGGCCGCGGCTGCTGCGTGGTCGCGCCCATCGTGCTGCACGGGCGGGCCTGGGGCGAGCTGTATGTCGCCCGCCCGGCCGGTGAGGCCGTCTTCGGGCGGGGCGACGCCGACTTCGCCACCGTGCTGGCCTCCGTCGTGGCCGCCGGCCTCGCCCAGACCGAGCGGCTGGAGGAGGTCCGGCGGCTCGCCTTCACCGACTCCCTCACCGGGCTCGCCAACCGCCGCGCCGTGGACGTACGCCTGGAGCGGGCGATCGAGCGGCACCGCCGGGACGCCGCCGTGGTCAGTCTCGTCGTCTGTGATCTGAACGGGCTCAAGCGGGTCAACGACACTCATGGGCACGCCGCGGGGGACCGCCTCCTGGAGCGGTTCGGGTCGGTGCTGTCGCTGTGCGGGGCCATGCTGCCGGGGGCGCTGGCCGCGCGGCTGGGCGGGGACGAGTTCTGTCTGCTCGCGGTCGGGCCGCCCGCCGACCAGGTCGTGAAGGCGGCCAACGAACTGTGCCGCAGGGCAGCCGAGTTGGAGCTCGGGGACGGGGTGGCCTGCGGGGTCGCCTCCACGGAGGACCCGATCGGGCCGGTGCGCTCGGCCCGCCGGCTGTTCCGGCTCGCCGACGCCGCCCAGTACCGGGCCAAGGCCGAGCGGGCGGCCGGGCCCGTCGTCGCGGGGCGGGCCGGGCCCGACGATCCCGTCGTACGGCTCGCGGACGAGCCGTCCCAGGAGGCCGGAGGCGAGCGCCGACGGTTCCGGGGCCGCCACGCGCCCTGATCCGGCACGCGCCCTATCCGCCCGCACCCCAATGCCGCCCGTGCCCCTGACAGGCCCCGATTCCACACGCGCTCCGGTTCCGCACGCGCCCCCGAACGCGCCCTGATCCCGTCCGCGCGCCGCACGCGCCGTATCCGCCCGCACCCCGATGCCGCCCGTGCCCCTGACAGGTCCCGATCCCACACGCGCTCCGGTTCCGCACGCGCCCCGAACGCGCCCTGATCCCGTCCGCGCGCCGCACGCGCCGTATCCGCCCGCACCCCCCGTACGCGCCCGATCCCGCCCGCGCGCTGCACGCGCCCTATCCGCCCGCACCCCAATGCCGCC
Source organism: Streptomyces sp. NPDC029041 (assembly GCF_040637515.1). Classification (NCBI taxonomy): domain Bacteria; kingdom Bacillati; phylum Actinomycetota; class Actinomycetes; order Kitasatosporales; family Streptomycetaceae; genus Streptomyces; species Streptomyces sp. NPDC029041. The sequence continues at coordinate 523,444 of NZ_JBEZWO010000004.1, read as the reverse complement.
CGTGCCCCTGACAGGTCCCGATCCCACAAGCGCTCCGATGCCGCACGCGCCCCCGAACGCGCCCTGATCCCGCACGCGCGCCGCACGCGCCGGATCCGCCCACCCCCCGTACGCGCCCGGTCCCGCCCGCGCGCAGCGCACGCCCCGATCCCCCCCGCGCGCCGACCCCGGGACGCACTCTGCCTAACCCCCGGCGGTGTGACGCATTCGGTAAGGGGTGAACGCCGCCCCCAGTGGTGACATCATCGAATTCACTGCGTACGCTCCTGAATATGGATATGCACACTGTGGTGGTGGGGACGTCCGGGACGACGGCGTCCGATGTGCTCGCGGTGGCGCGCGGCGGCGCCCGCGTCGAGCTCTCCGGGGAGGCCGTGGCCGCCCTCGCCGCGGCCCGCGAGATCGTGGACGCGCTGGCGGCCAAGCCGGACCCCGTGTACGGCGTGAGCACCGGCTTCGGCGCCCTGGCGACCCGGCACATCAGCCCGCAGCTGCGCGCTCAGCTGCAGCGCAACATCGTCCGCTCGCACGCCGCCGGGATGGGCCCGGCCGTGGAGCGGGAAGTCGTCCGCGCCCTGATGTTCCTGCGGCTGAAGACCGTCTGCTCCGGACACACCGGCGTCCGCCCCGAGGTCGCGCAGACCATGGCCGACCTCCTCAACGCCGGGATCACCCCGGTCGTGCACGAGTACGGCTCCCTCGGCTGCTCCGGCGACCTCGCGCCGCTGTCCCACTGCGCGCTGGCGCTGATGGGCGAGGGCGACGCCGAGGGCCCCGACGGCGTCGTCCGCCCCGCCGCGGAACTCCTCGCCGCGCACGGCATCCAGCCGGTCGAACTGCGCGAGAAGGAGGGCCTGGCCCTCCTCAACGGCACCGACGGCATGCTGGGCATGCTGGTGATGGCCCTGGCCGACCTGGACACGCTCTACCGGTCCGCCGACGTCACCGCCGCCCTGTCCCTGGAAGCCCTGCTCGGCACCGACAAGGTCCTCGCGCCCGAACTGCACGCCATCCGGCCGCACCCGGGGCAGGCCGCCAGCGCCGCCAACATGCTGGCTGTGCTGAAGGGCTCGGGCCTGACCGGCCATCACCAGGACGACGCCCCGCGCGTCCAGGACGCCTACTCGGTGCGCTGCGCCCCGCAGGTCGCCGGCGCCGGGCGGGACACCATGGCCCACGCCCGGCTGGTCGCCGACCGCGAACTGGCGTCCGCCGTCGACAATCCCGTCGTCCTTCCCGACGGCCGGGTGGAGTCCAACGGCAACTTCCACGGGGCGCCCGTCGCCTACGTCCTGGACTTCCTGGCCATCGCCGCCGCCGACCTCGGCTCCATCGCCGAGCGGCGCACCGACCGGCTGCTCGACAAGAACCGCAGCCACGGCCTGCCGCCGTTCCTCGCCGACGACGCCGGTGTGGACTCGGGCCTGATGATCGCTCAGTACACGCAGGCCGCGTTGGTGAGCGAGCTGAAGCGGCTCGCCGTACCGGCGTCCGCCGACTCGATCCCGTCCTCCGCCATGCAGGAGGACCATGTCTCGATGGGCTGGTCGGCGGCGCGCAAGCTGCGCACGGCCGTCGACAACCTCACGCGCGTGATCGCCATCGAGTTCTACGCGGCCGCGCGCGCAGTGGAGTTGCGCGAGGGGCTGACCCCGGCGCCCGCGACGCGGGCGGCCATCGACGCGGCGCGAGAGGCAGGAGTCGAGGGGGCCGGCCCGGACCGGTTCCTCGCGCCCGACCTCGCGGCGGCGGACGCGTTCGTGCGCGGCGGGCGGCTGCTGGCCGCCGTGGAGAAGGTCACCGGGCCGCTCCAGTAGGGCGGTGGGGGTCCTGCCGTCCGGCGGGGCCCCTCAACGGCCGTCAGAAACCGAGGCGTTCCCGGCGTACCGAGTACACGACGAACCCGGCGCCCAGTGTCAGGCAGAAGGTCCCGCCGATCACGTACGGCGTGCTGTCGAAGGTGCCGGTGTCGGCGAGGCGCGCGCCGGTGACGGAGGCGTCGGCGGTCGTGGCCGCGATCCGGGCCTGCTCCGTGACCTGCGGCGACGGGCTCGTCGAGACCGCGTCTCTCACCGGGGAGTCGGGCGTCGCGTTCGCGGACGGGACGAACCACATGGCGCCCAGCAGGGACGCCGCGGCGGTGGCGGTCAGCAACGGGCGGCGAGCGGATGACACGGAATATCGATCCCCTTGTGACGTCGGCGAATTGGCCGTGTGGGGCGATGTTAGTGAAAGTCGCGGGTCACGGGAAAGTCACGGGAGGGCCTGGACGTACGCTCCGGCCATGAGCACACCAGAGACATCACGTTTTGTACGGCTTCGGGTGGAACTCGTTCTCGAGGTCGACGACGCGGACGCGGTCACCAAGGCCGCACTGCGCCGGATCGCCGGTGAGGAAGGGATGCCGGCGGCGGAGCGGGCCCACACCGAGAGCGCTGTGACGGAAGACACCGCAGAGGCCCTCGCGTACCTCGTGGACCCGTTCGACCTGGTCAGCGAGGTGCCCGGGGTGGAGCTCCAGCAGGCTTCCTGGAGCAGCGAGCGGGTCGACCACGACCCCGATTCGCCGGACTGGGACCTCGACGAGGATGATGACGAGGACAGCGACGGCTGAACCGTCCGGGAACTCGTGGCCCCGGGTGGCAACCGCCGCCCGGGGTTTTCGCGTCTCAAGCGGCGCACCGACCGCACCCGTAACGCCGGCATCACGCGTCACGACGTGGTGATCCCCACACCTGCGCGACCTGGGGAACCGGACGAGCCGGCCGTAGCGTTGAAAGTTCCGGATGAGGACTCACGAGTTCCGGCGGGGGCACTCAGTGGTGACGGGGCACTCGGTGGTGACGGGGACACTCGGGGTTTTTGGGGAAATCGGCAACGATGGAGAAGCGTGTGATGACGGTCAGTAAGCGGCGCAAGGGCCTGACGGTCGCGTCCGCACTGCTCGGCGGAGTGCTGGTGCTCTCGGCGTGTTCGGGTGGCGACGACGACGCCTCCGGGGGTGGCGGCGACAGCTCCCAGTCGAAGGTCGACGAGGCCGCGGCGAAGAAGACCTCCGAGGCCCAGATCAAGATCACGCCCGAGGACGGCTCCGACAACGCCTCCATCAACAACTCCGCCGCCGTCACCGTGAGCAAGGGAACGCTCACGAACGTGAAGATGACGACGAACGAGGGCACCGAGGTCAGCGGCCAGATATCCGCCGACAAGAAGAGCTGGAAGCCCAGCACGCAGCTGGAGCGTTCCACCACCTACAAGCTGGCGGCCGAGGCGAAGGACTCCGAAGGTCGCGTCGCCCACGAGAACGCCTCGTTCACCACGGTCTCTCCGGCCAACAGCTTCATCGGCAACTTCACGCCGGACGACGGCACCACCGTGGGCGTCGGCATGCCGGTGTCGATCAACTTCGACAAGGCGATCACCAACAAGGCCGCGGTCCAGAAGGGCATCAAGGTCAGCACGACCAGCGGCCAGGAGGTCGCCTGCCACTGGTTCAACGCCAACCGCATGGACTGCCGGCCCGAGGACTACTGGAAGGAAGGCTCCACCGTCACGCTGAAGCTCGCGCTCGACGGCGTCGAGGGAGCCAAGGGCGTCTTCGGCGTCCAGCAGAAGACGGTCACCTTCAAGATCGGCCGCAACCAGGTCTCGTACGTCGACGCGAAGACCAAGAAGATGAAGATCACGCAGGACGGCAAGGTCGTCCGCACGATCCCGATCTCCGCCGGCTCGCCCGAGAACAAGACCTACGAAGGCATCATGGTGATGTCCGAGAAGTTCAAGGAGACGCGCATGAACGGCGCGACCGTGGGCTTCACGGACGACGACGGCAAGGGCGAGTACGACATCAAGGACGTGCCGCACGCCATCCGCCTCTCCAGCTCCGGCACGTTCATCCACGGCAACTACTGGGGCGCGAAGTCCATCTTCGGCAGCGTGAACACCAGCCACGGCTGCGTCGGCCTGCAGGACGCCAAGGGTGCCAACGACCCGAACACCCCGGGCGCCTGGTTCTTCAAGAACTCGATGCTCGGTGACGTGGTGGTCGTCGAGAACACCGGCGACAAGACCATCGCGCCGGACAACGGCCTCAACGGCTGGAACATGAACTGGGCCGACTGGAAGGCCGGCTCGGCGGTCTGACGACACGCCACATCCCGCCGCGCGGCTGACGAAAGGCCGCCGCCCACCCCTCGTCCGGGGCGGGCGGCGGCCTTTCGGCTGTTCTCATGCACCTCTTATGCGCGGCTCAAGCCCTCATCACGGACCGCCCCTAGCGTGCGGCCATGTTCTTCACCTACCTGAGGCGCGAGCTGCGCCGCCGCAGAAAGGCGGCCCTCGTCGTCGCCTCCGGACTGGCGCTGGGTATCGCGCTGGTCATCGTCGTGACGTCCGTGTCCGCCGGCATGGGCAGGGCGCAGGACAAGGTCCTCCAGTCGCTGTACGGGCTGGGCACGGACATGACCGTCACCAAGGCCGCGGCCCCCGCGGCGAGCGGCTCCGAGCAGCCGCGCTTCCGCTTCGACGCCCAGGACGACGGCTCGACCGGTGAGCAGAGCAGCGACCGCGTCATGGTGCGGGGTTTCGAGACGCTGGCGAGTTCGACCGTGGGCAAGGTCGACACGCAGAGCGGCGTCGCCGACGCCGTGGGCGGGCTGAGCCTCCAGGTCGTCAAGGTCAGCGGCGCGTTCACGCAGGGACGGTTCGAGCAGGGTGAGGGCGGCGGGCAGGACCGCGGCGGGGCGCTGCCCTCGCCGCAGGGCCGTGTCGAGGGCGGTGGCGCCGACTTCGACGTCAACACCTACTCGGTCTACGGCACCGACGTCACCAAGCCGGCCCTCGGCCCGCTGACCTCCTCGAAGATCACCAGTGGCCGTACGTTCACGACGGCCGAGACGAACGCGAAGGTCGCCGTCGCGGACTCGGCGTACGCCAAGGAGAAGAAGCTCAAGACCGGCTCCACGGTCACCATCAAGGGCAGCAAGTTCAAGGTGATCGGCGTCGCCACGGCCGACAGCGGGGACGCGGCCGCGAACCTCTACGTCCCGCTGAAACAGGCTCAGACCTTGGCCGGCGCCAAGGACAAGGTCACCACGATCTACGTCAAGGCCACCGACTCGCAGCGGATCGCCGACGTCAAGTCGGAGATCCGGAAGAACATCCCCGGCACGACGGTCACCACCTCCGCCGACCTCGCCGGCACCGTCTCCGGCTCCCTGTCCACGGCCTCCTCCCTCGCCGCGAGCGTCGGCAAGTGGCTCTCGATCACGGTGCTCGTGGCCGCGTTCCTCGTGGCGGGCCTGCTGACGTCCTCGGCGGTCTCCCGGCGGGTGCGCGAGTTCGGCACGCTCAAGGCACTGGGCTGGAAGTCGAGCCGGGTGACCCGGCAGGTGGTCGGAGAGGCGGTCGTCAACGGCCTGGTGGGCGGAGCGCTGGGGATCGCGCTGGGTCTGGCGGGAGCGTACGCAGTGACTGCCGTCAGCCCCACACTGCAGGCGCAGCTGGGCGGGGGTGGGGCCGGAGGCGTCGGGAGCTTCAGCGGCGGTCCCGGCCGTGAGGCGGCGGGCAGGACCCTGGACGTCGCCCTCACCGCACCGGTCGCCCTGACGACGATCGCGCTGGCGGTGGGCCTCGCCGTCGCGGGCGGTCTGATCGCGGGCGCGTTCGGTGGCTGGCGGGCTTCCCGGCTGCGCCCGGCGGACGCCCTGCGGCGGGTGGAGTAGGCGCTTCCCCCCCCGTCCGGCGGCATCGCACCGATCCAGGGGCGCAGGGTTGTATCGATACGTGGCTCCGCCGCGTGAGCGCGAACAACCCCCATGCGCCCGCACTCGACGCATCACCCCAGGAGCCCACACATGTACGACCTCAGAGCCGTCACCAAGCACTACATCCGCGCCAAGGACACCGTCCAAGCCCTCGACGACATCGACCTCACCATCCCCGACGGCGACCGGCTGGTCATTCAGGGCCCCACCGGCGGCGGCAAATCCACCCTGCTCCAAATGCTCGGCGGTCTGGACCGCCCCACCTCCGGACAGGTCGTCCTGGACGGCACCGATCTCGCCGCGCTGCCGGAGGCACGACTCACCCGGGTCAGAAGCGAAAGCATCGGCTTCGTCTTCCAGTCCTTCAACCTCATCCCGACGCTCACCGCGCAGGAAAACGTGGAGACCGCGCTCGTCCCGCTCGGCGTGAAACCGAAACAGCGACGTGAACAGGCCGCCGAGGCGCTGAGGTCGGTCGGCCTCGGCGAACGCCTCGCCCATCTGCCCGGCGAGATGTCCGGCGGCCAGCAGCAACGTGTGGCCATCGCCCGGGCCCTGGTGAAACAGCCGAAGGTACTCCTCGCCGACGAACCCACCGGCAATCTCGACGAATCCATGCGCGACGAGATCATGGACGTACTCGAACGCATGTGGGAGGAGCTCGGTCTCACCTTCGTGATGGTCACCCACGACTCGGCGATAGCGCAGAAGGCCCCCCGCCTGGCGACGATCCGCAAGGGCCGGATCACCGTCGAAGAGAACGCACGAGCGTAACCGCGCGGCCCTGTAACGGAGTTCCGACGGCCTTGTAACAGCCTGCCGACGGATTTCTTACCTTCCTCTCATCTATTGAGCACTTGATCACCCCTCGGCATACTGCGTGTTCCGGGGGGTGTACGTGCATGCGTACGAGACCACCTCCGGCCGGGTGAACGGGGATTCATCCGGTTCTTCTGCAAGGGGGAAACTTGCGCAGACAAGTGAAAAGGGCGTGCGCGGCCACGGTCGCCACAGCGGCTGCCGTGGCCCTGGCGGCGGGCATGACCAGCCCGGCGTCGGCCAACGGCGAACAGGCGGCAGCGGCCGCCAAGCCGGCGTCCCTCACCGCCAAGCACCGCATCACACTGATCACCGGCGACCGCGTCGTCCTCGACGCCAAGGGCCGTGTCATCGGCCTGGAGCACGCCAAGGGCCGTGAGAACGTACCCGCCCAGGTCCGCAAGGTCGACGGCCACACCCTGGTCATCCCGGCCGACGCCGCCCGCCTGGTCGCCACGGGCAAGCTCGACCAGCGGCTCTTCGACGTCACCGAGCTGAACAAGTCCGCGACCCGCAAGGCCCAGAAGAAGGGCCTGAAGGTCATCGTCGGCTACCAGGGCAGCCCCGCTGCCACCAAGGCCGACGTCCGCGAGGCGGGCACCGTGAGCCGCACGCTGAAGTCGGTGAACGCGGACGCGGTGCAGACACCGCAGAAGGACACCGCCGAACTCTGGGACGCGGTCACCAACGGCGAGAAGACCGCCGCCGGGATCGCGCACGTCTGGCTCGACGGCGTCCGCAAGGCCAGCCTCGACAAGTCCGTCGCGCAGATCGGCGCACCCAAGGCGTGGTCGGAGGGCTTCGACGGCAAGGGCACCAAGATCGCCGTCCTGGACACCGGTGTCGACGGCACCCACGACGACCTCAAGGGGCAGGTGATCGGCGCCAAGAACTTCACCGCCGCTCCCGACACCTCCGACAAGGTCGGCCACGGCACGCACGTCGCCTCCATCGCGGCCGGCACCGGCAAGAAGTCCGGTGGCACATACAAGGGCGTCGCGCCCGGCGCGAAGATCCTCAACGGCAAGGTCCTCGACGACGGCGGCTTCGGCAGCGACTCCGAGATCGTCGCGGGCATGGAGTGGGCCGCCGCCGAGGGCGCGGACGTCATCAACATGAGCCTGGGCGGCCTCGACACGCCCGCCATCGACCCGATGGAAGCGGCGGTGAACAAGCTCTCCGCGGAGAAGGGTGTTCTGTTCGCCATCGCGGCCGGCAACGAGGGCGACTTCGGTGAGCAGACCATCGGCTCCCCGGGCAGCGCCGCCGCGGCCCTGACCGTCGGCGCGGTCGACGACAAGGACAAGCTCGCCGACTTCTCCAGCCGCGGCCCCAGCACGGACGGCGCCCTCAAGCCCGACGTGACCGCGCCCGGTGTGGACATCACCGCGGCCTCCGCCCCGGGCAACCAGATAGCCCAGGAGGTCGGCGAGAAGCCGGCCGGCTACATGTCGATCTCCGGTACGTCCATGGCGACCCCGCACGTCGCGGGCGCGGCGGCGATCCTCAAGCAGCAGCACCCGGAGTGGAAGTACACCGAGCTCAAGGGCGCCCTCACCGGCTCCACCAAGGGCGGCAAGTACACCCCGTTCCAGCAGGGTTCGGGCCGCATCCAGGTCGACAAGGCCATCAAGCAGTCCGTGATCGCCGACCCCGCCTCGGTGAGCTTCGGGGTGCAGCAGTGGCCGCACACCGACGACAAGCCGGTCACCAAGGAACTGACGTACCGCAACCTCGGTACGAAGGACGTCACGCTGAAGCTGGCGTCGACGGCCACCAACCCGAAGAACCAGGCCGCCCCGGCCGGCTTCTTCAAGCTCGGCGCCACCTCGGTGACGGTCCCGGCCGGCGGCAAGGCCTCCGTGCCGTTCACCGTCGACACCAAGCTGGGCGGCACCGTCGACGGCGCGTACTCGGCGTACGTGACGGCGACGGGCGACGGCCAGACGGTCCGCACGGCGGCCGCGGTGCAGCGCGAGGTCGAGTCGTACGACGTGACGCTGAAGTTCCTCGACCGTGACGGCAAGGCGGCGAAGAACTACAGCGCCGGCCTGTCCGGCATCGCGGGCCTGGGCAAGGGGAAGGAGGCCGCGCCGTACGACGAGGACGGCACGGTCACCGCCCGCCTCCCCAAGGGCACCTACATCCTGAACACGAGCGTCTTCGTGGGCGACGACCCGGAGAAGTTCGAGGGCGTGGACTGGCTCGCCCAGCCCAAGCTGAACGTCACCAAGAACACGACCGTCACGCTGGACGCCCGCAAGGCCAAGCCGGTGGACATCACCGTCCCGGCCACCGGCGTCAAGTCGGAGTTCGCCTCGGCCGACTTCACGGTGGAGACCGATGACAGCAGCTACGGCTTCGGCTGGTGGCTGGACTCCTACGACAAGTTCCGCAGCGCCCACGTCGGCCCGCAGATCACCGACGGTTCGGTGACCCAGCAGTGGGACGGCCACTGGTCCAAGGGCGCCAAGGAGGAGTACGACGTCATCGCCGGCGGCCCGGTCAAGCAGCTCGCCACCGGTTTCACCAAGCACTACAAGGCGAGCGAGCTCGCCACGGTGAAGGCAGGCCTCGGCGCCTCGGCGAGCGGCAAGAAGGGCTCGATCAACGCGGTGGGCTGGATGCCGTGGAGCTCCAGCGCCTCCTCGATCGGCCTCCCGCAAACCCTGCCGGGTACCCGCACACTCCACCTGTCCGCCCAGGGTGGCGTGAAGTGGCAGCTCGAGTTCGCCCAGTCCGGCGGTGTGGACGCGGACGGCTTCCCGGTCGACGAGGCCGCCTACGAGATGGGCACGCACAAGTTCGCCGCCGGCAAGAGCTACTCGAAGAGCGTCAACACGGCTGTCTTCGGGCCGCGTCTGTCCGGCGACTTCGGCGTCATCCGTGAGGGCAACCAGATCTACGGTTCCCTGCCGCTCTTCGCCGACGGCAAGGGCAACGTGGGCTACTCGAAGTTCTCCGCGGTCGACACGACCCTCTACCGCAACGGCACCAAGGTCGGCAGCAACGACGACCCGCTGTTCGGCGACAAGCAGTTCAAGGTCCCGGCCGCCGACGCCGAGTACAAGCTGACGACCTCGGTCAAGCGCAGCGTCAAGGTCGCGTCGGCTTCCACCCGCGTCGACGCGAGCTGGACGTTCCGCTCGAAGAAGAGCAGCGGCATCACCAAGCTGCCCGTCTCCACCGCCCGCTTCCTCGCGGCCACGGACCTGAGCAGCAAGGCCCCGGCCGACAAGACCGTCAAGGTCCCGGTCACCGTCGAGGGTGCGGCCAAGGGCAGCAACCTGAAGTCGCTGTCGGTGTACGTCTCCTACGACTACGGCAAGACCTGGAAGAAGCTCACCGTCAAGGACGGCAAGGTGAGCGTCAAGAACCCGGCGAAGGGCAAGGGCATCTCCTTCCACGCCAAGATCGCCGACAAGAAGGGCAACAAGTCGACGATCTCGATCTACAACGCGTACTACGGCAAGTAGCACGCGCGGCGAGCACGCAGTGACGCAAGCGCGTCGACGGCCCGTCGGGAGCTTCGGCTTCCGGCGGGTCCGTCGCGTCAGTAGGGTCCTCGCATGACCGCCGCAGTGACCGCCATGATCACCGCCGTGGTGGGCGTCCTCGGCACGCTCTTCGCCCCGGTGCTCAGCCAGCGGTTCTCCGCCCGGCAGCGCGACGAGGAGACCCGGGCCGACGAGCGGCGGCGGCGCTTCGAGGAGCGCAGAGACGCCTACACGGCGATGAACAGGGCCTCGCGCCAGTTCCACACGCTGTTGAAGGACGCCCTGCACCGCCTCCGCGACGGGGTCTACGGCGACGCCGAGCGCGACCAACTCGAAGAGACCCGGCGCGAGTACCGGGACCGGTACGCCGAGGCCCAGATGATCGTGCCGGAACGCGTCCTGGAGGCCTCACGGTCCGTGAACGAGGTCCTCGCGGGCGTCGACGCGGCGGTCAAGCGGCTCGACCGGGGCGTGGCCCGGGACGGCGAGAGCGCCGAGGGGGCCCTTCGCGAGCTCAAGGCGGCCGAGCCGAGACTGTCCGCGATGCGCGGGCTGATGCGGGAGGACCTCGGCGTACCGGACTGAGACGCCGGCCCGCTCACTCCGACGGCGTCGAAGCCCTGGTCCCCGAGCGCGTCGCGTCCGCCCCCCAGCTCGCCAGCAGCCGCAAGGCCTCCGCCGACGGGGTGCCCGGTTCCGCGTGGTAGGTGACCAGGGACTGCTCACCGTCGTCGACCAGGCGGAACGTCTCGAAGGACAGGGTCAGGTCGCCGACCAGGGGGTGACGCAGGCGCTTGACGCCGTAGCTCTTCTCCTTGACGTCGTGGGCGGCCCACAGGCGGCGGAACTCCTCGCTCTTCACCGACAGCTCGCCCACCAGAGCCGACAGCCGCGGGTCGTCCGGGTGGCAGCCCGCGTCCATGCGCAGGTAGCCGACGATGTCCGCTGCCTTCTGCTCCCATTCGACGAACAGCTCGCGGTACTCCGGCCGCAGGAACACCATCCGTGCCCAGTTCCGCTCCTGGGCCGGCACCTCCGCCCAGTCGCCGAAGAGGGCCGACGCCATCCGGTTCCAGGCCAGGACGTCGGAGCGGCGTCCGACGATGTACGCCGGGACGCCCTCGATCGAGTCCAGCAGATGCCGCAGGGCCGGCCGCACCTGCCGGCTGCGTGCCACCGGCTTCTTCTTGTGCTGCTTCGGCTTCGCCAGATGCATCAGGTGCGCGTGCTCGGCGTCGCTCAGCCGCAGGGCGCGCGCGATGGCGTCCAGCACCTCCGCCGAGACATTGCGGCCGTTGCCCTGCTCCAGCCGTGTGTAGTACGCCACCGACACCCCGGCCAGCTGCGCGAGTTCCTCGCGGCGCAGCCCGGGCACCCGCCGCCGTCCGAAGTCGGGCAGCCCCATGTCCTCGGGCTTCAGCCGGGCCCGCCGGGTGCGCAGGAACTCGCTGAGTTCGGCGCGCCGGTCCAGGCCGCCACCGGCCGTCTGTGCGGGTTCGGGCTGTTCGTCCATGCGTTCCAGTATTCACGGTCGTACGCACACCAGCCTGACCCCGCCAGTGGTACGCACCGTGTGCGTACGCAAAACCGTGGTCTGGGTGAGCACGATCGAATCGGGCACGCTGGTGATCATGCCCGGTCAGAAGATCCAGAAGGCCGCCGGGCGCACAACCCCGCTAGGAGAACCCCGGCATGACCACTGTTGCTGCGTACGCCGCTCCCGCCCCCAAGGCTCCGCTGGAGCGCACCACCATCGAGCGCCGCGAGGTCCGCGAGTTCGACGTCCAGATCGACATCAAGTTCGCTGGCATCTGCCACTCCGACATCCACCAGGCCCAGGAGGGCTGGGGTGAGGCGATCTTCCCGATGGTCCCCGGCCACGAGATAGCCGGTGTCGTCTCCGCCGTCGGCCCGGGCGTCACGAAGTTCGCCGTCGGCGACCGGGTGGGCGTCGGCTGCATGGTCGACTCCTGCCGCGAGTGCGAGAACTGCAAGGACGGGCGCGAGCAGTACTGCGTCAAGGGCAACGTCCCGACGTACAACGGCATCGGCCACGACGGCGAGCCCACCTACGGCGGCTACGCGCAGAACGTCGTCGTCGACGAGAACTTCGTCGTCCGCATCCCCGACGGCCTCTCCCTCGACGTCGCCGCGCCGCTGCTGTGCGCCGGCATCACCCTCTACTCCCCGCTCCGCCGCTTCGGCGCCGGCCCCGGCAAGAAGGTCGCGATCGTCGGCCTGGGCGGCCTCGGCCACATGGGCGTCAAGATCGCCCACGCGCTCGGCGCCGAGGTGACCGTGCTGTCGCAGTCGCTGCGCAAGCAGGAGGACGGCCTGCGGCTGGGCGCCGACCACTACTACGCCACCAGCGACCCGAAGACCTTCGAGGAGCTGGCCGGCACGTTCGACCTGATCGTGTCCACGGTGTCCGCCCCGCTGGACTTCAACGCCTACCTGTCCCTGCTGAAGACCGAGGGCACGCTGGCCAACGTCGGCGCCCCCGAGGAGCCCGTCTCCCTCAACCTCTTCTCGGTGATCGGCGGTGGCAAGACCCTCGCCGGTTCCATGATCGGCGGAATCGCCGAGACGCAGGAGATGCTGGACTTCTGCGCCGAGCACGGCCTCGGCGCCGAGATCGAGCTGATCCGCGCCGACCAGATCAACGAGGCCTACGAGCGGGTTCAGGCCAGCGACGTGCGCTACCGGTTCGTGATCGACACGGCGACCATCTGACCCCGGCCCCATGTGCAGCAGCCCTGAGGGCCCCGGCCACGTGCCGGGGCCCTCAGGGCTTTCGTGATGTACGGCGGGCCGCAGGCGGGGTACACGTGGGGGAGTGCACCACAGGGGTTCGCCGGGTTTTCATGGGGAGGCCCGTCATGACCGTGCAGCTGAACCACACCATCGTCGTCGCCCACGACAAGCGCGCATCGGCCCGGTTCCTCGCCGACCTCCTGGGGCTCGACGTGAGTCCGCCCTACGGGCCCTTCCTCCCGGTCGAGATCCCCAACGGGGTGACGCTCGACTTCATGGACAGCCCGGGCGCCATCACGCCGCAGCACTACGCCTTCCTCGTCTCGGAGGAGGAGTTCGACGAGATCTTCGGCCGCATCCAGGAGGCCGGCCTGACCTACTGGGCGGACCCGTTCCACAGCCGCCCCGGGGAGATCAACCACAACGACGGCGGGCGCGGGGCCTACTTCGACGACCCCGACGGCCACCGCCTGGAGATCATCACGAGGCCCTACGGCAGCGGCGGCTGAACCGCCCGCACGCCGCTCGCACCCCGGCTCGTCACATCGTCGCGCCGCCGCCCGTCATACCGGCGAAGGCGACACCACGACGAACAACCGGGGAGCAGTCATGACATCACCGATCCTGGTCACCGGCGGCACGGGCACCCTCGGCGCCCACGTCGTCCCGCTGCTGTGCTCGTCCGGCCACGACGTGCGGGTCCTCACCCGGAGCGCCCGCCCCGCCGGGGACGGCGTCGAGTACGTCACCGGGGACCTGCTGACGGGCGACGGCGTTCAGGCCGCGGTCCGGGGCGCCGAGACGGTGCTGCACCTGGCGGGCGGCCCCAAGGGCGACGACGAGGCCACCCGCACCCTGGTGGCGGCCGCCGCCCGGGCCGGCGTGCGGCACCTGGTCCACGTCTCGGTCATCGGCGCCGACCGCATCCCGCTGGCCTGGATGCGGACGAAGCTGGAGTCGGAGCGGGCCGTCGCCGAGTCGGGCATCGGGTGGACGACCCTGCGCGCGGCCCAGTTCCACGACCTCGCACTGACCATGGTCGAGAAGATGGCGAAGCTGCCGGTCCTCCCGGTTCCCGGTGGTCTCCGGCTCCAGCCGGTCGACTCCCGCGAGGTCGCCGCCCGTCTCGCGGAACTGGCCCTCGGCGCCCCTTCGGGCCTGGTCCCGGACCTGGCCGGGCCGCACCTGTACGACCTCGCCGCCCTGGCCCGCCCCTACCTCCGCCTGCGCGACAGGCGCCGCCCCATGCTGCCGGTGCGCATCCCCGGGAAGGCGGGGCGGGCGTACCGGGCGGGGGAGAACCTGGCGCCGGCGGGGGCGGAGACGGGGAAGCGGACGTGGGAGGAGTTCCTGGCGGAGAGGCTGGGCCAGGGGCTGCCCCACGGGTGACCGGGCAGCCCCGGGCCCTGGTCCTACCCGGCGTCCGGCCGGTCCTGGTCCTCGAAGGTCCACACCGCCCGGGACCCCGGGCCCACCACGAGGGCCGAGTGGCCGATCCGCTCGACGTGCCGGTACGACACCGGGTGGTTCAGCGCCATCTCGACCTGCTCGAGCCCGACCCGGTCCAGGGGCACGGAATCGAACCGGATCGTGGTGCCGCCGCCCTTGGCGAGGACGCCGCCGTCCGGCAGGGAGCGGACCGCGAAACCGCCGGCCTTCAGCAGCGGCACCGTGGCGGCGAGGTCGCGTGCGGTCACCGCGAGCCGGATGCCGGTGACGTCCCGCATCAGGTGGTCGCGGTAGGCGTCGGACAAGTAGCGCTCCCGGCCCACGTCACCCGGGTGGGAGGCGGGCTCGGTGTTGCTGCGCGGGTCGGCGAAGTACTCCGGCCGGTACTCCATGCCCCAGGCGCCGAAGAGGTCGTACTCGCCGGTGGTGAAGACCGCGTCGAACCAGGGCACGGGGACGCCGTCGCCGAAGTCGCGCGTCTGCGGAAACTCGACCGGGTCGCTGATCCCGGCCTTCCGCAGCCGCTCGACCACCGTGGGCAGATCGCCGGCACGCTCGGTGGACACGCCCAGGCCGGCGGCGCCCAGGGTGCCGTCCTTGCCCGGTACGTCGCCCACTCCGAAGAGCTCGAAGTAGGTCTCGCGCCCCATCAGGTAGCGGCCGGTCCAGGTCTGCCCGCCGGAGCCGGTCGTGGTGCGGACCTGGAAGTTCGCGAAGTCCCGAAGATAGGAGGAGTGCTCGATGGCGTCCGCGGTCTGCCGGTCGAACACCCCGTAGGCGTGGTTGTAGAACAGCAGGTGCCGCCCCTCCGGGGCCCCCTTCTCCTCCGCCCGTGCCGTGCTCACGCCGCCCTGGACCGCCCCCGCGAGGGCCAGAGCGACGACCATGATCAGCTGTAACGCTCTTCTGAGAACCATGCCAGGGAGCGTAGGGCGGGAGGAATCGATTCCGCCGTGGATTGTTCCCGTTGCGCGGTCAGACCTTGGTCAGTGGGTCCGTCGGTGGCGGTGATGCCGCCGGTGGCGGTGAGGGCTCCTGCCCGCCCTGGTCGAGCCGGAACGGCGGGTACTGGTCCGTCAGCAGCGCGGCGTAGGCCGCCACCCGGGCCGCCCAGCGGGCGAGGCCGATCAGGAAGTCGAAGAGGCGCCGCGGATAGCGGGCGGTGAAGAGCAGGATGACGACGGCCACCAGGGAGAGGAAGGGCAGCAGCCCCCCGCCCCGCCAGTCGTCCCCGCCCCAGCCGCCCCCGACGATCATCCCGACGACGATGTACTGCGGGATCGCCAGCAGCCACCACTTCACCAGGACCAGTCCGCGCGACAGCCGTTCGGGATACGCGACGTCGAAGCGCGCCGGGTAGTCGGGCACGTCGGCGAGGGTGAAGGGCGGGTAGCGGTCGGTGCCGAGCGCGGTGTGCGCGTAGTAGCCGACCCGCCAGTTCCAGCGCAGTACGCCGACGCTGAAGTCGAAGAGGGGCCGCGGGTAGCGGGCGGTGAACAGGACGGCGAAGAAGGCGATCACCGTCACGACGGTGAACGCGATCCACAGGAACACCAGCACGATGTAGTGCGGGAGGGCGAGCAGCCATTTCACCAGCCACATCCACCGGGACAGGCGGGGATCGACGGACGCCTCCAGACGCACGGGTGACGCGACTACAGCAACCATGGGGCGGCTCTCCTCTCGCCTGCAGACTCGCAAGCGAGGAGGGGCCGCGCCACCCGGACAGGGCCGTTCGCGCGTCGGCGCGGCCGGGTGACCAGGGCCCTCGCGCCCGGTGCCCCAGGGCCGCCGCCCCCGGTCCGCTACGACGACGGGACGGCCGCTCCGGCATCCGGCTCGTCGGCGCCCGGCTCGTCGGCTGCCGCTTCGCCCGCCGGATCGGCGAGCTGCTCGCGCACGTAGTTCCACACCACCGCGATCAGCGCCGCCACGGGCACGGCGAGCAGGCTTCCCACGATGCCGGCCAGGTTGCCGCCCAGCGTCACCGCCAGCAGGACGACGGCCGCGTGCAGACCCAGGCCACGGCTCTGGATCATGGGCTGGAAGACGTTGCCCTCCAACTGCTGCACCACCACGATGATCACCAGCACGATCACCGCGTCCGTCGGACCGTTGGACACGAGCGCGATGAGCACCGCGACGAAGCCGGCGAACAGGGCGCCGATGATCGGCACGAACGCCGAGACGAACGTCAGCACCGCCAGCGGCAGCACCAGCGGGACACCCAGGACCCACAGGCCGAGCCCGATCAGGACGGCGTCGAGCAGGCCGACGGCCGCCTGGGACCGTACGAAGGCGCCCAGGGTGTCCCAGCTGCGCGCGCACACGGTCGGCACGTCCGTGGCGAAGCGGCCGGGCAGCTGACGGGAGAGCCACGGCAGGAAGCGCGGGCCGTCCTTCAGGAAGAAGAACATCAGGAAGAGCGCGAGGACGGCGATGACGACGCCGTTCACCACGGTGCTCACCCCGGTGACGACGGCGCCCACCATGCTGCCGACGCCCTCCTGGGCGCGGGAGACCGCGCTGTCGAAGGCCTGGTTGATCTGCGCGTCCCCGATGTTCAACGGCGGCCCGGCGGCCCACTCGCGAAGCCGCTGGATCCCCTCCACGACACCGTCGGTCAGCTCCCCGGACTGGGACGCCACCGGCACGGCGATCAGCGCCACCACACCGGCGGCGACCAGCAGGAACAGCACCGTCACCACGGACGCGGCCAGCGCGGGCGGCCACCCGCGCCGGCGCAGCAGCCGGGCCGCGGGCCAGGTCAGCGTGGTCAGCAGCAGCCCGACCACCAGCGGCCACACCACGGACCACATCCGGCCCAGCAACCACAACGCCACGGCGGACATGGCGAACACCAGCAGCAACTCGGCGGAAACCCGCGCGGATGTCCGCAGCGCGGCACGGGACCTGTCGGAACTCAAGGGCGCAGTCACGCAGGCACTTTACGGGTTGACGGGGCACCCGCAGCAGCCCCGTACCCCGGGAACTCCAGGTACTGCTGGTGCCACGGTCATCTGAGCAAGCGGCAGATGAAGGGCCGTACAGGACTCCCTGTTCGGGTGACCTGCTCGCCACCTTCTTCTCAGAGCCCCCCGAGTGGATCTGCCTTGTCTCCACCGAGGATCCCTCCGGTCTTCCGGAACTCCTGGACGCACCGTTCACGCCGAACCACGCGCCGTTTCCCGGCGGGGAAGGACTGTCCTACCGGGACCACGCGAGCGTCCTGCGGGCGTGGCACGACCGGTACGGTGCGGAGATCTGCTACCTAGACACCCACGAGGTGATGCTGTCGGTCGAGCACCCCCGGCGGCCCCGTTGGAGGCAGCACGAGTCGCGATCGAGCACTACGCCTACTGCCCCGACCTGGACCAGGTCATTGGAGGGTTGCCCGAGGTCGCTGTGCAGGTCCTGACGCGAACCTGGTTCTTCTGGTGGGACTGAGCAACCCTCCACCCACCGCTCGACAGGCTCGACGGGTCGAACCGGCTTCCTACCGGGTGAGTTCGGTGGCAGCCCGGCCTCGGGTTCATTCCGGCGCGAGCGCGTAGCGCGCCATGATGTCGAAGAGCAGCTCGACACGGCTTTGGACACGGTTGTCCACGGCTCCCTGGACACTCACGGACACCTCGTCGCCGTGCACGGATCGGGCGATGTGAAGATCCAGGCGGTCGCGTCCGACGAGGGGGTAGGTGTACCAGGCCGAGCGTGGTCGGTCGTCGTCGGTCTCGGGCAGTGCCGTGCCGATGGCCAACCAGTCGCTGTCGTCGAAGTCGTAGTCCACTTCCGCCGCGAGGTACTCGCAGAAAGGGCGGAGATTGCGCAGCCAGATCCAACCTGCCGCGACCGTCCTGCTCGGCTGAGTGCCGGGCGATGAGTCGACCACGGTGTCGAGGTCCTCGTACAGACAATCCAGCGAGCGGTGCGTCGGCTCTCCGGCGGGTGTCGTCTCCGTGAGCACCCATCCGGGCATCTGCTGTCGTATGTCGGCGGGGAGGTCGTCGCTGTCCGGGTCCGCCAGTCGGCGCAAGACGCTGAAGGCCGTCTCACGGGCAACGAGGCGAGCAAGGAGCCCGAGATCCATCGCGGGATTCGACTCGGTCGCCCCCTCGGCGTCACTGTCATCACGGAGGGAGCTGACCGAAGCCGTGTCCCACGCCTCGATGTCTTGCCGTAGCGCTCGGAGGAACCGGTACCGAGCCAGCTGGGGAAGATTCTCCGCAACCTCTGATGCAGCCCAGCCTTGCGGATCGTCAGCGCCGAGAGCTGCGAACAGTCGTGCGATCTTCTCGTTGTCGCTCACTTCGCATCAACCATCGGCCTGGGCAACGCCGTGTGGCCGCCCTGGTAGCCGACGAGGGTCGTCCACACACCGGCCGGAAGCTGCCAGAACGTGCGCTCGGCGCCCCAGAAGCAGCCCAGGCCGAAGTCCGCGGTCTCCAGGCCCTGGGGGTACGGGCCGAGCAGCGGGTTGCCGAGGACGGTGTGGCGGTCGGGGACCGTGAACGCCGGCTCCGGGCGCCCGGGCAGCGCCTGCCCGGCGGTCGGCAGCCGGGGCGTACGGCTGTGCAGGAACATGCGGTCTCCCCTCGTGGCGACGCCCTCGTCAACGTGCCGGAGGGGTCCGGAATTCCGGTCGGGCCCGGCCCGGGCGGGCTCAGTGCGGCAGGCTCGCCGGGCTGCCGCCGTTCGCCTCGTAGCCCGCCACCGCCAGGGCCCGGTACACGGCGAACTCCGCCGCCGGGTCGGCGGACAGGGTCCAGGGCAGGGCGCCCACGTGGCCGTCGATGTGCACCAGCTGGTTCATGGCCTCCGCCCAGCGCTCGCTGCGGACCAGGAAGAACACCAGCATGTGCCGGACATGGGCCAGCATCGGGTCGTCGGGACGGGCCGAGTGCACCGCGTGCAGCGCGCCGTGGACCGCCTTCGTGACGACCTCGCTCTGCCAGAAACTCGCGACGAGGGTCACCTCGGGGAGGTGCTCGAACACCGCGAACAGGGGCATCGCGGCCAGGAGGGAGCCCCGGGGCGCCCGGGCCGCCGCGGCCTCGGCGAACGCGTACGCCTCCGCACGCGAGCCGTGCCACTTCTCGCACCAGTAGTGCAGCGCCGCCAGGTGCGCCCCCATGTGGGCCGGGGCGCGGTCCAGGATCTTCAGCCAGACCTGCTCGAAGTCCTTCTGGGAGTAGCCGAGGCCGCGGGCCACCGACAGCTCGACGATGTACGGGATCGGATCACCGGGGGCGAGCAGCGCCGCCTCACCGCACGCCGACCTGGCCTCCTCCATGATGATCCGGAACTCGTCCGTCCCCGGCGCCGCCGTCCGCCACGCCTGCTGCACCAGGAACTCGGCGTGCACCGCCGCACCGCCCGCGTCCTTGGGCGCCTCGGCCCGCCACACCCGCAGCCACTGCCCGCCCGGCGCCTCACTCACCCCGCCGGGCCGCCGCGCGAGCTCCAGCGAGGCAGCGCCCGCGAAGGCCTGCACGCGCTGCCAGCGCCGCTCGCCCTCCGTCTCCGTGCCCGCCAGGAGCTGCTGCGCGGCGCGGTGGTCCTGCGTGCGCTGCACCACGTCCAGGACGTCCAGCAGGTCCTGGTCGGGGCCCGGCATGCGGATGTCGAGCTCCTCCTCCCGGACGAAGCCGTAGTTCGCCGGGTCCGCCGCGTCCGGGTGGTCGGGCGAGACCAGCCCTGTGGCACCGCCGCGCCTGCGCCGCAGGAAGGGGAGCAGCACGAAGCCCAGCATGACCAGCGCGATCAGGACCCAGAGAATCTCCATGCGTCAAGCGAACCAGACCGCGCCGACAATTGGCCAACCTGCTCCCCGAACCTGTGGAAAACCCGGCGTCGCCGCTGTCCCCCGGCGCGCTGCGCTTCGGCGCATTACCCTCGGTGCCCATGAGCGACAGCCACATCAGTCAGCACTTCGAGACGCTCGCGATCCACGCGGGCAACACCGCCGACCCTCTGACGGGCGCGGTCGTCCCGCCGATCTACCAGGTCTCGACCTACAAGCAGGACGGCGTCGGCGGGCTGCGCGGCGGCTACGAGTACAGCCGCAGCGCCAATCCCACCAGGACCGCGCTGGAGGAGAACCTCGCCGCCCTGGAGGGCGGCCGCCGCGGGCTCGCGTTCGCGTCCGGGCTGGCGGCCGAGGACTGCCTGCTGCGTACGCTGCTCGCCCCCGGCGACCACGTGGTCATCCCGAACGACGCCTACGGCGGCACGTTCCGGCTGTTCGCCAAGGTCGTCGCCCGCTGGGGCGTCGAGTGGTCGGTCGCCGACACCAGCGACCCGGCGGCCGTCCGGGCCGCCGTCACCCCGAAGACCAAGGCCGTCTGGGTGGAGACGCCCTCCAACCCGCTGCTCGGCATCACCGACATCGCGGCCGTCGCGCAGGTCGCCCGGGACGCCGGGGCCCGTCTCGTCGTCGACAACACCTTCGCCACGCCCTATCTCCAGCAGCCGCTGTCGCTGGGCGCGGACGTCGTCGTGCACTCGCTGACCAAGTACATGGGCGGTCACTCCGACGTCGTCGGCGGCGCCCTGGTCACCGGTGACGCCGCCCTGGGCGAGGAACTGGCCTTCCACCAGAACGCGATGGGCGCGGTCGCCGGGCCCTTCGACTCCTGGCTGGTGCTGCGCGGCACCAAGACGCTCTCCGTGCGCATGGACCGGCACAGCGAGAACGCGGTCAAGGTCGCCGACATGCTCACCCGGCACCCGCGCGTGACGAGCGTGCTCTACCCGGGCCTGCCGGAGCACCCCGGCCACGAGGTGGCCGCCAAGCAGATGAAGTCCTTCGGCGGCATGATCTCCTTCCGCGTCGCGGGCGGCGAGGAGGCGGCCGTTGAGGTGTGCAACCGGGCGAAGATCTTCACGCTGGGCGAGTCCCTGGGCGGCGTCGAGTCGCTGATCGAGCACCCCGGCCGCATGACGCACGCCTCCGTGGCCGGATCGGCCCTGGAGGTCCCCGCCGACCTGGTGCGGCTGTCCGTCGGCATCGAGAACGCCGAGGACCTGGTGGAGGACCTCCAGCAGGCGCTCGGCTAGACCCGTACGGAGACCGGTACGGCCCCCGTCGGGGTCACCAGCCGGTGAGGGGTGGAGTCGTGTCGGACGGCGGCTCCACCCAGGGGCGGGCCGTCAGCGCCCACACCGTGAACGCCACGGCCGCCGCGCACAGCAGCAGCCACATCAGCCGGCGGGCGAGCGTCCTGCGCCGCAGCATGCGGCCACCGCGGCGCACCGCCTCGGTGTGGATCTCGGGCGGCAGCGGCCGCGCCGGCTGCTCCAGGAGCCTGCGTACGGCCGCCTCGCGGTCGTTCCCGCTCATGCCGCTCTCCGGCCGGCGGGGCTCACGGCGTCGCCTTCGTGGCCGTCACCGCCGGGGCCGGGCCCCGCGAGCGGTGCAGCAGGGCCGAGGTCGCCCGGTGGCAGATCGCCCGCACGCGTTCCGGGGACAGACCGAGCAGGGCGGCCGTCTGCTCCTCGGCGACACCTTCGTGGAGCCGGAGCACCACAATCAGCCGTTCCTGCGGGGCGAGCCGGGCCAGGGGGCTCGCGGGGTGCGGCCGGGCGCGGCCGAGTGCCCCGTGCCGGTGCCAGGCGCCGCGCGCGAAGCGGATCGCGAGCTGCCGGCGGGTGCGATCGTACGGATCCTCGCCGTGCAGCCGGTCCCAGCCCGCGTAGGTGTGCGCCAGCGACAGCGTCAGCAGGCGCCGCGCGCGGGGGTTGTCGTCGGGGGACTCGGCGGTGAGCAGCGTGGCGGCGTGCAGCAGCCGCCCGGCCGCGCCCGCGACGAACGCCTCGAACTCCCGGTTGCGACGGGCTGCCCGGGACGCATGCCGCTCCAGCACCGCACCTCCCGCCCGACGGTGACCCCGAGGATGCGGACCCCGGCCGCGCGCGACGGGGGCCCGGTCTCATATCAGGCCAGGGAGGGCCCGGAGGTCAAGAGCCGCGCACGGCTCGGACGGTGGCGCGTACGCCCGGGCGGTGCGTACGGCTCGGCAGGTGCCACGTACGGCTCGGCGGGTGAGACGTGCGCGGACGGACCCGGCCGCCCCCGTGAGGCCCGGCCCGTCCGCATGCGTCCCGCCCGCCGGGCCGACGCCGTCGGCGTGGCCGGCCGCCGGGCGCTCAGGACGCCGGCTGTGCCTCCGGCCCCGGCATCCCCTGCGCCGCCATCCGGGAGGACAGCGCGGTGTTGAAGCGCGTGAGGAGGTCGCAGAACGCCTCGCGCTCGTCGGGCTCCCAGTCGTGCGTCAGCTCGGCCATCAACTGGCGCCGGGAGGAGCGCACTTCTTCCAGCCGGGCCTGCCCGCGCGGGGACAGCTGCAGCACGACCGCGCGTCCGTCCTCGGGGTGCGAGGTGCGCTTGACCAGGCCGGTGTCGACGAGCGGAGCCACCTGACGGGTGACCGTCGAGGAGTCGATCCCCATGCTCGCGGCGAGCGCCTTGACGCCCATCGGACCTTCCTTGTCGAGGCGGTTGAGCAGCAGATACGCGGCGCGGTCCATGGAGTTGCGCACCTGCCCGACCCCGCCGAGCCGGGTCTGTTCGGCACGGCGGGCGAACAGCGCCACCTCGTGCTGCAGCGTGTCGAGAAGACCGGTGTCACCGACGGTCGTCATGTCCATCGACATTTCAGGTGTTGTGGGCATCGCCGGGGGCTCACTTCGTGGAGGGCTGGCAGATTGGGGGACAGGGTACGCGGCCGGAGGGCAGGCCGTACCGGCGCTGGGCAAAGCGGGTCTCGGAGGTTGGTCACAACGGTCGTTCCCGCCTGTGAACTGCGATGCTGGAGTCATGAGCTACCGCACCGCTGACTCCTTTCGGCCCGTCACCCTCGACGACGTGCGCGGCGCGCAGAAGATGCTGTCGGGTGTGGCGCGGGTGACCGCGATGGAGGGCAGCAGGCACCTGTCCCAGACGGTCGGTGCCCCGGTGCACCTCAAGTGCGAGAACCTCCAGCGGACGGGCTCGTTCAAGCTGCGCGGCGCGTACGTGCGGATCGCCGGTCTGCTTCCTGAGGAGCGTGCCGCCGGTGTCGTCGCCGCGAGCGCCGGCAACCACGCGCAGGGCGTCGCCCTCGCGTCCTCCCTCCTGGGCGTGCGCTCCACGGTGTTCATGCCGAAGGGCGCCCCGCTGCCCAAGGTGAGCGCCACCCGGGACTACGGGGCGGAGGTGCGGCTGCACGGCCAGGTGGTCGACGAGACGCTGGCCGCCGCGCAGGAGTACGCGGCCGAGACGGGCGCGGTGTTCATCCACCCCTTCGACCACCCCGACATCATCGCCGGCCAGGGCACGGTGGGCCTGGAGATCCTGGAGCAGTGCCCCGAGGCGCGCACGGTCGTCGTCGGCATCGGCGGGGGCGGGCTGGCCGCCGGGATCGCGGTGGCGGTGAAGGCGCTGCGCCCGGAGGTGCGGGTCGTGGGCGTGCAGGCGGCGGGCGCGGCGGCCTATCCGCCCTCGCTGGCCGCGGGCCGGCCGGTGTCGGTGGAGAGTCCGGCGACGATGGCCGACGGCATCAAGGTCGGGCGGCCGGGCGACGTGCCGTTCCGGATCGTCGGCGAGCTGGTCGACGAGGTGCGCACGGTCAGCGAGGACGAGCTGTCCGCCGCGCTGCTGCTGTGCCTGGAGCGGGCCAAGCTGGTGGTGGAGCCGGCCGGGGCGAGCCCGGTCGCGGCGCTGCTGAGCGACCCCGGCGCCTTCGAGGGCCCGGTCGTCGCGGTGCTGTCCGGCGGCAACGTCGATCCGGTGCTGATGGAGCGGGTGCTGCGGCACGGCATGGCCGCGCAGGGCCGTTACCTGGCGGTCCGGCTGCGGCTGACGGACCGGCCCGGTGCCCTTGCCACTCTTCTGGGCGTGTTGTCAGTGGTCGACGCTAACGTCCTCGATGTGAGCCATGTACGGACCGACCCACGGCTCGGGCTCACGGAGGCGGAGGTCGAGCTGCACCTGGAGACGAAGGGCCCGGCGCACTGCGCCGAGGTGGGTCAGGCGTTGCGCGAGGCGGGCTACACGGTCATCGGCTGAGCGGGCTTCCCGACCCGGTCACGATGGGTCCCCGACCCGGTCAAGATCCTTTCGTCTCACGGAGAGCAACACGGAGAAACTCATTGTGAGACGCGATACATCGCGTTATGGTGTGTCGGTGAGAAGCATCACCGGACACCTGTCCGGTCGTCCCCGAAGACGTGGAGACTCATATGCCAGGCGCCATCTACGCCGAAGATCTGGTCAAGACCTTCGGTGATGTAAAGGCCTTGGACGGCGTCGACCTCGACGTGCCCGAAGGCACGGTCCTCGGCCTGCTCGGGCCGAACGGCGCGGGCAAGACCACCACCGTCCGCTGTCTGACCACCCTGCTGCGGCCCGACAGCGGGCGGGCGGTCGTCGCGGGCATCGACGTGCTGAAACACCCCGACGCGGTCCGCCGCTCCATCGGCCTGTCCGGCCAGTTCGCGGCCGTCGACGAATACCTCACCGGCCGGGAGAACCTCCAGATGGTCGGGCAGCTCTACCAGATGCGGGCCAAGGCGGCGAAGGAGCGCGCGGCCGAACTGCTCGAGCAGTTCCACCTCACCGACGCCGCCGACCGGCCCACCAAGACCTACTCGGGAGGCATGCGCCGCCGCCTCGACCTCGCGGCGGCCCTGGTCGTCTCGCCACCCGTGATGTTCATGGACGAGCCGACCACCGGCCTGGACCCCCGCAACCGCCAGCAGCTGTGGGAGGTCATCAAGCAGCTGGTCTCCGGCGGCACCACCCTGCTGCTCACCACCCAGTACCTGGAGGAGGCCGACCACCTGGCCCACGACATCGCGGTGGTCGACCACGGCAAGGTCATCGCCAAGGGCACCTCCGACCAGCTCAAGGCCCGCACCGGCGGCGAGCGCGTCGAGGTCGTGGTGCACCAGCGCGAGCACATCCGGGCCGCCGCCGAGGTCCTCGCGGGCTTCGGCAAGGGCGAGACCACCGTCGAGGACCACATGCGCAAGCTCACCGCCCCCGTGACCGGCGGCGCCAAGCTCCTCGCCGAGGTCATCCGCGAACTGGACACCCGCGGCATCGAGATCGACGACATCGGCCTGCGCAGGCCGACCCTGGACGACGTCTTCCTGTCCCTCACCGGACACGTGGCCGAGGCCAAGGACCAGGAGAACGACAAGGAGGCAGCCCAGTGAGCGCCGTCACCGACACCGTGCGGGTCGCACCGGCCGCGAACCCGGTCAGCCAGTCGATCCGGGACTCGATGGTCGTCGCCAAGCGCAACCTGATCCGCATGTCCCGGATCCCCGAGATGATCATCTACGGGCTGATCCAGCCGATCATGTTCGTGGTGCTGTTCACCTACGTCTTCGGCGGCTCCATGCAGATCGGCAACAGCACCAGCGCCGCCGACTACAAGAACTTCCTGATGGCGGGCATCTTCGCGCAGACCGTCACCTTCGCCACCGCCAGCTCCGGCGCCGGCATCGCCGACGACATGCACAAAGGACTCATCGACCGCTTCCGCTCCCTGCCGATGGCACGCGGCGCGGTCCTCACCGGCCGCACCCTCGCCGACTCCGTGCAGACCGCCCTCACCCTCGTCGTCCTCGCCGTGGTCGCCCTGCTGGTCGGCTGGCGCGTCGGGTCGGACGGCAGCACCAACGCCGCCAGAGTCCTCGCGGCCTTCGGCCTGCTGCTCCTGCTCGGCTACGCGTTCACCTGGATCGGCGCCCTGATCGGCATGTCGGTGAAGACTCCCGAGGCGGCCACGTCCAGCGGCCTCATCTGGCTCTTCCCGGTCACCTTCATCTCCAACGCCTTCGTGGACACCAGCCACATGACGCCGTGGCTGCGCCACATCGCGGAGTGGAACCCCTTCAGTGCCACGGTGCAGGCCTGCCGCGTGCTGTTCGCCAACCCGGGACAGTCCACGTCGGACGCCTGGCCCATGCAGCACCCCGTGTGGGCCTCGCTGATCTACTCGATCCTGATCCTGGTGGTCTTCCGGACCCTGGCGGTGCGCAAATACCGCTCGGCGACGGCATGACGATGCCCCCGGCACCGCAGCGGCGCCGGGGGCACGTCAGGGATCGGGTGGCCGGTCAGCCCTCGTACGGCTCGGCCTTGAGGATCTTCACCAGGGCCTTCTTGCCGTTCGGCAGCTCGTACTGCGCGTCCTCGCCGACCTTGTGGCCGATCACGCCGCTGCCCAGCGGGGACTGCGGCGAGTAGGTCTCGATGTCGGAGCTCGCGTACTCGCGGGACGCGAGCAGGAACGTCAGCGTGTCGTCCTCGTCACCGTCGAAGGCGATCGTGACGACCATGCCGGGCGCCACCGCACCGTCCGCCGCGGGCGCTTCGCCGACCTTGGCGTTCTCGAGGAGCTGGGTGAGCTGGCGCACACGGAGCTCCTGCTTGCCCTGCTCCTCCTTGGCCGCGTGGTACCCGCCGTTCTCACGCAGGTCGCCCTCCTCGCGCGCCGCGGCGATCTTCGCGGAGATCTCCGCCCGCGCGGGACCAGTAAGGTACTCAAGCTCAGCCTTGAGCTTGTTGTACGCCTCCTGGGTCAGCCAGGTGACGTTCTCGCTGGTCTGGGTCACAGGTGCTCCTCGTAGGTACTGGGAATACAAAGCATCGCCCTACCCAGAAGAATGTTCCTTCACGGAAGGGCGAAACCACGAGCCTAACAATTCAGGGGCCCGAGGGGGAGGACATAAGCGACCAGAATCACGTCAATGCAGGTCAGCATCTACGTATTCCAGGTGACCCCGAGCGGTCGTCAGCCGGCGTGGCAGCCCAGCAGCTCGGCCGTCGTCCCCGGGGAGGTCGTACGGAGCGTGACGACCTTGTCGATGCGGGTCCCGTCCCCGTCGAAGCGGAAGTCGGCCCGGCCCACCTCGGCGCCGTTCTCGGCCTGCGAGCGCACGGTGCAGTAGCCGTCGGTGCCGGCGTCCTTGCGGACCTCCAGATGCACCTGCACGGACCTCTTGCCCGGCTCGAAGCTGATCACCTCGGCACTGATCTCGCTCTTGGCGACGTAGTGGTAGCCGAACCAGCCGACGAGCCCCAGCAGTGCCACCGCCAGGACGGCGCCCACGACCTTGAGCGTGCGGTCGGCGCGCTCGTCCGAGGAACGGCCGTAACGGCCCTCGGGCAGTCGCGTGCTCGCCGAACTCATGATCGTCCTCCAGGCAGGGCCGGGACCGAGGTCCCGGAAGGGGCTCCAGGACCGGGCCCCGGAATTATTCGCCCCCCGATTCGGTCACTATAGAAGCCGCTGATTGCGCCGACGCACACCGGGCGCCGACTTACTGAGGATTGAGTCTTGACTGACCAGTTGCGACTGATGGCCGTTCACGCCCACCCCGACGACGAGTCGAGCAAGGGCGCCGCGACCATGGCGAAGTACGTGTCCGAGGGGGTGGACGTGCTGGTCGTGACCTGCACGGGCGGGGAACGCGGCTCCATCCTCAATCCGAAGCTCCAGGGCGACGCGTACATCGAGGAGCACATCCACGAGGTACGCAAGAAGGAGATGGACGAGGCCCGGGAGATCCTGGGCGTCAAGCAGGAGTGGCTCGGCTTCGTCGACTCGGGCCTGCCCGAGGGTGACCCGCTGCCGCCGCTGCCGGAGGGCTGCTTCGCCCTGGAGGACGTGGACCACGCGGCCGGCGAGCTGGTGCGCAAGATCCGCGCCTTCCGGCCGCAGGTGATCACCACCTACGACGAGAACGGCGGCTACCCGCACCCCGACCACATCATGACCCACAAGATCTCCATGGTGGCGTTCGAGTCGGCCGCGGACACCGAGAAGTACCCGGAGGCCGAGTACGGCCCCGCCTACCAGCCGCAGAAGCTCTACTACAACCAGGGCTTCAACCGCCCCCGCACCGAGGCCCTGCACCAGGCGATGCTCGACCGCGGCCTGGAGTCGCCCTACGGGGACTGGCTCAAGCGCTGGGAAGAGTTCGGCATGAAGCAGCGCACCCTCACCACGCACATCCCGTGCGCCGAGTTCTTCGAGATCCGCGACAAGGCCCTGATCGCCCACGCCACGCAGATCGACCCGGACGGCGGCTGGTTCAAGGTGCCCATGGAGATCCAGCAGGAGGTCTGGCCGACGGAGGAGTACGAGCTGGCGAAGGCCCTCGTCGATACCTCCCTCCCCGAGGACGACCTCTTTGCCGGCATCCGCGACAATGCCTGACATGAGCGCAAGCGCAAGCCTGGCAATGACGCACCTCGTCTCCTTCGCCAAGGAGGTCGACGAGGACAAGGTCACCCCCGGCGTCCTCGGCTTCATCGTCTTCGCGGCGATGGCCCTGGCGGTGTGGGCCCTGATGAAGTCCATGAGCCGGCACATGAACCGGGTCGACTTCACCCAGGTCCCGGACCCCGAGGCCGAGCAGCCGGAGCAGTCGGCGGCAAAGCCGCCCCGGACGGAAGGTGAAGCCGCGGAAGCGGAGCCCTCCGGCCAGGGTGGCAAGAAGCAGGGCTGACGCCCCCACCGGGGGACGCCACCCGTCGGTGGCCGGCAGGGACCGCCGCCGACGGGGCTGCCCAGTGCCTGCCGGTGCGCTTCAGGGCTACGCGGCCGGCTCCACGGCCACCCCCATCACCTCCCGCGCATGCCGGTTCGGCACCATGCCCAGGCGCCAGGCCTGCCAGCCCGCCTCCAGGGTGATGCCCCGCTCCAGCAGCAGCGCGTACGCGTCGAGGTAGTCGTCCAGCTTGCCGTCACGCAGGCCGTGGCTCGTACGGGACAGCTGCGCCAGTTCCTCCTGCGCCACCGCCGTACCCACCTCCATGCCGCCCGGGGCCGCGTAGGGCAGGAGCGTGCAGCGCAGGAAACGGGCCCAGTCCTCGCCCCGGCGGTCGCCGTAGGACGCGAAGAGCTCCACCGCCTCGTCGCACAGCGCCAGCGCCTGCTGGGTGCGGGCGTTGCCCGCGTCCACGACCACCAGCTCCAGACACGTCCAGGCCTCCCCGTGGGCGACGCCGATGCGCTGGAAGTCGGCCCGGGCGTCGACGAGCAGCTGGCGGGCGAAGCCCGAGTTGCGCAGGGAGCCCGTCTGGGCCGCCCGCTGGTCCCGGGTGACGCGCGCCGAGTGGTGGCGCGCGCAGGCCAGCCCGTAGACGTCCCGCATACGGGAGAACATCGTGCGGGCCCGCTCCAGCTCACGGACCGCCTGGTCGAGGTCGCCCGTCTCCTCCAGGGCCTGGCCCAGGTAGTACAGCGTCCAGGCCTCGCCGCGCGCGTCCTCGTTGTCGCGGTGGCGCGCGGCCGCCCCGCGCAGCTCCTCCACCGCCGGGGACGCGTCCCCCGCCACCAGCAGCGCCCGGGCCAGCTGGGTCAGCGCCCAGGCCTCACCGCGGGCGTCACGGGTGCGCCCGTACAGCCCCAGGGCCGCCCGCAGCTCGGCCTCGGCCCGCGGGACGTCCCCCATGCGCAGCGCCAGCTGACCGAGCTGGAAGTGCGCCCACGCCTGGCCGTGCACGGACTCACCCGCGCGATGCAGCACCAGGGACTCGGTCAGCAGCTCCAGCGCCTCTCCCACCCGGGCACGGTCCCGCTCGACGGCCGCCAGGGCGTGCATCGTCCAGGCCCGGTCCGTCGCCAGCTCGGGCGAGGCCTGCAGCGCCAGGGCCTCGCGGAGCTTCTCCGACGCCTCCGTCAGATTGCCCTGGTGGTGCAGGGTGATGCCGAGCGAGCACAGGGCCCGGGCGGCACCGGCGTCGTGATGGGCGTCCCGGTACAGGTCCACGACCGACGCGAGGGTCGTGCGGGCCTTGTCCAGCTCGCCCAGCTGCCGTGCCGCGATACCCGTGCGCCACTGCACCGAGCGGACCAGCAGCCCCTCGTCCACCGCCTGCGCCAGCTCACTGATCTCACCCAGCCGGTACAGGTCGCCCCGCAGCAGGCAGTAGTCGCACAGCGCGCCCAGCAGGTTCAGCACCGCCGCCTGGTCCACGCCCTCCGCGTGCCGCAGCGCCGCCGTGATGAAGCTCGACTCGTCGTCCAGCCAGCGCAGCGCCTCGTCCAGGGAGGTGAAGCCGTACGGGCTGAAGCGGTTGGTGCGGGTCGACATGTTGCCGTCGACCATCCGCAGCACCGAGTCGGCCAGCTCGGCGTAGTTCACGATCAGCCGCTCCTGCGCCGCCGTGCGCTCGGCCGGCTCCTCCTCGTCGAGGAGGCGGGCCTGGGCGAAGGAACGGACCAGGTCGTGCAGCCGGTAACGGTCGCCCCGGACGTGGTCGATCAGACCGGCCCGGGTCAGCACCTGCAGATGCCGCTTGGCCTCCGCCTCGTCCGTGGCCAGCAGCGCGGCGGCCGCCGCGGCACCCAGCGAGGCCCGCCCGGCCAGAGCCAGCCGGCGCAGCAACCGCCGTACGGTCTCCGACTGGTCCGTGTAACGCAGCCACAGGGCGCGTTCGACCGGCTCGACCGGTCCGTAGGCGTCGAGGTCCGTCGCCAGCGCCCGCGGGGAACGCGGGCCGAGACCCGAGCCCGCGATGCGCAGCGCCAGCGGCAGCCCGCCGCACAGCTCCCGGACCCGCTCCGCGGCCTCCGCGTCGTACGGCCCGGAACGGTCCTGCGCCGCCGCGCCCAGCAGCTCTTCCGCACCGGCGGCGTCCAGCGGCTCCACGGCCAGCCGGTGCACCCGCGCGGGCAGGCCCTCCAGCTCCAGCGGGCCCCGCGCGGTCACCAGCACCAGGCTGTCGGACCGCTCCGGGACCAGCGCGCGGATCTGCTCCGCGTCCGAGGCGTCGTCGAGGACGACGGTGACCGGCAGGCCCGTCAGATGCTGGTGATACAGCTCGCTCAGCCGCTTGACCTGCTGGTCCGGCGAGGAGCGCTCACGGAACAGCAACTGCTCACGGGGCGCGCCGAGCCGGTTCAGCAGATGCAGCAGGGCGTCACGGGTGGACAACGGGGCCCCGGCCGGCCCCTCGGCGCGCAGGTCGACCACGCAGGCGCCGCGGAAGTAGTCCTTCAGATCGTGCGTGGCGTGCACCGCGAGCGTCGTCCGGCCGCTGCCGGACGGGCCGTGCAGCACGACCACGGTCGGCTGCGTCTCCGTGCTCGCGCGGGCCGCCTGCACCCACTGCCGGATCTGCGCCAGCTCCTGCCGCCGCCCCGCGAACGGCGCCACCGGTTCCGGGAGCTGCCCGAACGACTGCTCCAGCACGTTGCGCCCGCGCGCCGCCGCGCTCTTGTCCGCGCCCCGCAGCCGCGGGCCGCCCGTCTTCTTCGGCCCGGTCGAGGCCGCCAGCACCCGCTGCTGGTCCAGGAACGGCCGGATGCCCCGCACCTCCAGCGCCGTCAGCCACTGCAGCCGCAACTGCTCCGGCCCGCCCGGCTGGCTCACGGCCCCGGCCCGGCGGTGCGCGGCCGGCAGATGCGACCCGACCACCTTCACCACCGTCGCCGCGGCCCCCACGACCCCCACCGTCACACCCGCCCCGAGAGCGGTCCCGGTCCCCGTGCCCAGCGCCATGTCCGCGACGACCGCCGCGAGGGCCGCGACCCCGGCCACCAGCAGCGGCGTCCCGGCGCCCTCCCGGGCGTAGCGCTGCCCGAAGGTCAGCTGACCGGCCGCCGCCTCGTCCAGGGCGCGCGTGTAGGCCTCGTACTCCTCGGACGCGCTCCGCGCCATCACGTCGAGCGCCCCGCGCGCCCGTGCGAGCAGCACCTTCCCGTCGGTGCGGCCGCCCGAGCGCCGCACCTCCTCCTCCACGGCCCGCCCCAGCAGCCGCTCGGCCTCCGCCCGATGAGCGTCCCGCATGTCACGTCCCCCTCCGGCGGCAACTCCTGTGCGTACGAGTGTCCTTGGTGCGAGGCGCGAGCGCGAGGGGGCGACGATCAACGGTTGCGGTCCGGTGACCTTCGAGCCGCCCCTGGCGCGAGGGGGCGCGTTCCGTGGCCGGGTGGCCGTTGTGAGGCAGGATGGAAGCATGCCGAACCGACTGGCTCATGAAACGTCCCCGTACCTGCTCCAGCACGCCGACAACCCCGTCGACTGGTGGCCCTGGTCGGAAGAGGCTTTCGAAGAGGCCCGGAAGCGGAACGTGCCCGTGCTGCTCAGCGTCGGATACAGCAGCTGTCACTGGTGCCATGTCATGGCGCACGAGTCCTTCGAGGACCAGGAGACCGCCGAGTACCTCAACGCGCACTACGTGAGCGTGAAGGTCGACCGCGAAGAGCGCCCCGACGTCGACGCCGTCTACATGGAGGCCGTGCAGGCGGCGACCGGGCAGGGTGGCTGGCCCATGACCGTCTTCCTCACCCCGGACGCCGAGCCGTTCTACTTCGGTACGTACTTCCCGCCCGCTCCCCGCCAGGGCATGCCCTCCTTCCGGCAGGTGCTCCAGGGCGTGCACCAGGCGTGGGACGAGCGGCGGGACGAGGTGACCGAGGTCGCCACGAAGATCGTCCGGGATCTGGCCGGGCGGGAGATCTCCTACGGTGACGCGCGGACGCCGGGCGAGGAGGAGCTCGCGCAGGCGCTGCTCGGGCTCACCCGGGAGTACGACCCGCAGCGCGGCGGTTTCGGCGGGGCGCCGAAGTTCCCGCCGTCGATGGTGCTGGAGTTCCTGCTGAGGCACCATGCGCGGACCGGCGCCGAGGGCGCTCTGCAGATGGCGCAGGACACCTGCGAGCGTATGGCCCGGGGCGGGATCTACGACCAGCTCGGGGGCGGCTTCGCCCGCTACTCCGTCGACCGTGACTGGGTCGTGCCGCACTTCGAGAAGATGCTGTACGACAACGCCCTGCTGTGCCGGGTGTACGCCCATCTGTGGCGCTCCACCGGCTCGGAGCTCGCGCGGCGCGTCGCCCTGGAGACCGCCGACTTCATGGTGCGTGAACTGCGCACGGCCGAGGGCGGTTTCGCCTCCGCGCTGGACGCCGACAGCGACGACGGCACGGGCAAGCACGTCGAGGGCGCGTACTACGTGTGGACGCCGGAGCAGTTGCGGGAGGTCCTCGGCGAGCAGGACGCCGAGTCGGCGGCGCGGCACTTCGGGGTGACCGAGGAGGGGACCTTCGAGGAGGGCGCGTCCGTCCTCCAACTGCCCGTGCGGGACGACGGTCTCGTCGACGCGGAGAAGGTCGCCTCCGTCCGGGAGCGGCTGTTCGCGGCGAGGTCGCAGCGGCCCGCGCCGGGCCGGGACGACAAGGTCGTCGCCGCCTGGAACGGCCTCGCGATCGCCGCGCTCGCCGAGACCGGTGCCTACTTCGACCGGCCGGACCTGGTCGAGGCCGCCGTCGCCGCGGCCGACCTCCTCGTCCGGCTGCACCTGGACGAGCAGGCCCGGCTCACCCGCACCAGCAAGGACGGCCACGCCGGTGCCAACGCCGGTGTCCTGGAGGACTACGCGGACGTGGCGGAGGGCTTCCTCGCGCTCGCC
This sequence comes from Streptomyces sp. NPDC029041, assembly GCF_040637515.1. Lineage (NCBI taxonomy): Bacteria > Bacillati > Actinomycetota > Actinomycetes > Kitasatosporales > Streptomycetaceae > Streptomyces > Streptomyces sp. NPDC029041. The sequence goes on along the minus strand of NZ_JBEZWO010000004.1, from coordinate 489,746 downwards.
TCCGTCACCGGGGAGGGCGTCTGGCTGGAGCTCGCCGGGTTCCTCCTCGATCACGTCGTGGTCCGTTTCACCGACCCCGAGTCGGGTGCGCTGTACGACACCGCGGCCGACGCCGAGCGGCTGATCCGCCGCCCGCAGGACCCGACCGACAATGCCGCGCCGTCCGGCTGGAGCGCGGCGGCCGGTGCCCTGCTCGGGTACGCCGCGCACACCGGCTCCGAGCCGCACCGCGCGGCCGCGGAGAAGGCTCTCGGTGTCGTCAGGGCGCTCGGTCCGCGGGTGCCGCGTTTCATCGGCTGGGGGCTCGCGGTCGCGGAAGCCGTGCTGGACGGTCCGCGGGAAGTGGCGGTCGTGGGTCCGTCGCTGGACGACGAGGGCACGAGGTCCCTGCACCGCACGGCACTTCTGGGGACCGCGCCGGGTGCCGTCGTGGCCGTCGGTGTGCCGGAGAGCGAGGAGTTCCCGCTGCTCAGCGGCCGTCCCCTGGTCGGCGGTGAACCGGCGGCGTATGTCTGCCGTAACTTCACGTGTGACGCGCCGACAACGGAAGTTGACCGGTTGCGTGCGGTGCTGAGCGACTGAAGTCGGGAATCAACGGAAACTCGCTCTTTATCTGAACAGCCCCCGGGCTTCACAGTTCCCCCCTAATCTCTGCACAGTGACGTGACGGGAGGGGCCGCACCGGCACACCGTCACGACCGGGGGCTCTTGGATCTGGGGGGATCTGCTTGCTGACGTCTGTCTTCATCGCTGCCGTTTCGCTTGCCCTGTTCTGGATGGCGGCGTTCACCCTGTGGTGGCAGATGCACGCCTGGCGCACGCCGGAAGTGCTCGCCTCCACCCGGTTCAGCAGTCCGGACGGGGACGAGCACGTCTCCTTCTCGCTGCTGCTGCCCGCCCGGCACGAACAGGCGGTGCTGGACCACACGATCCAGCGGCTGCTGGAGTCGAGCCACACCGACTTCGAGATCATCGTGATCGTCGGGCACGACGACCCGGAGACCACCGCCGTGGCCGAGACGGCCGCCGCGCGTGACCCGCGGGTCCGGGTCGTCGTCGACACGCACGAGAAGAAGAACAAGCCGAAGGCCATGAACACGGCGCTGCCGCACTGCCGCGGCGACGTCGTCGGCGTCTTCGACGCGGAGGACCAGGTCCACCCCGAGCTCCTCGCCCACGTCGACCACGCCTTCCTCACCACCGGCGCGGACGTCGTCCAGGGCGGGGTGCAGCTGATCAACTTCCACTCCAGCTGGTACAGCTTGCGCAACTGCCTGGAGTACTTCTTCTGGTTCCGCTCGCGGCTCCATCTGCATGCGCAGAAAGGATTCATCCCGCTCGGCGGGAACACCGTCTTCGTCCGCACGGACGTCCTCAGGCAAGCCGGCGGCTGGGACCCGAACTGCCTCGCCGAGGACTGCGACCTGGGCGTGCGGCTGTCCAGCGTCGGCAAGAAGGTCGTCGTCGCCTACGACTCCGACATGGTGACCCGCGAGGAGACCCCGGGCTCGCTGATGTCCCTGCTGAAGCAGCGCACCCGCTGGAACCAGGGCTTTTTGCAGGTGTACCGGAAGAAGGACTGGAAGCAACTGCCCACCCTCGAGCAGCGGCTGCTCGCCCGCTACACCCTGATGACCCCGTTCATGCAGGCCTTCACCGGCCTGATCATCCCGCTCAACGTGGCGATCGCCCTGTTCCTGGACGTGCCCGTCGGCATCGCCTTCATCACCTTCCTGCCGGCCGTCACCGCCCTGGTCACCTTCGTCTTCGAGATCGTCGGACTGCACGACTTCGGCAGGCAGTACGGGCTGCGGGTCCGCTTCGCGCACTACCTGAAGCTGATCCTGGGCGGCCCCTTCTATCAGGTCCTGCTCGCCGGTGCGGCCGTGCGGGCCGTGTGGCGTGAGCAACGCGGCCGCAACGACTGGGAGTTGACGACCCACGTCGGCGCGCACCTCGACGAGCACGCCGTCGCCCGCCAGGACGCGACCCGAGAGGACGTTCCCGCGTGACCTCCACCCTTCCCGCGGCGGCCACGGCGACGGTCCCCGCGCAGCGCCGGCCCGCGCCCCGAACCGCTGCGCACCGCCGCGTGGAGCCGCCTCGCCGGCTGCGCTCCTCCAGGCCCGACCTGATCCTGTGCGGCGTCCTCCTCGTGGCGATCCTCGTCGTGCAGGGCTGGAACATCGCCGACTACCCGGCCCTCAGCGACGACGAGGGCACCTATCTCGCCCAGGCCTGGTCGGTCCAGCAGGGCGACGGACTCGCCCACTACACCTACTGGTACGACCATCCGCCCCTCGGCTGGATCCAGATCGCCCTGCTGACCTGGATCCCCGCGCTGATCAGCCCCGAGTCGATGACGGTGGGCACCATGCGCGCCGCGATGCTGGTGATCAGCGGCATCAGCGCGGTCCTGGTCTTCGTGCTGGGCCGGCGCCTCGCCCTGCCCCGCTGGGCGGCCGCGCTCGGCATGGTGTTCTTCGCGCTCTCGCCGCTGTCGGTCGTGCTCCAGCGGGAGATCTTCCTCGACAACCTCGCGGTGATGTGGACGCTGCTGGCCTTCACCCTGGCCGCCTCCCCGAGCCGCCACCTCTGGCACCACTTCGGTGCGGGCATCGCGGCCGCGACGGCCGTGCTCACCAAGGAGACGATGCTCGTCGTCCTGCCCGCGCTGTTCCTCACCATGTGGCGCCACAGCCACAGGGACACCCGCAAGTTCGCCCTCACCGGAGCCGTCACGGCGTGCGCCCTGATCGGCTTCTCTTACCCGCTGTTCGCCCTGCTCAAGGGCGAGTTGCTGCCGGGCGCCGGGCACGTGTCCCTCTGGGACGGCGTCAAGTACCAGATGACCAGGCCCGGTTCGGGCTTCATCCTCGACCAGGGCTCAGGATCCTGGGGCGTGCTCCAGTCCTGGCTGTACTACGACAGGATCCTGCCGCTCGGAGGCCTCGCGGGCGCGCTGCTCCTGCTCGTCACCTGGCGCTGGTCGGTCACCGCCCGCGCCCTGGCCGGACCGGCCCTGGCCGTGGCGATCTTCGCCGCGCTGGCCCTGCGCCCCAACGGCTACCTGCCCGCGATGTACGTCATCCAGGCCCTGCCGTTCCTGGCGCTGGTCCTCGCCGGAGGCACCGCGTCGGTCGCCCACGCCGTGCTGAGCCGCTGGCGCTCCGAGGCGGAGAAACGGTACGTCAGCGCGGGCCGGTACGCCCTCGCCGGCGTCCTCGCGCTCGCCGCCGGCGCCTACGTCGTCCCCCACTGGTACGACGGCGCCCGCACGGCCGTCACCACCGACGCCAACGCCCCCTACCAGGCCGCCTCCAGGTGGCTGGCCACGGAGGTCGAGGACCCGGAGCGCACCCGGGTGCTGGTCGACGACGCGCTCTGGCTGGACCTGGTGCACCAGGGCTACCGGCCCGGCCTCGGCGTCATCTGGTTCTACAAGGCCGACCTGGACCCGGCGGTGACGAAGACGATGCCGCGCGGCTGGAAGGACCTCGACTACGTCGTCGCCTCGCCGACCGTACGACGCGACGCGGCCGACCTGCCCAACGTCAAGGCCGCCATGGAGCACTCCGAGCCGGTCGCCACCTTCGGCACCGGCGAGGACCGCATCGAGATCCGCCAGATCCAGACGTCCGCCGGAGGCGCGCGATGAGCCAGGAGTCCACCGTCCCCGGCGAGGTCGTCGAGACCGCCGAGATCCCCGAGCCGGGCGCCGTCACCATCGTCGTACCGACGTTCAACGAGTCGGCGAACGTACGGCAGTTGCTGCGCCAGATCACCGAGGCCGTCCCGGCCCGGCTGCCCTGCGAGGTCGTCTTCGTGGACGACTCCACCGACGACACGCCCGAGGTCATCGAGAAGGCGGCGCAGGACTGCCCCTTCCCCGTCACCGTGCTGCACCGCGAGGAGCCGGTGGGCGGCCTCGGCGGCGCCGTCGTCGAGGGCATGAAGGCGGCCACGTCGGACTGGATCGTCGTCATGGACGGCGACTGCCAGCACCCGCCGTCCCTCGTGCCCGACCTGGTCGCCACCGGCGAGCGGGCGAACGCCGGGCTGGTCGTCGCCTCCCGGTACATCAAGGGCGGCAGCCGGGCCGGACTCGCGGGCAGCTACCGCGTGTTCGTCTCGCGCGGGGCGACCTGGCTGACCAAGGCGCTGTTCCCGCGCCGGCTGCACGGCATCAGCGATCCGATGAGCGGCTTCTTCGCGATCCGCCGCAGCGCGGTCACGGCGGAGGTCCTCCAGCCGCTCGGCTACAAGATCCTCCTCGAACTCGCCGTCCGCAGCCGTCCGCGCACGGTCACCGAGGTGCCCTTCGTCTTCCAGGACCGGTTCGCCGGGGAGTCCAAGTCGACCGCCCAGGAGGGCTTCCGTTTCCTGCGCCACCTGGCCGGGCTGCGCACCGCCTCCCCGGTCGCGCGCATGGTCGGGTTCGGCCTGATCGGGCTGACGGGCTTCCTGCCGAACCTGGTCGGCCTGTGGGCGCTGACCGCCGCCGGCATGCACTACGTACCGGCGGAGATCCTCGCCAACCAGCTCGGCGTCGCCTGGAACTTCCTGCTCATCGAGCACCTGCTGTTCCGCGAGCGGCGCCGGCACCGGCGCTGGTGGGACCGGGCCGGTCGGTTCGCGCTGCTCGCCAACGCCGACCTGGTGCTGCGCATCCCGCTGATCGCCCTGTTCGTGCACCAGCTCGACCTGGGCGTGCTGTCCGCCACCGCGCTCGCGCTGGTGACGACGTTCGTCCTGCGCTTCGCCGGGACCGAAGCGCTGGTCTACCTGCCGCGCCGGGGCCTTGGGACGCCCGCGCGCGGGAGCCGCACCGCGAGGAGAACCACGTGAACCTTCGTCGCAGAACGACCGCACTCCTGTCCGTCGCGGGCCTCACCTCGGGCCTGCTCCTGTCCGCACCCCAGTCCGCCTCCGCCGCCAACCTCATCAAGAACCCCGGCTTCGAGACCGCCGGCACCGACGGCATGCCCTACTGCTGGGAGAAGTCCGGCTGGGGCGACAACGACTTCACCTTCACCACCACCTCCGACGCCCACACCGGCTCTCAGGCCATGAAGGTCGAGCTGACCCGCCGGGTCGACGGCGACCGCAAGGCGCTGATCACCGAGTCCGCCGCGTGCGCGCCGGTGGTGACGCCGGGCAAGCAGTACGACCTCGGCCTCTGGTACAAGACGACGACCCCGGACGCGGCGATCACCCTGTTCCGGCACGACACGACGGCCGGCTGGCAGTACTGGACCGACCTCAAGACACTGGACCTCGCCGGGACCTGGACCGAGACCACCGTCCGCACCCCCGAGGTCCCGGCCGGCACCGACCGCATCACCTGGGGCGTCTCCGTCTACGGCACCGGCTCGGCCACCACCGACGACTACAGGATGGACCAGGTGCCCGACCCGGTCCTGCCGCCCGCGTGCACCGGCACGGCCGAGAGCTGCGCGAACGGCAAGTGGGACGTGCTGCCCACGCGGAACCCCGTCCGCTCCATGCACTCGGTCGTCCTGAACAACGGCAAGGTGCTGCTGATCGCGGGCTCCGGCAACGACGAGTCGATGTTCAAGGCGGGCACCTTCACCTCGGCGGTGTACGACCCGCAGAAGGGCACCTACAAGGTCATCCCCACGCCGAAGGACATGTTCTGCGCCGGCCACGTACAGCTCCAGGACGGGCGCGTGCTGGTGATGAGCGGCAACCAGGCGTACCCGGTGCCGGGCGGGCACGGCTACGAGGGCTACAAGGACTCGTACGTCTTCGACCCGAAGACCGAGACGTACACCAAGACCAACGACATGAACGACGGCCACTGGTACCCGTCGGCGACGATCCTCGGCAACGGTGACGTCATCTCCTTCGGCGGGCTGCGCGAGGACTCCACCGGCTCGGTCACCGCAGAGCTGTTCTCCGAGGCGGAGCAGCGGTGGCAGCCGCTGTGGAAGGTCAACCAGACCTGGTCGTACTGGGGTCTGTACCCGTCGATGATCCTCATGCAGGACGGCCGCCTCTTCTACTCGGGCAGCCACGTCTTCGGCAACAACATCCCGGGCACGGGCTCGGCGATCTACGACTACGGCGCCAACACCACCACCCAGGTCCCGGGCCTGCGCAACAAGGACGAGCGCGACCAGTCGGTCAGCGTGCTGCTGCCTCCGGCGCAGGACCAGAAGGTCCTCACCTTCGGCGGCGGCAACATCGACTCCAACCCGGACGCGAACCGCCTGACCGACATCATCGACCTCAAGCAGCCCGACCCCGCCTACGTGGCCGGGCCGCCGATCCCGCAGGGCACGGTCGACCTGGGCAACGGGCCGGTCCCGCAGACCGGGAACCAGGGCAAGATGTACGCCTCCGCGGTGCTGCTGCCCGACGGCAGGGTGCTGGAGACGGGCGGCGCCCTGCACAACCGCGCCGACCCCGTCTACGAGACGTCGATCTTCGACCCCGCGTCGGAGACCTTCGACCCGGTCGCCGTCGACCCCGAGGCACGCGGCTACCACTCCTCGGCGTTCCTGCTCCCGGACGGCCGGGTGATGACGACCGGCGACAACCCGGGCAACGGCACCTGGAACCACGACGTGTCGGTCTACAGCCCGCCCTACCTCTTCAAGGGCCCGCGCCCGGCGATCACTTCCGTCATCGACACCGAGTGGAACTACGGCGACACCCAGCGGATCACCGTCGACCGGCCCATCGCCAAGGCCGAGCTGATCCGCCCGGCCGCCGTCACGCACTCCTCGGACCCGAACCAGCGGTTCGTCGACCTGCCGCTGTCCGTCGACGGCAACAACGTCGACCTGAACGTGACGAGCAACCCCAACCTGGCCCCGCCCGGCTGGTACATGCTCTTCGCGGTCGACGCGAACGGGGTGCCGTCGGTGGCGAAATGGGTGCACCTCCAGGGCCCGCAGGCGCTCAAGGCGACCGACGCCTCGGCCCATGTCCACGACTTCGCGGACGCGCCCACGGGCAAGGTGGCCGGGCCCGGAAAGAAGCGGGCGTCCCAGAAGGTCAGCCCGACGATCTCCGGCTGCGACCGCCACTACGGCTCGATCAACGTCTGCGTGCCGACCAACTTCCCGGCGGAGGTGAAGAAGACGACGGCGGCCCGCTGCGCCTGGCTCAAGACGAACGACTACGGCCGCCTGAAGATCAACGGCAAGGACGACCCCCTGGGCCTGGACAGGAACAGGGACGGAATCGCCTGCGGCAAGGGGGACGTGACCAGGCGTTGAGAGCACCATCGAGCAGCGCGCCCTCAGGGGCGCGGGGAACTGCGCGGCCGGCCACGACGGTCCCGCAGTTCCCCGCGGCGCTGAAGAATCAACGGCGCTGTGCGCGGAGCGCAAGCGCCTGCTCCACGATGGCCTCCAGCTGCTCGTGGTGCGCGCCCTTCCAATAGGCCCGCCCACACGCGCCGCACCGCGCGAACACGTCGTACGTCGCATGCGTACCGTGCTTCAGCTGATCGGCGACCTCGTCCTTGCTCGCCGTGCGCAGCATCCCGTTGCAGGCCGTGCACCGCGTCCACGGCAGCAATTCGGGCCGGAACCGTTCCAGCACGTCACGCAGCTGCTCCTCGGGCCGCGTGCTGTACACGAACGCCCCCGCCCACAGCTCGCGCCGCCGCAGCAGCCCCCGGTCACGGCTCAGCATCACCCGCTGCTCGGCCGCCGAACGCGCCGCGAGCGCGGGGTCGCCGATGTCCCTCGACTCGTAGGCCGTGTCCACACCGAGCAGGCGCAGCCGGCGGGCCAGCGTGCCGAGGTGCACGTCGAGGAGGAAGCGCAGGGGAGCACCCGGCACCTGCTGGGGGCGGGCGACGGCCCGCACCGTCACCGACTCGCCGGCCGTCGGGACGTGCGCGAAGGGCACCTCACGGCCGTCCACGAGCAGCACGCCGACCTCGGTCAGCGGCACGCCCAGTGACTCGACGACATGGCCGAGGCTGGAGACGCCGTCCGTGGTGGCCCGCACGCTGCCCGACTGCCGGGCCCGGGGCACGAACACGTGCAGCTCGGGGGCGAACTCGACCTGGATCTCGGGACCGTTCACCCGGTCAGGATGCCACGGCGCACCGCGGCGGCCTCAGGGTTTTCGTCGGCGGGCCGGGCTGTGGTGCGGGGGCCGTCAGGGAGGTCATGGTCCGCCATCGGCGTGGTGCGGGCACGCGAGAGGCCACGGCCGTGAGCCGTGGCCTGGAGGGGAGAGGGCGCGCTCAGTGCTGGTAGGCCACCAGCGAGATCCCCACGTAGTGCGTGATGAAGGCCGCCAGGGTGAACGAGTGGAACACCTCGTGGAAGCCGAACCAGCGCGGTGACGGGTTGGGCCGCTTGATCCCGTAGACCACGCCGCCCGCGCTGTAGAGCAGGCCGCCGACGATGACCAGGACCAGGACGGCTATGCCGCCGGTCCGCATGAAGTCCGGCAGGTAGAAGACGGCCGCCCAGCCCATCGCGATGTAGCAGGGCGTGTAGAGCCAGCGCGGGGCGCCGACCCAGAAGACGCGGAAGAGGATGCCGGCCGCGGCGGCGGCCCAGATGCCCCACAGCAGCCACTGACCCTTGGCTCCGGGCAGGAGCAGCATGGTCAGCGGCGTGTAGGTGCCCGCGATGATCAGGAAGATGTTGGCGTGGTCCAGCCGGCGCAGGACGCCGTCCATGCGCGGGCTCCAGTCGCCCCGGTGGTACAGCGCGCTCACGCCGAACAGCAGGCACGCCGTGAGCGCGTAGATACCGCAGGCGATGCGCCCTCTGGAGGAGTCGGCCAGGGCCGTGAGCACGAGGCCCGCGATCAGAACGGCCGGGAACATGCCGAGATGCAGCCACCCGCGCAGCTTCGGCTTCACCGGGTGCGGCAGGGAGAGCGCCTGCGGACCGTGGCCGTCGGCCGCCGAGTCCGTGGGCGCGTCGGGGACGAACGCAGTCATGGGCGAATGGTAGCTACGGAGCCGTAAGTCACGTATCAGAGCCGCGGATTGCAAGGCGAAGAGTGGCCATCCTCTCACCGTGACCTGGCGGTGGTTACGCAAACGAACCGTCTGGTGAACGCAACGTGCACGTAAAGCGGCGCGGGAAACCGTGGCGAGCCTCACGTTGCTCACCTGTGCGCTCCTCTGGACAGATGGGCGCGCACGTCGGATGATCAAATGAGTGCGGTCGGCACCGGATGAGCGCCAAGTTCAACCCTGAAGCATCCGGGTCGCAGCCCCCACGGGGCCTCCACATCACAAAAAATCCCTCATTTAGGAGCAATCGTGGCGCGCGACATCGCGGCTCCCACCGTCCCCACCACCCATCAGGGGCTGATCTCGTGGGTCAACGAGATCGCCGAGCTGACGCAGCCGGACAACGTGGTCTGGTGTGACGGATCCGAGGCCGAGTACGAGCGACTGTGCGAGGAGCTCGTCGAGAAGGGCACCTTCCGCAAACTCGACCCGATCAAGCGCCCCCACTCCTACTACGCCGCCTCCGACCCCACCGACGTCGCGCGCGTCGAGGACCGGACCTTCATCTGCTCCGAGAAGGAGGCGGACGCCGGCCCGACCAACCACTGGAAGGCCCCCGCCGAGATGCGGGAGCTCTTCCAGGGCTCCGGCGGCCAGGGCGGTCTCTTCCGCGGCTCCATGCGCGGCCGGACCCTGTACGTCGTGCCCTTCTGCATGGGCCCGCTCGGCTCGCCGCTGTCCGCACTCGGCGTGGAGATCACCGACTCGGCGTACGTCGCCGTCTCCATGCGCACCATGACCCGTATGGGCCAGGCCGTCCTGGACGAGCTCGGCTCCGACGGCTTCTTCGTCAAGGCCGTCCACACCCTGGGCGCCCCGCTGGAGCCCGGCCAGGCGGACGTCCCCTGGCCCTGCAACCAGACCAAGTACATCTCGCACTTCCCCGAGGACCGCGAGATCTGGTCCTACGGCTCCGGCTACGGCGGCAACGCCCTGCTCGGCAAGAAGTGCTACGCCCTGCGCATCGCCTCCGTCATGGCGCGTGACGAGGGCTGGCTCGCCGAGCACATGCTCGTGCTGAAGCTGACCCCGCCGCGCGGCGAGGCCAAGTACGTCGCCGCGGCCTTCCCGAGCGCCTGCGGCAAGACCAACCTCGCCATGCTGGAGCCGACCGTCCCCGGCTGGACGGTCGAGACCATCGGCGACGACATCGCCTGGATGCGCTTCGGCGAGGACGGCCGCCTCTACGCCATCAACCCCGAGGCCGGCTTCTTCGGCGTCGCGCCCGGCACCGGCGAGCACACCAACGCCAACGCGATGAAGACGCTCTGGGGCAACTCGGTCTTCACCAACGTCGCCCTCACCGACGACAACGACATCTGGTGGGAGGGCATGACGGAGGAGACCCCGGCCCACCTCACCGACTGGAAGGGCAACGACTGGACGCCGGAGTCCGGCACCCCGGCCGCCCACCCCAACGCCCGGTTCACCGTCCCGGCCTCGCAGTGCCCGATCATCGCGCCGGAGTGGGAGGACCCCAAGGGCGTGCCGATCTCGGCGATCCTCTTCGGCGGCCGTCGCGCCACCGCCGTACCGCTGGTGACGGAGTCCTTCGACTGGAACCACGGCGTCTTCCTCGGCGCCAACGTGGCCTCCGAGAAGACCGCCGCCGCCGAGGGCAAGGTCGGCGAGCTGCGCCGCGACCCGTTCGCGATGCTGCCGTTCTGCGGCTACAACATGGGCGACTACATGGCCCACTGGATCGACGTGGCCAAGGACAAGGACCAGTCCAAGCTGCCGAAGATCTACTACGTCAACTGGTTCCGCAAGGACGACGAGGGCAAGTTCGTCTGGCCCGGCTTCGGCGAGAACAGCCGCGTCCTGAAGTGGATCGTGGAGCGCCTGGACGGCACGGCCGAGGGCGTCGAGACGCCGATCGGCGTCCTGCCGACCAAGGAGGCCCTCGACACCGACGGCCTGGACCTGGCCGAGTCCGACCTGGAGTTCCTGCTCACGGTCGACAAGGAGGTCTGGCGCGAGGAGGCCGCCCTGGTCCCCGAGCACCTCAACACCTTCGGCGACCACACGCCGAAGGAGCTGTGGGACCAGTACCGCGCGCTGGTGGAGCGCCTGGGCTGATCCCCACCCCGAACTCCGCGGCCGGCCGGAACCGACAGTGCCCTGACCAGCAACATCGTCACGGCCGGCCGCGGGACGGACAGGCGGGGCCCGCACAACGGCGTGCGGGGTTCCGGGCCCGTCGCCACCTCCGTCCGCCCCGACGGAACCACGGCGGCAGGCCCCCTCCCGCCCGCTTCGGCACGGCCCGCCCAGCGGGCTCACGAACGTGCCGATGACTGACCGAGCGCTCCGGCCGACGTCCCTCGTCGACCGGAGCGCTCGGGCGTTTTCGGGGCGTCGGTGTCGGTGCCGGCTTCGGCCTCGGTCCACAGCTCGCACCACACGGTCTTACGGCCGGCCTCCTGCTCCACACCCCACCGCACGGCCAGCGCTTCCAGCAACGCCAGCCCGCGGCCCGACTCGGCTTCGGCGCCGGCCCCCGCGACCAGCACAGGCGGCACCCGTGGATCAGGATCGCTGACCCCGAGCCGGACCCGCCCGCCCTCCGCCCGCCACAGCCGCACCGTCACGGGGACGCCCTCCCCGACGTGCCGGATCACGTTCGTGACGAGTTCGCTCGCGCAGAGCTGCACGTCGGTCCCGTGCGAACGCAGCGCCCGCCGCACCCCGGACACCCCGGCCGGGGCCGCGAGCAACTCCAGCGTCATCACCGGCCGCATCACGCGGCACCCTGGCGGAGAGCTGCGGCCAGAGCCTGCGCGGTGAGGAGATCACAGGCGCCGAGCGTGATCAGCGGCCGCGCGGGCCGGGAGGCGAGAGCCGGGAGGTCGAGTCCGAGGGACGGCAGGGTGATGCCGTGTGCGGCGAGCGCGGCTCGCAGCTCCTCGACGCAGGCGTCGGCTTCGACGGGGCTGTGCATGGGGTTCACACCTTCCAGTGCGCTGAGTGACGAACCCCTCACACTCTGCCGCCGGTCGCCGTAGCGTGACAGCCCATCGGTATCCCGCTCCGGAACTGCGCGTACGTGCTGCGGGCTTCGGTAGCGGGCGGTAACGGCACACCAAGGACGGTGAACGATGGGTCAGCGCAAGGACATCGACGGTTCGACGGGCGTCCCGACCTTCTACGGCAGTGAGTTGCGCTGGAAGCGCGAGGAGGCGGGCCTCACCCTCCAGCAACTCGTCGAGGGCAGCTTCTACGGTCCCAGCCACCTCAGCGAGATCGAACGCGGCACCCGCCGGATGCCGGCGGAACTCGCCGAGCACGTGGACCGGGTGCTCGGCACGGACGGTTTCTTCAGGCGGCGGTGCGAGGACGTGCGGCGGGCGAAGCGGCGGGGCCACGCGAGCTACTTCGAACGGGTGCTGGAGGCGGAGCAGCACGCGGAGACCATCGAGGAGTGGTGCCCGACGCTGGTGCCGGGGTTGTTGCAGACGGCGGCGTACGCGCGGGCGGTGACCCGTTCCGCTCACCCCCTGGCACCGGACGAGGACGTGGAGGAGAAGGTGACCGCCAGGCTGGCGCGGGCCCGGCTGTTCGAGGACGACCACAAGAGCCCGGAGTACTGGGTGATCCTGCCGGAGTCACTGCTGCGGCAGCCGATCCTGCCGCCGGAACAGCACGCCGACCAGTGGGAGTGCGTCGCGCAACTCGCGCGGCGTCGTCGGATCGTTCCCCAGATCCTTCCGGGGAACTGCGGGGCGCACCCGCTGATGCTGGGCTCGGCCATGGTCATGACCTTCCCGGACGCCCCGCCCCTGGTGTACACGGAGGCGCAGTACAGCGGTGACACCATCGACGATCCGGCCCTCGTGAAGCGGTACCGCAAGGCATACGATCGGCTCAGGGCCGCCGCACTGCCCCCGGAGGCGTCCCTCGCCCTGATCGAGCAAGCGGCTGAGGATGACCGAAATGGCACACCACGCGACTGACTTGAGCGCAGCGAACTGGCGCAAGAGCACCTACAGCAACGGGGACGGCGGCAACTGCCTCGAAGTCTGTGACGGCCACACCGCCGTCGTCCCCGTCCGTGACTCCAAGGCCCCCCACGGCCCGGTCCTCACCATCTCTGCCCCGGCGTGGGCGTCCTTCGTCACGTCCCTCAAGTCGGCACCTGTCGCCTGACCGGACTCAGGGCAACGATCGCCCCGAACTCACCGCCCCTTCCGTCTGTTGGCCCGGCGACGATCCAGGAACAAGATCACTGCAAGCAGCAGCAAGCAAGCGATGATCACGTGAGGTTCGTATCCGTCCGGGATCACGTCGCGAGCCAGCGTCGTGGCAAGCACTGGTCATCGTCTCCAAGGGAGGGGGTGTTCCGGCGTGTGCGGAGGCCCTGCGCCAGGCAGCTCCGAAACGGCGAACGCGGCGGCGCGAGACATTGCTTCACCTCTTCGGTCTCCGGCGGGTCATGGCCATCACCTGCAGAACAGTCCGAATGCGGCGCCGATCACCACGAACAACGTCAGCTCCTTTGTCTGGCTGACGGGCACTGGCTGGAACACACCAATGACGAGGGACTCCGTCACGTCACCACACCTGACCAGCCCCTTCCATCCGGCCGGGACAGGATGAAAGAGGTCGGGTCAGAGCGTCTCGTTACTTCTTCTCACGCTTGAGGCGCCAATAGAGCAGGACGAATGCCACCGGCAGCACTATCACTCCGAGGATGACGGTGGCTGCTGCGTTGTCCTCGAACCCGATGCCCACTACCGCTAGGTTCATTTGCTTTCACCCTTCAGAGCCATCCGCCCGTTATTCCTGCACCACCGAAGTAACCCAATGCGGTGTATCCGAGGTCAACCCCCAGGCCTGTTTTGCCCCCTATTCCAGCGAGCTTTGTCGCGGCTCCGACGCCACCTGTCCCTAGTCCCAGGATTCCGACCGCTGCGGTTTCCCCTGCAGAATTACCCGATGCGATGGAACCCGCAACACTCAAGCCGGTGCCCACTGCGGCCGCTCCGATTGCCACGGGCGCCGGTACCGGGGCCAGGGCGACAAGTCCGACTACGGTCCCTGCTAGGCCGAGTCCTTCGCCCAGTGAGAGCAGTCCGCTGGGGTCGGTGCGGTTGACGGGGTCTCCGGCGGCGTAGGCGTAGGGGTTGCTTTCCTTGCCGGAGGGGTTGGGCTGGGTGAAGCGGCCGAGCTGGGGGTCGTAGTAGCGGGCGCCCATCTTGTACAGACCGGAGGGGTCGAGGTAGGTGCCGGTGTAGCGGTAGGGCTGGTTGGTGCCGGTGGTGGTGCGGGCCTCGCCGTAGGGGCCGTAGCTGTAGGTCGCGGTGCGCTTGCCGGAGGCGTCGACCAGGCCGATGACGCTGCCCTGTACGTCGGTGAGGTAGTACTGGCTCGCCCCGCCGGTCGTCATGGCTGTCAGGGTGCCCGAGGGTTCGCGGACGAAACCGGTGGTGTTCTCGCGGGTCATGCCGGTGGCGGCGTTGGTGAAGGTCGAACTGCCGCGGGAGACGGTCGTTGTTGTCGGTGCCGGCGTAGGTGTAGTTCGACGCGGTGCCGGAGGCCGTCAGTTCGGCGAGCTGGGTGAAGGGGGTCCACTGTCCGCCGGAGCGGCTGCCGGTGAGGGAGGCGGCGGAGGTCTCGTTGCCGTCACCGTCGTAGGTGAAGCCGGTGTTGCCGCCGAGTGAGGTCAGTTCGTTCGCGTTGTTGTACTCGCGGACGGACTGGGCCTTGTCGCAGGCGGGCAGGGAGGTGCCGGTGGAACGGCCGGTCATGTTGCCGGCCTTGTCGTAGCAGTAGGCCCAGCCGGCGGTGGTGGAGCCGTCCTTGGTCTCCACGGCCTTGGTGAGGCGCCCCTTTGAGTCGTAGGTGTAGGCGGTGGCTGCACCGTCGGTGGTGCGCTTGTTGATCTTGTCGGGGTCCTTGCCGGCCTTGTCGTAGTCGTAGGTGGTTGTCGCGCCGCCCGGCTGGGTCAGGGTGGTGACCTGGTTGGCGTCGTTGTAGTCGTAGGTGAGGGTGCCGCCCGCGTCGGTGGTGGTCTTCACGTTGCCGGCGGCGTCGTAGGTCACCGAGCTGGTACCGCCGGCAGGCAGGGTGCGGATGCGTTCGCGGTTCTGTTCGTCGTAGGTGTAGCTGCTGGTGCCCGCCGGGGTGGTGCGGGTCCTGATGTTGCCGTCGGCGTCGTAGGTGAAGGTGGCGGTCTTGCCGTCACTGGTCTGGGTCTTCAGTCGGTCGCGTCTGTCGTAGGTGTAGACCGTCTTCACACCGCGGCCGTCGGTGACGGTTTCGGTGCGGCCCAGATCGTCATGCGTGTAGGTGAGGTCGCCCTGTGCGGAGGGACGGTCCACCTTGGTCAGGTTGCCCTTGGTGTCGTAGGCGAAGGACGTCTTGTGGTCTTCCGGGTCGGTGGCCGAACAGCGCTGGCCGGGCAGCCCGCCACAGTCCATGGTGCCCGTCTTGGGGTTGTGGTCATACGTCCACTTGGCGCCGTCGGAACCGGTGGTGGTGTCGGTCTGCGCCATCATGTTGCCCGAGGTGTCGTAGCCGTTGGTCACCTTCTCGCCGCTGGCGGAGGTGAGGGTCTCGGGGTAGTGGCCGCCGGCCTTCTGGGTCCACGCCATGGTGGACTGGGCGCCGGTGGGCTGGGTGGCGGTCTTGGGGTTGAACGAGTCGTCGTAGTCGAACTTGACGGTGTTGTCCGGAGTCGAGCCCACGCCCATGCCGTCGACCGCGCTGGTGACGTTGTTGTCCGGCCCCCACGTCTTGGAGCGCTCACGGCCGAGTGGGTCGGTGGTCTTGGTGACGCGCCAGCGGGAGTCGACTGTCTTCTCGGTGTGCTGTCGCGCGGGTCGGTGATGCGGACCACGCCCTCTCCCTCGCTGCCGGGCTGCGGGAAGATGTAGCGGAAGGCGGTGGTGGCGCCGGTGCCAGCCGTCTTGTCCACGACGCGGGTGATCGAGGCGAGACGGTTGGTGTCCCAGGTGAAGCGGCGGGCTACGAAATCCGTCCGCTCCGAAGCCATGATCCCCACCGCCTGCAACCTTTCCCCCCGTCCGGTTGTCTCCTGATCATCAGCCGCTCCTTGTGGTCCCTGAGACATCAACCGGCACAGGAGCGGTCGCACAGAATCTGGAGACATTCATGCGCGTTCGCCCCGCAGCCTGCGCGGCACTCCTCGTGGCGTCCCTCGCCCCCGTCCTCACAGCACCTCCCGCCGGCGCGGCGGCGGCCAAGTACGCGGACGACTTCAACGGCGACGGCTACCGCGACTACGCCAGCTACACCTACGAGCAGTACAGCAAAGGCGGCGGCGTCCGGATCACGTTCGGTACCCCCTCCGGACCCGGCACCCAGACCCAGTTGATCACCCAGAACAGCGCGGGTGTCCCCGGCGCCGACGAGACGGAGGACCAGTTCGGCGACGTCCGGGTGCCCGCCGACTTCAACGCCGACGGATACGGGGACCTCGCCGTGTCGGTGTCGCGCGAGGACGTCGACGGACGCACGGACGAGGGCGGCGTCGTCATCCTGTGGGGAAGCGCGACCGGCCTCTCGGGTGGCACCGCTATCCCCAACGCCGGCGCCAAGGTGTCGAACGCCCGCTTCGGCCGCGACCTCGCCGCCGGGGACTTCAACGGGGACGGCAAGAAGGACCTGGCCGCGATCAGCGGGAGCAAGGTCTACGTCTACCGCAGCATCACGCGCACCGGTGCGGCAGGCTCGGTCACCAGCCACGACAAGACGACGAGATTCGCGCCCACGTCCCTCGTCTCGGGCAACATGAACGGGGACTCCAAGACCGATCTGGTGATCATCGGAATCAACGACGAGCCCGACAACTTCGGCACGGACGCGTGGTTCGTCAAGGGCGGCTCCCCGCTCAGCGCGGGCAAGACCCTGCGCCTCGTCACGAACTACGGCGACCCCAGCGAGGCGGTGATCGCCGACTTCGACAAGGACGGCTACGGGGACCTCGCGGCGGGCAGCCAGATGTACAACAACAACCAGGGCCGGGTGTCCCTCTGGTACGGCTCCTCCACCGGCCCCGCCACCGCCGTCCGCATCACGCAGGCCACCACCAACGTCGCCGGCACCCCGGAGTCCGGCGACCTGTTCGGCTCGTCCGTCTCGGCCGCCGACATCAACGGCGACGGCTACAAGGACCTCGCGATCGGCGTCTTCGGAGAGAAGATCAGCCAGGAGACGACCGAGGGCGGCGTCCACGTCCTGCGCGGCAGCGCGAGCGGGATCACCGGCACCAACTCCCGGTGGCTCGCCCGCAACACCGCCGGCGTCCCCGGCGACGTCGCATGGAACGACTGCTTCGGCGACCCGGTCCGCCTCCGCGACACCAACCGCGACGGCAAGGCCGACCTCTACGTCGGCGCCATCAACGGCTCGCTGCGCTTCCCCGGCACGTCGTCCGGCGTCACCACGACCGGTGTGACCGACGCCGACACCGAACTCATCTGGGGCATGCTCCAGTAGACCCGGCCTCCCACCCAGCTGCCTGGGGTTCGCCTTGTTCGTACGAGTGCGGCCGCGTCGTGGCCGCACTCGCAGTTCCGCGCCCCTGGAACGCCGTTTCATTTCACGCAGTCGTCCAGGTTCACCGTCGTCCCGCCATCCAGACCAGGTGCCGACGACGCTGTCGCCGCCGACCCTGCCGGTGTCACCGGTTCGGTCCTCGACGGTTGGCGGTCAGTCGATGCCACTGCGTCGCGATGGGATGGGCGAGCAGCCCCGCAGTTGCTCCCCATAGGACGAGCCAGAGCATGTCGGCCGTGCCCCAGTTCACCCGGGGCACTACAAGGGGCCCCGTAATGATCAGGAGCATGAGGCCGATCACCAGCCTGGTCTGGGCCTTGCTGTCCAGCACTACGTCACTCCCCACCGCTGTGAGTCGCTGAGAATCGCGGAAGTTTCGCACCTCGACGGGCCAGGTCTCTGCGGGACCGTCAGCCGATGACGGTCAGGACGATCCCGACCACTCCCAACACGATGCCGGTCCATACGAGAAGCGCAAGGATGGATTGTTTGGTCATCGGCATGGCTCCGCGGGCGTGGACAGCCTCCTGACCGGACGGCAGATGCGGTTGACGTGCCGAGTGCGACTGCACGGCACCGTGACCCCGATGTGCGATGACACCAGCCGTTGCCGCTTCCAGGCCCGTCGCGTCCAGGTAGCCCCGCTGTAGCGGTGGGGCTGGGGGACCGCCTCGGTGGTGGTGGCGCGGGGCAGGCCGGTGGGGCCGTAGGCGTGGGTGTGGGTGCGTTTGCCGGTGTCGTCGACGAGTTCGAGGACGTTGCCCGTGGCGTCGGTGAAGTAGGAGGAGTACTTCTCCCCAGCCGTCATGGAGTTCAAGATGCCCGCCGGTTCGCGGATGAATCCGGTGTCGACGCTGTTGGTGGTCGTGGACGCCGGACCGAGGGCCGTGTGGTGGAACCAGGTCGAACCCAGCTTGTGGCGCTCAGGGGCATCGGGCCGTCCAGGCCGGCTCGGCGGCCCCGGGGCGTGAGGAACCCCGCCCCCGCGTTCCCGGACCACGGACACGATTCGTGCGTGCTGCATACGGAGCGACAGCGGGCAACCAGGACGCCCACCATCGTTCGGGATGTCCGGCTGAGCACGAGCCCTGGCGCCAGGACTCACTCCCGCTCAGTCTCCAGGAACGGTTTGTGGCGCCCGGTCCGCGCGTCGCTGCGGGTGCGCGCGGACCGGGGCCGCACAGGGGAGCCGGGGGCTCGTGGGGGCCCGGGGCTCAACGAACCCCTTGAAGGGGCAAGGGGGCCGGAAGGGCTCAGTGGGACGCGAGTTCGCGGGGCTCCAGGGCCGCCGTGTGGGCGTCCATCCGCTCGGCTGCCAGGATCGCGACCGCCGTGTCGGCGCGGGAGGCGGCGACGACCAGTGCGCGGCCCGCCAGGGCGTGCGCCCGCTGGTGCAGGGCGGCGGCGCCGGCCCCGCGATGGCCGCTCATCGGCGCGCGCACCGGGGTGCGCCCTCCGCGCAGCCTGCTCACCTGCTCCGCGAGCCGCTCCGCCGCCGCGTCCAGGTCGGCCGAGGCCTCCGCCGCGCGCAGCTCGTCCGTGACGGCGAGCAGGGCGGCGAGATGGCCCGCGAGCTGGATGTCCAGCTCCTCCTCGCGGGAACGGTGGGGGAAGTCCGGGTTGGGGCCGTCCACCGTGCTGTGGACCGACTTGGTGCGGATCGGTTCGTACATGGGAAGGCCTCCTGAGCTCTTACAGGAAACCATCCTAGCTTAGATTTCGTCTAAAGTTGAGTCGTTCACAAAACCGGACTGCCCGCGCACATAGCGTGAGCGGGCAGTCCGTGAGGCTCGGTCGGATCAGGGTTGGCTGTAGCCGTCCAGGAAGTGGCCGATCCGCCCCACCGCGTCGGTCAGGTCCCCGACCGTCGGCAGGGTCACCACCCGGAAGTGGTCCGGCTCCGGCCAGTTGAAGCCGGTGCCCTGGACGACCATGATCTTCTCGCGCCGGAGCAGGTCCAGGACCATCCGGCGGTCGTCCTTGATCTTGAAGACCTTGGGGTCCAGGCGTGGGAAGAGGTACAGCGCGCCCTTGGGCTTCACGCAGGTCACACCGGGGATCTGGGTCAGCAGCTCGTACGCCGTGTCCCGCTGCTCGCGCAGCCGTCCGCCCGGCAGTACCAGGTCGTTGATCGTCTGGCGCCCGCTGAGTGCCGCGACGACTCCGTGCTGCCCCGGCATGTTCGCGCACAGGCGCATGTTCGCCAGGATCGTCAGGCCCTCGATGTAGGAGTCGGCGTGGGCGCGCGGTCCGGAGATCGACATCCAGCCGACCCGGTAGCCGGCGACCCGGTAGGCCTTCGACATGCCGTTGAAGGTCAGGGTGAGCAGGTCCGGGGCGACGGAGGCGGTCGGGGTGTGCGTGGCGCCGTCGTAGAGGATCTTGTCGTAGATCTCGTCGGAGCAGACCAGGAGGTTGTGCCGGCGGGCGATGTCGGTCAGGCCCTTGATCATCGCCTCGTCGTAGACGGCCCCCGTCGGGTTGTTGGGGTTGATGATCACGAGCGCCTTGGTGCGGTCGGTGACCTTCCGCTCGATGTCGGCGAGATCCGGCATCCAGTCGGCCTGCTCGTCGCAGCGGTAGTGCACGGCGGTGCCGCCGGACAGGGAGACGGCGGCGGTCCACAGCGGGTAGTCGGGCGCGGGCACGAGGACCTCGTCGCCGTCGTCCAGCAGGCCCTGCATCGCCATCACGATCAGCTCGGAGACGCCGTTGCCGATGAAGACGTGCTCGACGTCGGTCTCGATGCCGAGGGTCTGGTTGTGCATGACGACGGCCCGGCGTGCGGCCAGCAGGCCCTTGGCGTCGCCGTAGCCGTGTGCCGACGACACGTTGCGGAGGACGTCCTCCAGGATCTCCGGCGGGCACTCGAAGCCGAACGCGGCCGGATTGCCGGTGTTCAGCTTGAGGATCCGATGACCGGCCGCTTCCAGCCGCATCGCCTCCTCGAGCACCGGGCCCCGGATCTCGTAACAGACGTTGGCGAGCTTGGTCGACTGGATCACCTGCATGTCTGGGAGCTTACGGCCCGGTAACGCCTCCCGGGTCGTGTTTTCCGCCACGTGAGACGCGGGGATTTGGGGTGATATCGCCACACGCTGTCCCACCAGCCTCTTCAGTCCCTAGAATGCCCCGCCATGTTCAAGCCATTCGATTACGCCGAGGGAGCGACGGGCGGTGAGCCGCAGGGCCCGCCGAACGTCTACCTGCCGCAGGGAGCCGCGCCTCCGGCGTACGACGCCTACGCGGATCCGGCGGCGGCACACGGATGGCAGGACGTGTACGGCGCGACGGACCCGGCGGCCGCCGGGGGCACGCCGCATCAGGCCGGCGGCGCGGCCGGCGGTGGCGAAACGGGCGCCCGTCCCGGTGCCGGTGCGTACGACGCGCACGGTGGCCCGGCGTATCCCGGCGGCGCTGCGGAGGACGCCCGCGGCGGGCCGGTGCACCCCGGCGGCACCGGCGGTCACGCGTACCACCACGGCGGTGCTGGCGATGCCCGCGGCGGGCCGGTGCACCCCGGCGGCACCGGCGGTCACGCGTACCACCGCGGCGGTGCTGGCGATGCCCGCGGCGGGCCGGTGCACCCCGGCGGCACCGGCGGTCACGCGTACCACCGCGGCGGTGCGGAGGACGCCCGCGGCGGGCCGGTGCACCCCGGCGGCACCGGCGGTCACGCGTACCACCATGGCGGTGTGGACGAGGCCCGCGGCGGGCCGGTGCACCCCGGCGGCACCGGCGGTCACGCGTACCACCATGGCGGTGCGGGCGATGCCCGCGGCGGGCCGGCGCACCCCGGCGGCACCGGCGGTCACGCGTACCACCGCGGCGGTGCGGAGGACGCCCGCGGCGGAACGGCGCACCCCGGCGGCACCGGCGGGTCCGCCTACTCCGGCGACGCCCTCGTCGACCCCCGTCCCGGGGGCTCTGACGGCATCGGTGAGACGCGCGAGCTGCCGGTGGTGCCCGGGTCGGGTGGCCGGTCCCGGGCCGGGCACCGGGGCCGGCACAAGCCGCCCGTGTGGCGGTCGCGTCGTGTGGCGGTCGCCGCCGGTGCGGTGGGTGCCGTGGCGGCTGCCGCGCTCATCGCCGGGGTCTCCTTCTCGGGTGGGTCCTCCGGCGGGACGCAGGGCGGTGAACGCGGCCGTACCGATCCGACGGTGGGGGCGTCCTCGTCGGCGTCACCCGCGGACACCGGTGCGGCGGCGAGCCCCGACGCCCCGCTCGCGGGCACGCCGGGGGGATTTGACGGGCCGTCCGGAGGTGCGTCCCCGAGCTCGTCCTTCACGGTGAGCCGGGCCCCTTCCGCGTCCGTCACGGAAGGCGGCACGCGGCCCCCGTCCGGCACCTCCACGACCACGGCCCCGGCGGACTCCGCTCCCGGTCCCACCGCCACGGCCTCGGCCCCCGGCCGGCCCGAGGGGAAGCCCGGGCATGGTCCCGGCGGCACCAAGGGACCCAAGTGACCTGCCCGTGAGGGTGGTTGAGTAGGGTCGTTCCGGACGTCCAAGTTCCGGTTGTGGAACAGGTTCTTGTGCCATCCCCCTCTTCGCGATCACAATGCACATGACAATCGTGCAGGCGGCCGGAGGAATTCCGGCCGCCTCCGTCGCAAGAGGGGACCCCCCATGAGAAAACCTCTCGCCGCCGCGTTCTGCGCCCTGGCGATAGCCGGGGCCGGCGCGGCCCCCGCGACCGCTGCCGAGGCCGCCCCCACGGGCGTCGGCAAGGCCGCGGACACGGGCTCGGCCACCTCCGCCGTCTCCGGCGTGGTCACGTCCGTGGAGCAGACGCTGTCCGGCCTCCGCGGTCCTCAGACCAAGGCCGTGAACTTCGCCGGCACCGTCGCGCTCAGCAACTGCTCCGGCTCCGTCGTCCGCATGCCGGACTCCGAGGCCGACGACCCGGCGCTCGTCATGACCAACGGCCACTGTCTGGAGTCCGGATTCCCCGGCCCCGGCCAGGTCCTCGTCGACAAGGCCTCCAGCCGCACCTTCACCCTGCTGAACGCCTCCGGCTCGCGCGTGGCCACCCTGCGCGCCGCCAAGCTCGCCTACGGCACGATGACCGACACGGACGTCGCGCTGTACCAGCTCACCACCACGTACGCGCAGATCAAGAGCTCGTACAACATCAACGCGCTGACCCTGAACGACAGCCACCCGGTGGCCGGCACCGCCATCAGCATCCCCTCCGGCTACTGGAAGCGGATCTACAGCTGCACCATCGACGGGTTCGTCCCCACCCTCAAGGAGGCCGACTGGACCTGGAAGGACTCGGTCCGTTACACCTCCGCCTGCAACACCATCGGCGGCACGTCCGGCTCGCCCGTCGTCGACCAGGCCACCAACAAGGTCGTCGCCGTCAACAACACCGGCAACGAGGACGGCGAGCGCTGCACGGTGAACAACCCGTGCGAGGTCGACGCGAACGGCAACGTCACCGTCCGCAAGGGCATCAACTACGCCCAGGAGACCTATGGGATCCCGGCCTGCTTCGGGATCGACAACAAGCTCGACCTGAGCGCGAGCGGCTGCACCCTGCCCAAGCCGTAGGGCCTGTCGTTTGGATCAGGTCGGCCGAGAGCGACTGCGCCTCTCGACCGACCCGAGCCCCGCGACGCCGGCATGATCCAAACGACAAGCCCTGAGGCTGTGTGCCGCCGGGCGGTCACGCGGGAGGAGTCCTGCGGACCGCCCGGCCCGCCAGCACGTCCGTGCGCCGGCCGTCCTCGATCACGAACCGGCCGTCGACCAGGACGTGGGGGATGCCCACCGGGAGCGTGCGCGGCCGCGCGAAGGTGGAGCCCGCCGCGACCGTCGAAGGGTCGAACAGCACCAGGTCGGCCTTGTAGCCCTCGCGGACCAGCCCCCGGTCGGGCAGCCGGAGCCGCGCCGCCGGGCGGGAGGTGAGGTGCGCGACGCACTCCTCCAGCGACAGCACCCCCGACTCCCTGACGTAGTGCCCCAGATAGTGCGGGAACGTGCCGTACGCGCGCGGGTGGGGCTTCGCGCCCTGGAGGATGCCGTCCGAGCCGCCGGTGTGCACCCGGTGGCGCATGATCGCCCGGACGTTCTCCTCGTGGCCGACGTGCTGGAGGATCGTCGGGGCCAGCCGGTCGGCCAGCAGCAGGTGGCGGGCGGTCGCCCAGGGCGTCTCGCCCCGCAGGTCCGCCGACTTCCGGACCGTCCGGCCGACGCATTCGGCCAGGGCCGGGTCGTTCACCCCCGAGATCTCGATCGTGTCCCACTCGACGGGCACGCCGTGACAGCCGTCCGAGCCGGTGACCTCCAGATGGTGCCGGATGCGCTCGGCCGTCTCCTCGTCCGCCAGCCGCTTCAGGGTCTGCTCGGGGCCGCCCTCGCTCGCCCAGCTCGGCAGCACGGCCGCCAGCGTCGTACAGCCCGGTGTGTACGGGTACGTGTCGAGGCTGATGTCGGACCCGGCCGCGAGGGCCTCGTCGAGCAGGGTCAGCAGCTCGGGCGCCCGGCCCCGGTTCACGCCGAAGTTCATGGTGGCGTGGGCGAGATGGAGGGAGCAGCCCGCCTCGCGGGTCAGCGCGACCATCTCCTCGTACGTCCGCAGGGCCCCGGCGCCGTAGGAGCGGTGGTGGGGGCAGTAGTAGCCGCCGTAGGAGGCCACCACCCGGCACAGCTCGGTCAGTTCGGCGTCGGGCGCGTACATGCCCGGTGTGTACGTCAGTCCCGACGACATGCCGACGGCACCCTGCTCCATGCCCTCGGCCACCAGCTGACGCATCCGGTCCAGCTCCCGCTCGGTCGCCTCACGGTCCTCCCAGCCGACGGCGAGCGCCCGCACCGTGCCCTGCGGGATCAGGTAGGCCGCGTTCACGGCGATGCCGCGGTCCAGCCGGTCCAGATACTCGCCGACCGTGCGCCAGTCGAAGTCGACATCGTCGCCCGGGCCGTTCCACCCGGCGATCGCCCGCCGCACCTCGCCGAGCGTGCGGTCGTCGACCGGCGCGTACGACAGTCCGTCCTGGCCGATGACCTCCAGGGTCACACCCTGCGCGGCCTTGGCGCTGTGGCCGGGGTCGCGCAGCAGCGCCAGGTCGCTGTGGGCGTGCATGTCGACGAAGCCGGGGGAGAGGACCAGGCCCTCCGCGTCCAGCTCCCGGCGGGCCTTCGGCCGCTGGCATCCGGCCGCCGCGGCCTCCTTGACGATGGAGACGATCCGGCCGCCGTCGACCACGACATCGGCGCGGTAGGCGTCCGCGCCGGAGCCGTCGACGACGTCGGCGTCCCGGATGACGAGCTCTTCCACCGCTGCCCGCCTCCTAGAAGAACGTGCGGACGTAGTCCACGACCGTGCCGTCCGCCTCCGCGACCGGGATCAGCGGCCACTTGTCGAACGAGGTGCACGGGTGGGACAGCCCGAGCCCGACCCAGTCGCCGACCTCCAGGTCCGCCTCCGCAGCGGTGGCGAGCCAGGCGTGCTGGTCGGACAGGCCGGTCACGGACACGCCGGTGGCCGGGCGCTCGGCACCGTCCCGGCGGATCACCTGGGCGAAGGGCAGATCGATGTCGTAGGCCGCGTCCCGCTTGCCCGCGTTGACGAAGGCCTGCTCGGCGGAGGGCCGCGAGACCACCTGCGTCCACAGGCGGAACGCCGGCTCAAGGGCGCCCTCCTCGGGGACCCGGTTGAACGGGGTCAGCTTGCGGTAGTGGCCGTCGTCGTGCGAGACGTACGCGCCCGAGCGCAGCAACTTCAGGACGGGCAGGGAGAGTTCGGGGATCTCCGCGAAGACCTCGGCGACCGCGTCGAACCAGGCGCTGCCGCCCGCGCTGACCACGATCTCGTCCAGGCCCGCGAAACGGCCCGCCCTGTCGAAGTCGGCGGCGAGCGCCACCAGCCGCCGCAGCCACGCCGACACCCGCTCGGCGTCGGCCTTCGGCACCTCGCCCTCGTAGCCCGCCACGCCGACGAGCCGCAGGGTGCCGGTGCCCGCCACCGCGTCCGCGACCGCCCCGCACTCGGTCTCCGTGCGGACACCGGTCCGGGCGCCCTCGCCCGCGGCGAGCTCGACGACGACGTCCACGGGGCGTGTGGCGCCGGTGTCCCGCAGCGCGGCGTCCATGAGCTCGACGCCGCGCACGGAGTCGACGTAGCAGACCAGTTCGAAGTCCGGGTCGGCGTCGAGCTCGGCAGCGATCCAGCGCAGGGCCGCCGCGTCGACCAGTTCGTTCGCCAGGAACACGCGCCGGGTCCCGAACGCCCGCGCCACCCGCACCTGGTGCGGCACGGCCAGCGTGATGCCCCACGCCCCGTGCTCGATCTGCCGCTGGAACAGCTGCGGCGCCATGGAGGTCTTGCCGTGCGGCGCGAAGGCCAGGCCGTGCCGGGCCGCGTAGGTCTCCATGAGCCTCAGGTTGTGCTCCAGCCGCTCGGCGGACAGCGCGAGCACGGGCGTGGCGAAGCCGCCGGTGAAGAGGTTGCGGCGCTGGCCGGCCAGCTCGGCCACGGTGAGCCCGTCCGCGTCCGGCGGGAGGCCCTTGAAGCGGTGGTCGACGCGCTCGGCGGCGAGCCGGGCGAGGGACTGGGCGGTGTCGGCCGTCATGAAGCCTCCTGATCTGCTGTGTTGCAGTATCTGCAACCTTCGTTGCGTAGGGCGCTCACCGGTGTCTAACATCTCGGCCACCCCCGGTCAATGAAACGCCACCGGCCGTCCCGACGGCCCCGACGAGGAGCTACGAGCATCGTGCCCCCCACCGGACCCTGCGACGTCTCCGACGTCCCCGGCGTCCCCGAGGTCGTGGACGTCGTCGCGCTCGGCGAGTCCATGGTCACCTTTCTGCCGTCCCGGCCGGGGCCCCTCGCCGACGTGCCGTCCTTCGAGCGGGGGATCGGCGGGGCGGAGTCGAACGTGGCCTGTGTGCTGGCGGCGGCGGGCCACTCCGTACGGTGGATCAGCAGGGTGGGTGCCGACCCGTTCGGCGACCACCTGGTGAAGACGATCGGCGGGTACGGGGTCGACGTGACGCACGTCCGGCGCGACCCGGACCGTCCCACCGGCATCTACTTCCGCACCGCCGGGGACCGGTCCGGCGACGCCCACGAGGTGGCCTACTACCGCGCCGGTTCGGCCGCCTCGGCGATGTCCGCCGACACGGTGCACCCGGCGGCGGTGCGAGCGGGCCGGGTGCTGCACCTCTCCGGGATCACCGCCGCCCTGTCCGGGACCTGCCTCGGCCTGATGCGCGAGCTGACCACCCGCCGCCCCGGCCGCCCCCTGGTCTCCTTCGACGTCAACCACCGGCCCGCCCTGTGGCGGGACGGCGACGCCGCCACGGTTCTGCGCGACCTCGCCCGGGGCGCCGACCTGGTGTTCGTCGGACAGGACGAGGCGTGGGGGCTGCCCAGCGCCGAAGCCGTCCGCGCCGCCCTCCCCGAACCCGAGGTGCTCATCGTCAAGCAGGGCGCCGCCGGAGCCACCGTCTTCGAGCGGCGGGACGTCACCTTCGTGCCCGCACCCCGGGTCGACGTCGTCGCCGCCGTCGGTGCGGGAGACGCCTTCGCCGCCGGGTTCCTCTCCGCCACCCTGCGCGCCCTGCCCGTGCGGGACCGGCTGCGGCACGGGCACCTCATGGCCGCCGCCGCCCTCACCGTGCCCGGCGACCTCGCGACACCGCCGGCGCGGGAGCACGCCGACCGGCTCGCCGCCCTGGACGACGCGGCATGGGGGAGACTGCGACTCGGCCCGGGCTGGACCGAGGGGATACAGCGGGCCCCCGAGGAGGTACGCACGCCATGAGCCAGACCGTCGACCGCGCGCTCAGCATCCTGCCCCTGCTCGCCGAGGGCCCCGCGGACCTGGGACGGGTCGCCGACCGCCTCGGTGTGCACAAGTCCACGGCCCTGCGCCTGCTGCGCACCCTCCACGAGCACGGCCTCGTCTACCGCCAGTCCGACCAGCGCTACCGCCTCGGCGCCCGGCTCTTCGCGCTCGCCCAGGAGGCGATGGAGAACCTCGACGTCCGCGAGATCGCCCACCCCCACCTGGTCCGCCTCAACGAGAACTGCGGGCACACCGTGCACCTCGCGGTGTACGAGGAGGACGAGGTCCTCTACATCGACAAGGTCGACAGCCGCTATCCCGTGCGGATGTACTCCCGCATCGGCAAACCCGTCGCCCTCACCGTCGCGGCGGTCGCGAAGCTGCTGCTGGCCGACCTGCCGGAACACGAGCGACGGGCGATCGCGCAGAAGCTCGACTATCCCGCCTACACGTCCCGTTCGACTCCCGACGCGGCCGCGTTCCTGCGCGAGCTGGAGAAGGTGCGCGAACAGGGCTGGGCCACCGACCTCGGTGGTCACGAGGAGTCCATCAACTGCGTCGCGGCGCCCGTGCGCGGCGCCGACGGCCGGGTCGTCGCCGCGATGTCGGTCTCCGCGCCGAACGTCGTCGCCACCGCCGACGAACTCCTCACCCTCCTGCCGCTGGTGCGCCGCACGGCGGACGCCATCAGCGGCGAGTACTCCGGCAGGACACCAGTGAAGGGCACCGCATGACGGACAAGATCGCGCTCACCCCGAAGACCCACACCACTCCGCCGGCGAAGTTCTCCCACGGTGTGAGGAAGGGCAACATCCTCCAGGTCGCCGGGCAGGTCGGCTTCCTGCCCGCCGAGGAGGGCAAGGCGCCCACGCCCGCCGGGCCGACCCTGCGCGAACAGACCCTCCAGACCCTGGCCAACGTCAAGGCGATCCTGGAGGAGGGCGGCGCCGGCTGGGACGACGTGATGATGATCCGCGTCTACCTGACCGACGTGGCCCACTTCGCCGAGATGAACGAGATCTACAACGCGTACTTCGAGGAGCAGGGGCTGACCCAGCCGCCCGCCGCACGCACCACCGTCTACGTCGGCCTCCCGGCGGGCCTGCTCATCGAGATCGACGCATTGGCCGTACTCGGCTGACGGTTCGCCCTGCGAAGCGTCCTCCAGGAGTCCGTTCGTGTAGGCGTCTGATAACGAAGTCGGGGTCGACTGTGTGCCGCACAGGTTTGTCGACCATACTGCTCCGCTGTGGAGCAGCGCATAGGTTCGAGCAGCCAGCCCCTGGAAGGTGCCGGATTCGACCCGGCTTTCATCCCCGGGCTCACGTCACCCGCGTCCGGACGGACCGGGGAGGACGGGCCGGAGAAGGAGCCTGAGGTCGCAGCGGCCGAGGAGGACGAGGAGGTCGAGGAGGCCGTCCCCGAGCCGGAGGAAAGGGCGGAGACGGAACCCTCCGGGCAGGAGGAGGAACCCGCGGCCGACGGTCCCGTCTTCGAGGCGTCCGACCGCCGCGCCCGGCTGGTCGCCGACCACAGAGGCGTACGGATGTCCCTGGACGACCAGGAGTGCGAGTTCCGCTGGGACGAGATCGGCGCGGTGGAGACGGAGACGGCCCGCTTCGGCAAGCGGTACACCGTCACCGTCCACACCCCTGACCGGCGCTGGTACCCGATCGAGATCGAGGCGCCGGCCAGGAGCCGTTTCACGGAGTGGGACGAGCAGTTGGACGCCGTCCTCGACGCCTACTTCGAGGACGGCGCACCCGAGGTGCGTGAGGAACCGGGCACCTAACTGCAGTACTGCGATTCCTTGCCGATCGACCGGTACATACAGTCGGCGTTCTCCAGCAACTGCAGTACCGCGTCGCGGTTACGGGAGGTCTCCCGCTCGATCACCTCGTCGGGCGGGTAGAACCCACCCCCACCGGAGCGTGGGTACATCTCGAAGGTGTACGCGAAGATCTTGTGCGTGCCCCAGAGGTAGTCGTCGATCGACCCGTCGGTGATGTACAGGTCGCTGGACTGCTCCGCCGTGTAGCCGTTGCTCGCGGCCATCTTCCGGCCGACCGCCTTGAACGCCGCGTTGTCGTCCGCGGTCATCCCGGTCGTGGTGTCGGAGTACGTGTAGCCGAACGGCCACAGCACCAGCTCGCTGTAGGTGTGGAAGTCGACCCCCGCCTTGATCTGCTGCTTGCCGCCGACGACACGGCTGCGCACGAAGTCGGAGACGACCTTCACCTCGGGCGCCGACTCCGCGGCCGTACCCCGGTAGGTGTCGGAGGACGCGGAGCCCGAGGAGCCGCCGCAGCAGCCCCAGCGGTAGTCCCAGTTGCGGTTGAGGTCCGTACCGACGTACGACGAACCGGAGTTGGGCTGCCGGTTCTTGCGCCAGGAGCGGTACGAGCCGGTGGCGATGTCGTACTCGCCGCCGTCCGGGTTGATGTCCGGGACGATCCAGATCTCGCGGTTGTTCACCATGGCGGTGACGCGTGAGTCGGAGCCGTAGCCGGAGGTCAGCTCGCGCAGCAGGTAGAGCGCCATCTCGACGGTCAGGTGCTCGCGGGCGTGCTGGTGGTGCGTGAACAGCACCTCCGGCTCGGACTCGTCGGCGCTCACGTTGTCGCTGATCTTGATGGCGACGATGTTCCGGCCCTGGTAGGACTTGCCGATCACGCGCTGGCTCGCGATGGAGGGATTGGCCGAGACGACCGAGTTGATCTCGTTCGTCATCTCCGCGTAGTTGTGGTACTTCGAGTCGGCCGACGGGAAGTCGAGGAGCCGGACGTCGTCCTCGCCGGCGGACCGGTCGGGCGCGGCGCCGAGCGGGGTGACCTCGTACCCCAGGGCGCGCAGCTTCTTGATCTGGTCGGCGCGGCCGGAGACCACGACACCGTGACCGTGGACCTCGTCGACGGTCACGCCCGTGCGCTGAAGTGCCGTGCGGTCCTTGGCGGTCGAGTGCAGATGGATCTCGTACTGCCGGACGTCGTCCGCCGAGGCGGCCGGCTTGCGGGCGCTGTCGGCGGTGGCGTCGCCGGTCGTCGCGGACAGGGGCGCCGCGAGGACAAGGGCGAGGAGGCCGGCGAGGGCGGCGGTGCGTCTGCCGGTGCGGGCACCGGAGCCTCGTATGCGAAGTCGCATGAAAACTCCTTGCGGGAGGTGGGGTTGTTCCGTGCGACGTACGTGGTGCGGGTGGCGCACATCGTTGTGCCAATGGCATGAGCAGGTCAAGACTGAAAGTGGCCGCGCAGTGTACGCGCGCGGCGCCACGGTCGAGGTGTCACGACGGAAGTGCACCCCCAGGGGTGGCTCCGGCGTGCCCGTACGTACGGGACTCGGAGAGAGTGGGGCCCGCGCACAGGGAGCCGGAGCGTCCGGATCCCCGGACCCCCACCCTCAGAGGACTGGCTGATCATGGGCGGACCAGCGCCACGACGGGACCACCACCTGCCGGCCGAGACGACCAGCTTCGTCGACCGGCGTGGCGAACTCACCCAGGGCCGAGAACTGCTGGCCCGCGCACGGCTGGTGACGCTGACCGGACCGGGCGGCGTCGGCAAGACCCGGCTCGCGGCGCGCATCGCGACCCGGGTGCAGCGCGCCTTCCCGGACGGCGTGCGCTACGTGCACCTGTCCGGGCTGCACGACCCCGCCCTCGTCCCGCTGGCCGTCGCCGACGCGCTCGGGCTCCACGACCGCTCCGCCCAGCCGCCCCTGGACGCCCTCGTCGAACAGGTACGGGACCGGCGGCTGCTCCTCGTCGTCGACAACTGCGAGCACCTGGCGGACGCGTGCGCCCGGCTCGCCGCGGCCCTGCTGCACGGCTCCGAGGGCGTCCGGATCCTCGCCACCAGCAGGCACCGGCTCGGCCTCACCGAGGAGCACCTGCTGGAGGTGCGTCCGCTGCCG
Source organism: Streptomyces sp. NPDC029041 (assembly GCF_040637515.1). Taxonomy (NCBI): domain Bacteria; kingdom Bacillati; phylum Actinomycetota; class Actinomycetes; order Kitasatosporales; family Streptomycetaceae; genus Streptomyces; species Streptomyces sp. NPDC029041. The sequence goes on along the minus strand of NZ_JBEZWO010000004.1, from coordinate 458,502 downwards.
GTGCCCGATCCGGACGGCGACCTGTCCGCCGCCGAGGGCTACCCCGCCCTCCGGCTCTTCAGCGACCGGGCCGCCGCCGTCGTCCCCGGCTTCCGCCTCACCCCGGCCAACCGCGCCTCCGTCGCCCGGCTGTGCCACCGCCTGGACGGTCTGCCGCTGGCCATCGAACTCGCCGCCGTCCGCATGCGGGTCCTCGACGTCGACCAGCTCCTGGACCGCCTCGACGACCGCTACCGCTTCCTCACCACCGGCAGCCCCGCGGCCCTGCCCCGTCACCAGACCCTGCGCGCGGCGGTCGCCTGGAGCCACGACCTGTGCACCGTCCCCGAGCAGACGGTGTGGGCCCGGCTGTCGGTCCTGCCGGGCAGCTTCGACCTCGAGACGGCGGAGGCGGTGTGCGCGGACGCCGCCGCCCCGGAGAGCAGCGGGCCTTCGGCGGGGAACGCGGGTGTGGCCGGGGCCGGCCTCCGGGACGGTGCCGGGGTTCCGGGTGGGGCTGCGGGGCCGGAGGGTGCGGGGCCTCCCGGTGGGGCTGCGTGGTGCGACGGTGCGGGGTTTCCGGGTGGCGCCGACCTTCGCGGCGGTGCTCGGCTTCCAGGTGGGGCTGCGGGGCCGGAGGGTGCGGGGCCTCCCGGTGGGGCTGCGTGGTGCGACGGTGCGGGGCCGGACGGTGCGGGGCCTCCCGGTGGGGCTGCGTGGCGGGACGGTGCGGGGTTTCCGGGTGGCGCCGACCTTCGCGGCGGTGCCCGGCTTCCGGGTGGGGCTGCTGGGCCGGACGGTGCGGGGCCTCCCGGTGGGGCTGCGTGGTGCGACGGTGCGGGGCCGGAGGGTACGGGGCCTCCCGGTGGGGCTGCGTGGCGGCACGGTGCGGGGTTTCCGGGTGGCGCCGACCTTCGCGGCGGTGCTCGGCTTCCGTGTGGGGCTGCGGGGCCGGACGGTGCGGGGCCTCCCGGTGGGGCTGACCTTCGCGACGGTGTCGGGCTTCGCGGTGGGACTGACCTTCCCGGCGGCGCCCGGCTTCCCGGTGGGGCTGACCTTCCCGGCGGTGTCGGGCTTCCCGGTGGGGTTGCGGGTCCCGACGGTGCCGGGCCGGCGGCGGGCACCCGCCCTGGCGGGGGCGTCTTCCCGGTTCCGCGGGGCCGGGGACAGCTCGTCGCGCTGCGGCGTGCGGCACCGCCCTCCCTGCCCGGCCCGCCGGACCGGTGCCCGGACGGCTCCGCCCCACACGCCCGGACCGCGGCAGCGCTCGCGGGGATGGAGGCCCCGCCGCCCGGCCTGCGCACGGACGACGTCCTGGAGGCCGTCGCCGGGCTCGTGGACAAGTCCGTGCTCTGCCGGGAGCCCGGGCCCGACGGTGTGCGCTACCGGCTGCTCGACACCCTGCGGCAGTACGGGCTGGAGCAGTTGCGGCGGAGCGCCGGGCAGGAGGAGGCCGTCCGGCGGCGGCAGCGGGACTGGATGGTGCGGCGGGCCGAGGAGTGCGAGCGCGGCTGGTTCGGGCCCGGGCAGCCGGAGACGGCCGCCCGGCTGCGCGCCGACCGGGACAACCTCCGCGCCGCCCTCGACTTCAGCCTCTCCACCCCCGGCGAAGCCCTCGCCGGGCTGCGTCTCGCCGGCACGCTCTGGTTCCACTGGCACGCCTGCGGCGCCTCCCGCGAGGGCCTGTACTGGCTCGACCGGGCCCTTGCCACCGCCCCCGGACCCACCCGGGAACGCGCCCGCGGCCTGTGGGTCGCGGGGCTGCTGGCCGCCGCCGGCCGGGACTTCCCCCGGGGCCGCCGCCACGCCACCGACGCCCTCGCCCTCGCCCGCGCCCTCGGCGACGCCGCCGAAGCCGCACACGCCGAGTACGTCATCGGCGTCATCCGGCTGTTCTCGGACGACCTCCCCGGAGCGCTGCGGCACTTCGAGGCCACCGTCGCCCGCGGCCCCGTACCCGGCCAGCACCTCAGCCTCGCCGGCCTCGACCAGGTCGAACTCGCCTGCGCGCTGGGCTACCTGGGGGAGGCCGAGCGGGCCGTCGAGGTGTGCGAGAGGGCCCTCGCGCTGTGCGAGCGGCACGGCGAACAGTGGGTCCGGTCCTACGTGCTGCGCATCCTCGCCCTCGCCCACACGGTGCGCGGCGACTGGTCCCGGGCCGAACGGCACGCCCGTGAGGCCCTGCGGCTCAAACTGGCCGTCCACGACGTCATCGGCATCGCCCTCACCCTCGATCTGCTCGCGTCGGTCGCGGCCGCACGCGGCGAACACGAGCACGCCGCCGTGCTGCTGGGCGGCGCCGACCGCGTCTGGGCCGACATCGACACCGGCCGCTGGGGCTCGCGCACCCTCAACTCCGTACGCCGGGACAGCGAGGAGCAGGCTGCCCGGGCCCTGGGACGCGAGGCGTTCGAGCGGGCCCACCGCCGGGGCGCAGCCCTCGGCCCCGCGGGACTGGCCGGCCACGAGCCCCGGGAGCCGGGCCGCCCGCACCCCGCGGAACCCGCCACCGCCGGCGCGCCCCCGCACGACGACGGCACGGTCCGTCTGACCCGCCGTGAGACCGAGGTCGCCCACCTCGTCGCCGAAGGGCTCGCCAACCAGCAGATCGCCGACCGCCTGGTGATCGCCCGCCGCACCGCCGAGGGCCACGTGGAACGCATCCTCGGCAAGCTCGGCTTCAGCAACCGCAGCCAGATCGCCGCCTGGGTGACGGCCCAGCGCTGCCCCGCCCCCACCCGCACCCACTCACCCGAGGGGATCACGTGAGCACCGCAGCACTCAGCCCGTTCGACCACCGCATGGCCGTCTTCGACTCCGACGAAGGCTTCCTGGCCGCCGCTCTGCCCTTCCTCGGCGAGGGCCTCGACGCCTCCGGCGAACCACCGCCGGTGGCCATCGCCGCCCCGCACCACCTGGACCTCCTGCGCGACGCCCTCGGCTCCGGCGCGAAGGACGTCACCTGCATCCCGCACACCGACTGGTACACCGGCTCGGCCGCGAACGCCGTCGCCCGGGCCGCCGCGTACCTGGCGGCGCACGCCGGCCCCGACGGCCGGCTCCACCTCGTCATGGAGCCCGTCTGGAGCGGCCGCGCCGGCCGTTCGGCCCGGGAGACCACCGAGTGGATCCGCTACGAGGCCCTGGCCAACCTCCTCTTCGCGCCCATGTCCACGACCGCCCTGTGCGCGTACGACACCCGCACCGCCGGGCCCGCCGTCGTCGCCGCGGCCCGCCGCACCCACCCCGACACCGAGGTGTACGAGGACCCGCTGCGGCTCGCCGCCGAACTCGACGCCGTCCCCCTGCCGTTGCCCCCCGCCGGTGCGCTGCGCCTGCCGGAGCCGCACGGCGCGGCCGTACAGAGCTGGGCCGTGGGGCGGGGGCTGTCCGATGCGGACGCCGAGCTGTTCGCCGCCGCCGTGGCGGAGAGCGCGGCCGCCCTCGCGCCCCTCGGCGGAGACCTCCTGCTGTGGGGCGAGGCTCCCGGCTGCGTCTGCGAACTGCGCTCGGCCCACCGTCTCGACGACCCGCTCGCCGGCTTCGTCCCGCCGGCCGCTGCCCCGGATCCGGGCCCGGGACTGTGGTACGCCCGTCAGGTCTGCGCCTACGTGGACATCCGCGACGACGCCGGCGGAGCGACGGTCCGTCTCCAGTACGCGTGACGTCCTCACCTGCACAAGCAGGTAGCGGATCGGGTAGTCCTCCCCGTGCGCGGGACCGCCCGGGGGGATCACCCTGGACCCATGCTGCAACTCTCCGGGCGGCACCACCTCCCCGACCCCGACGCCCGCTACGGCCCGTTCCCGCAACCACCCCTGGGAGCGGGACATCTGAGGGCCGAGTACGCACCCCGGCCCTCCGCCGTCCGTGAGGCACGCGCGGAGGTCCGCAGGCAGTTGGAGGCCTGGGGGCTCGCCGAGCGCGGTGACGTCGCGGAGGTGGCCGAACTGCTCGTCGGCGAACTGGCCGCCAACGCCGTGGTGCACGCCGGGAGCCCCTTCCGGCTCACCCTCTTCGCCGCGCACGGCCTCCTGCGCTGCGAGGTCGCCGACGTCGCACGCGGTCTGCCGCGGGTGCTGGACGCGGGCACGGGGGAGAGCGGCCGCGGCATGTTCCTGGTGGACGCGCTCGCCCAGCGCTGGGGCTGCCATCGGGACGGGCCGGGCAAGACCGTGTGGTTCGAGCTCGGCACGTGCGGGGCGGACGGCTGTGGTCGGCGACGGCCGTAGCGCTCCGCCGGGCCTGACCGGGCCGGGTGTCCTACGGGCATCGGGTGAAGATCCGGTCAGGCCCTCTTGTCCCGCGGGCTCCTTTGGGATTTCTTGACCACATGGCGGACACCACGGGAAACACCACTGAGAACGAGGCCACCCACCCCCCACAGCCCCGGAAGGCGAGCTGGAAGTACATCGGCCCGGGCATCGTCGTCGCGGCGACCGGTGTCGGCGCCGGTGACCTGGTCGCCACCCTGATCGCGGGCAGCAACTTCGGCTACACCCTCCTGTGGGCCGCGGTCATCGGCTGCCTGGTGAAGATCTCGCTGGCCGAGGCGGCGGGCCGCTGGCACCTGTCCACGGGCCGCACCCTGTTCGACGGCTGGGCGAGCCTCGGCCGCTGGACCACCTGGTTCTTCGCGGTCTACGTCGTGGTCTGGGGCTTCGTCTACGGCGCCGCGGCGATGTCCTCGAGCGCGCTGCCGCTGCAGGCGCTGTTCCCGGACGTGATGGACCTCAAGTGGTGGGGCATCGCCTGCGGTCTGGTCGGCCTGGTCTTCGTCTGGTTCAACAAGTACGCGGTGTTCGAGAAGGTCATGACGGTCCTGGTGGGCGTCATGTTCGTGGTGACGGTGTACCTGGCGATCCGCGTCACGCCGAACCTCCCCGACGCCCTCGCCGGACTCCTGCCGGTGCTGCCGGACGAGAAGGACTCGATCCTCAACACGCTCGGCCTGATCGGCGGTGTGGGCGGCACGATCACCCTCGCGGCGTACGGCTACTGGGTCAACGCCAAGGGCTGGACCGACACCGGCTGGATGAAGATCATGCGGCTGGACAACCGCGTCGCCTACGCCACCACCGGCATCTTCGTCATCGCCATGCTGTTCGTCGGCGCCGAGCTGCTCCACTCCGCGAACGTCGCCATCGCCGGCGGCGACAAGGGCCTGATCCAGCTGGGTGACATCCTGGAGAAGGAGTACGGCCCGGCCACGGCGAAGTTCTTCCTGATCGGCTTCTTCGCCACCTCCTTCACCTCGCTGATCGGCGTCTGGCACGGCGTGAGCCTGATGTTCGCCGACTTCGTGGCCCGCCTGTCGCGCACGAGCCGGGCGGGGGGCGAGGAGGTCGCCTCCGGCACGCGCGAACGCTCCTGGCCGTTCCGCGCCTACCTGCTCTGGCTGACCTTCCCGCCGATGATCCTGCTCTTCGAGGGCCAGCCCTTCCGCCTGATCATCATCTACGGCGTCCTCGGCGCGGCCTTCCTGCCCTTCCTGGCCGGCACCCTGCTCTGGCTCCTCAACTCCTCGCGCACGCCACGGGAGTGGCGCAACGGGGCCCTCAGCAACGCCATGCTCGCCGTCGCCGGCCTGTTGTTCCTGATCCTGTGCGTGAAGCAGATCTGGGACCAGCCGTGGGGGGAGTTCTTCTAGGGCAGGTGCAGGGAGAATGGCCGGGTGACCCAGCAGCCACCGCCCCCCGGCCCCGGCTTCGGCCCGCCCCCACCGCACTACGCGCCGGCGCCGCCCCCGTACGCGGCCCCGCGGCAGCCGCCGTACGCCCAGGCGCCGCCGCGGCAGCCGCCGTACGCCCACGCGCCGCAGCAACCGTCGTACGTCCAGGCTCCGCCGCAGCCGGCGGCGGGCGGGCCGGACTTCCTGGCCGTCGACAAGCGCAACGCGGTCGTCGTCGACGCGGCGGGCGTCGCCTTCGAGTCGTCCGGCCTCTCGATCGAGTTCCGCTGGCCCGAGATCCGCAGCGTCCACTACCAGGCGAGTGCGAGCGGCAAGGCCCTGATGGTCGCCGTGGTCCACGTGGACGGCCGGTTCTTCGAGTGCGTGGTGGAGGCCAAGCCCAGGTCGCGGCTCCAGGAGTGGTTCCCGCAGCTGGCCCGGGTGCTCGGCCACTACCGCCCGAGGGGCTAGAGCCAGGGGCGGCTACGGCAGCCCGTGCACATGCGGCCCCACCGCGCTGGACCAGGCGTTGCCCGCCGTGGCGTCCCAGTTGGTCGACCAGGTCATCGCACCGCGCAGGTCGGGGTACGTCCGAGGCGGCTTGAAGGTGCCGCAGCCGGTGGCCCTGGTCAGGCAGTCCAGGGCGTTGTTCACCACGGCCGGTGAGACGTAGCCGCTGCCCGCCCCGCGCGTCGAGGCTGGCAGGCCCAGGCCCACCTGGGACGGGGCGAGGCCGTTCTCCAGCTGGATGCAGGCCAGGGCCGTCAGGAAGTCGACCGAGCCCTGGCTGTAGACCTTGCCGTCACAGCCGAGCATGGAACCGCTGTTGTAGTACTGCATGTTGACGACCGTGAGGATGTCCTTCACGTTCAGCGCGGTCCGGAAGTAGCCGTTGGACGTGGACTGCATGTCGATCGTCTGCGGGGCCATCGTCAGGACGAGCGAGGGGCCCGCCTTCGCCGACAGGGCGCGCAGCGCCTGCGTCATGTACGTCGCGTTCAGGCCGTTCTCCAGGTCGATGTCGACGCCGTCGAAGCCGTACGTCCGCATGACGGAGTACACGCTGTCCGCGAAGTTCGCCGCCGAGGCCGCGTCGTTGACCGACACGGTGCCGCGTTCGCCGCCGACCGAAATGACGACCTTCTTGCCGGCCGCCTGCTTCGCCTTCACGTCCGCTGTGAACTGGTCGACCGTGTAGCCCTTCAGCCCCGCCGAGTCCAGGGTGAAGGACACCGCCCCGGGCGTGCCCGTCGCGTCGGCGAAGGCCACGGCGATGATGTCGTAGGCGGCGGGGACGTCGGAGATGCGCTGGACGGTCGCCCCGTTGTCGAAGTTCTGCCAGTAGCCGGTCACCGCGTGCTTCGGCAGCGCGGGACCCGGGCCGTTCGGCTTGTTCGTGGTGCCCGTCACGGCTGCCGACCTCGGTGATTCACCGGCCCCGTTGGTCGCCGTGACCTGGAAGGAGTACGACGTCGAGGCCGCGAGCCCGGTCACCGTCGCCGAAGTCCCGGAGACGGCCGTCACCTTCGTGCCGTCGCGGTAGACGGTGTAACCCGTCGCCCCCGAAACCGTGTTCCACGCCAGGGAGACCGAGGAGGACGTCGTCCCCGAGACGTTCAGGCCGCCGGGAGCGGAGGGGATCGTGGGCCCCGGGTCCGTGCCCCCGCCGCCGTCGGGGCCGAACACCGACACGTCGTCCGCGTAGTAGGCCGCCTGCCCGTACCAGCCGTGCGTGTACACCGTCACCGAGGTCGTGGAGGGGCCCGTGGTGAAGGTGGTCGCCAGCTGTTTCCAGGAGGCGGAGTCGGGCGTCCAGGCGGACACGTCCGTCGTGCCCGTGCCCGTCACGCCGAGGTAGGCGTACCCGCCGCGGACCCAGGCGCCGAGCGTGTACGTCGAGCCCGGCTTCACCCGGACCGTCTGGGAGCACCGGGCGTTGTCCTGCCCCGAGGGGGTCGCCCGCAGCGCGGCCGTGCCGGTGCGGACGGGGGAGGAGACCGTCGTGCCGCTGCCGGCCGAGCAGGTCCAGTCGCTCAGTCCCGCCTCGAAGCCGGCGTTCCGGGCGTTGTCGACGTCGGCGGCGTTCGCCTGGCCGACGGTCGTGAGAGAGAGGGCCAGGGCAGCCGTGACGGCACCCGACCAGAGCCGCAGGGATCGTCTGTGTGGGGACATGACAAGAAAATGGTCCAGACCAAAGCGGCTGTCAAGAGGTCCAGACCAACTGGGCGGGTGGCGGTCCCGCCGCGCGGTCCGAGGGCGGGCATGGTGAGCGTCGCCGCGTCGGGCGTGGACCTCGGGACCCGGACGAAGGGCCGTCATCGTCACCGGGTCTGCGGCGGATGCCGCCCGGAAGGGGCCCCCGGCCCGTCAGGACGACCGGCGAGATGCTCAGCCTGCCCCGTTTTGACGCCTCTTGTGCAACGGCAGTTGCGCTCCAGCTACACAAACGCTGTTCTCCGGTCACAGAGGCGTGGATACAGTGCTGAGGTAGTCACGCAGTGAAGTCGACACGGTGCGCCGGAGTGACACCCGGCGTTCCGACCGGCATGGGGAAACGGGGAGCTGCGCGTGCCAACTGCCATTGCCGTGACCAGCGCCGACATGGCGCTGCCGCCACAGGACGAACGCACCCTGCCCGCCGTCGTGCTGCGGGACGTCGACCGGCGCCCCCTGGAGCAGACGCTGGCCGAGATGCAAGCGCTGGTCGAGCACCACGGGCATGTCATCGTCGTCTGCTCACAGGCCGCGCCCACCGCCGTGCGGCGACGGCTGCACACCCTGCGCTCCCTCATGGAGAGCGACCGCATCGCCCTCTTCCTGCCGGACCTGCCGCCCCTCGGACTCGCCGTCCTGGCCCGGCAGTTACGGCAGCTCGCCTCCTGCGACATCAGCCCCGGCGTGCTCGCCTCGGCCGGCCGGCTGCTCGTGCACTACATCCACGCCGGCGCGCTGCTGAACTCCGTCGCCCGCCTCGACCGGGTCCCCGTCGGCCTGAAGTCCCACGCCAAGTCCTGGGTGCCCGGCAGCCAGTTCGGCGTCCTCGCCCACCCCGAGCCGCACCTCGTGAGGATCACCCCCGAAGCGCAGCTGCCCGGCCCCGAGTTCGGCACCTGGATGCTGCTCGCCAAGGGGCAGCTCCCCTCCGACTGGGTCACCGGCACCCTCGCCCCCTCCTGGAAGGTGCAGGGACTGCGCGAGACCCCGCTCCCGGCGGAATCACCCGGCTGGTGGGGCACCGGCAGGCTCGTCGAGTTCTGCAGCTACCTGCCCGACCTTTCCGTCCTCTACCAGCTGGTCACCTCCGTGCGGCGCAGCCGGTGCCACTGGTGCGGCATCGACGTCATCGGAGACCGCTGCGTGTTCTGCTCGGCCCTGCCACCCGTCCACGACAGCCCGCCCCACCAGCAGCTCGAGAGCCGAACGGCCGTCGGCTGAGGCCTGACACCGCTCGTCAGCACTGTTCCGATCCCGCTCGACCGATATCCCCAACGAGGTTGTACGGTTCATGAACTCCCGTCAGCGCCGCGGCGTGATTCTCCTGCTCCTGTCGGTCGTCTGCGCCCTCGGCGCCTTCGCCGGCGTGCTCTCCGTCATCAGCGACGTGAAGTCGAAGGTCGGCCCCGAGGTCACCGCCTACCGGCTCAAGTCCGAGGTGCCGCCCTACACCACCCTCAGCACGGGCCAGTTCGAGAAGATCAAGATGCCCGAACGGTGGCTGTCCGACAACGCGGTCACCGACCTGCGGGAGATACGGGGCAAGATCGCCGTCACCACGCTGCGCGCGGGCTCCCTGCTCCAGTCCGACATGATCGTCCGCCGGCCGGCCCTCCAGCCCGGCCAGCAGGAGGTCGCCATCATGATCGACGCGGCGACCGGCGTGGCCGGCAAGATCACGCCCGGCGCCTCGGTCAACGTCTACGCCACCTTCGAGGGCGCCCGCGAGGGCGACCCCGACCAGTCGAAGATCATCGTCACCAGCGCCAAGGTCATCGACGTCGGCGAACTCACCCCGCTGGACCCCGACGAGAGCAACCGCACCCAGCAGCCCACCGACGGCGTCCCGATCACCTTCGCCCTCTCCGCCCTCGACGCCCAGCGCATCACCTACGCCGAGTCGTTCGCCAAGCGCGTGCGCCTCGCCCTCGTCGCGCCCGGCAGCGACACCACCGTCCCCGAGCGGGACCGGACGTACGAACTCGCGAAGGACAAGTGAGAGGCTGCCATGCCCACGAGGATCCTCCCGGCGGTCGGTGACACGGACGCGGTCCGGTCCGTCACGACACTGCTCAGCCAGCTCCCGGACGCCGAGCCCGTCTCCCCCGTGGTCGACTCCACCCAGCTCATCGACACCCTCGCGCGTCTCGCCGCCGAGTCGGTCGACGAGCTGCCGGAGGTCGTGATCGTCCACGAGCGGATCGGCCCGGTCCCCGCGCTGGAACTGATCCGCGAAGTGGCCCTGCGCTTCCCGGCCGTCGGCGTCATCCTCGTCACCTCCGACGCGAGCCCCGGCCTCTTCCAGGCCGCCATGGACTACGGCGCCCGCGGCCTGGTCGCCCTGCCCCTCAGCTACGAGGAACTCGCCAGCCGCGTCCAGGCGGTCGCCCAGTGGTCCACCGGCGTACGACGGCACCTCGGCGCCGGCGGCGACGTCTTCACGGGCGTCGGCGGCACCGTCGTCACCGTCAGCGGCGCCAAGGGCGGCGTCGGAGCCACCCTCACCGCGATCCAGCTTTCCCTCGCCGCCCAGGCCTCCGGCCGCAGCACCGCCCTGGTCGACATGGACCTCCAGACCGGCGACATCGCCTCCTACCTGGACGTCCAGTTCCGCCGTTCCGTCGTCGACCTCGCCGCCATCACCGACATCTCCCCGCGCGTCCTCGCCGACGCGGTCTACCGCCACGACACCGGCCTCGCCCTGCTGCTCGCCCCCGCCGAGGGCGAGCGCGGCGAGGACGTCACCGACCGCGCCGCCCGGCAGATCGTCAGCGCCCTGCGCTCGCGCTACGAGGTCGTCGTCATCGACTGCGGCGCCCAGCTCGGCGGCGCCGGCGCGGCGGCCGTGGAGATGGCCGACCGGGCCCTGCTCGTCACCACGCCGGACGTGGTCGCCGTACGGGGCGCGAAACGGGCCGTGCGAATGTGGGACCGGCTGCAGATCCGCAAGGCCGAGGAGACGACCGTCGTCGTCAACCGGCACTCGCGCGGTACGGAGATCCAGCCGCCCCTCATCCAGAAGATCACCGGCACGGCGGTCGCGGCCACCGTGGTCCCCGCCAACTTCAAGGAACTGCAGAGCGTCGTGGACGCGGGCCGCATCCACGAACTGGAGAACAAGAGCTCGGTGAAGCAGGCCCTCTGGGGTCTGGCGGGGGAGCTGGGGCTGGTCAAGACCCCGCAGGGCGCCCAGAAGGGGGGCCGGGGAGCGGGGGGATTCCGGCGGAGGAAGGAGGGATGAGGATGCTGAGGGTGCCATCAAGGGAGCGGGACAAGGGTCAGGTGACGATCGAGTTCCTCGGGATGACGCCGACGATCATCGTGACACTGATCGCCCTGTGGCAGGCCGTCCTCATCGGCTACACCTACATCCTCGCGGGCAACGCCGCGGACGAGGCCGTACGGCAGGGAACGGCTGCGGAGCCCGGGGTGCGGCAGGGCGTGTGCGAGGCGGCCGGGCTCAGGCATCTGTCGGACGCGTGGCGTTCCGGGGCCCGGGTGACCTGCGGCGGCTCCGGCTACGTGACGGCCGACGTGGCCCTGGAAGTCCCCGTCCTCTTCCCCGGCACGCTGTCCTTCGGGTTCACGGTCGAAGGCCACGCCGGGGCGGTCGAGGAGGCGAAACCCTGATGACCGACATCCGCAAGGGCCGCGACCGCGGCCAGGTCGCCATCGAGTACATCGGATTCCTGCCGATCCTGCTGATCGTCGCCCTGGGCGCCGTGCAGCTCGGCCTGATCGCCTATACGGCCCAGCAGGCCGGCACGGCGGCCAGGACGGGGGCGCGCAGCGCGTCACTGGACGGGCCGTCCGAGGCGGACTGCAAGGCGGCGGTGAGCAGTTGGCTGGCCGACGGGACGAGCTGCCCGGCGTCGATCGGCGGGGACGAGGTCACCGTCACGGCCACCGTGCAGATCCCGTCCCTCGTGCCGGGCTGGGAGTTCGACCCGGCCGTCAAGACCGCCACGATGCCACGCGATCACTGAGCGACGAGCGAGGAGCACCGCACTCATGAGCCTGCGAGCACGCATCAACACCCCCGAGGAGAACGGCAACCGGGGCGAGGACGGCCACATGGTCGCCTCCTACCGGGCCAAGCTCCTGGAGGAGATCGACCTCGCGGAGATGAGTTCGCTGGCCGCCGCCGAGCGCAGGGCCCGGCTGGAGCGGGTGCTCGGGCACATCATCAGCCGCGAGGGCCCGGTCCTGTCGACGGTGGAGCGCTCGCAGCTGATCCGCAGGGTGGTCGACGAGGCACTGGGGCTCGGCATCCTGGAACCGCTCCTGGAGGACGCGTCCATCACCGAGATCATGGTGAACGGCCCCGACGCGATCTTCGTGGAGCGCGGCGGCCGGGTCGAGCAACTGCCCCTGCGCTTCGCCTCCAACGACCAGCTCATGCAGACCATCGAGCGCATCGTCTCGACGGTCAACCGGCGCGTGGACGAGTCCAACCCGATGGTCGACGCCCGCCTGCCCTCCGGCGAGCGCGTCAACGTCATCATCCCGCCGCTGTCCCTGACGGGCGCCACCCTCACCATCCGCCGCTTCCCGCGCTCCTTCACACTCCAGGAGCTGATCGGCCTCGGCTCGCTCGACGAGCACATGCTGTACCTGCTGGCGGGCCTGGTGCAGGCGAAGTTCAACGTCATCGTCTCCGGCGCGACGGGCACCGGCAAGACGACCCTGCTGAACGCCCTGTCGGGGCTCATTCCGCAGGGCGAGCGCATCATCACCATCGAGGACTCCGCCGAACTGCAGCTCCAGCAGCCGCACGTGATCCGCCTGGAGTCGCGCCCGCCCAACGTCGAGGGCAAGGGCCAGGTGACGATTCGCGACCTGGTCCGCAACTCCCTGCGCATGCGCCCCGACCGGATCGTCGTCGGTGAGGTCCGCGGCGGCGAGTCCCTCGACATGCTCCAGGCGATGTCGACGGGCCACGACGGCTCGCTCGCCACCGTCCACGCCAACAGCGCCGAGGACGCGCTGATGCGACTGCAGACCCTGGCCTCCATGTCGGACGTGGAGATCCCCTTCGTCGCGCTGCACGACCAGATCAACAGCGCGGTCGACGTCATCGTGCAGCTGACCCGGTTCGCGGACGGCGCCCGCCGCATCACCGAGATCGCGCTGATGGACAGTCACGGCAGCGACCCGTACCGGCTGGTCACGGTCGCCCGCTTCCACGCACGGCCCATGACCTCCGACGGCCGCATCCACGGAGCCTTCGAGTACTTCCCGCTCCCGCGCCGCACCGCCGACCGCCTCTACATGGCGAGCCAGCCCCTTCCCCAGGCGTTCGGCATCGCTCAGTCGGCGGACCAGCTAGCCACCCGAGAAGCCAGGTAGGACCGACCGATGGAACTGCACACGCTCATCACGCTCACCACCGGCGTCACTCTGCTGACCTGCGCCCTCGTGGTCGTCGGCCTCCACTCCTACGCCATGGGCAAAGCGCAACGGCAGGCCCTGGTCGACCGCCTGTCCGCCACCGGACAGATCGAGGCCGGCGGCCGGCGCCGCGCCTTCCGCGGGATCGACCGCCGTCTGCGACGCACCAGGCTCGGCAAGAAACTGGAACTGCGCCTGGCGGCGACCGGCCTGGACATCACTCCGGGCGAGTTCTTCGTCTACATGCTCGCCACGGTCGCGGGCCTCTGGCTGATCGGCCAGGCGGCCCTGGCACCGTTCTTCGGGCCGCTCGCGGGACTGCTCGGCATCGGGGTCGCCGTGCAGTTCCTCAACTGGCAACGCCAGAAACGCATCGAGAAGTTCATCAACCAGCTCCCCGAGATGGCCCGGATCCTCGCCAACGCCACCCAGGCGGGCCTCGCCCTGCGTACGGCGATCGGCATGGCCGCCGAGGAGATGGAGGCCCCGGCGGGCGAGGAACTCGGCAAGGTGGCGAACCAGTTGGCGGTCGGTGCCTCGATGGACGACGCGCTCGGCGAACTGGCCGACCGTCTCCCGTCCCGCGAACTGGTCGTCCTCGTCACCACACTGGTCCTGTCGAACCGGGCCGGTGGTCAGGTGGTCAGCGCCCTGCGCAACCTGACGGAGACTCTGGAGGAACGCAAGGAGACCCGGCGCGAGGTCCGCACCCAGCTCTCCCAGGTCAACATGACGTCGTACGCCGTCCCGGTGCTGGGCGTCGGCTCCCTGTTCCTGATGAACGGGGTGAAGGACGGCGCCCTGGACCGCATGACCGGCTCCGCCTTCGGCCAGGCGGCGGTCATCATCGCCTTCTCGCTCTACGCCGTGGGCTTCGTCCTCATCCGCCGCCTGTCCCGCATCGACGTCTGAGAGCCAGGAGGCAACCATGGGACTGCTGCTCGCCTTGCTGATGGGCCTCGGTGTGTGGGGCGTCTTCGCCGGCATCCGCATGTACCGGGCGGAGGCCAAACTGCCCGGCGACCTCGCCCTCGCCCTGGAGGTCGGCTCCACCCGCACCGGCGCGGTCGACTCCCTCATCGACCGCCTGGGCATGCGCTACGCGCCCGCGGTGCTGCGCCTGATGGGGCCGAAGCAGGTGGCGAAGTACCGCCGCAAGATCGACCTCGCGGGCAACCCCGGCGGCCTGACGATCGACCGGTACGCCGCACGCCGGGCGGTCTACGGCTTCCTCGGAGCCCTCGGCTTCCTGGTCTTCCTCATGCGCGGCCAGCTGTTGGTCGCCCTGCTCCTGCTGGCCTTCGGCGCGTTCTGGACGGAGGTCGGCATCTGGTCGGCGATCCGCATCCGCAAGGACGTCATCGAACGGACCCTGCCGGACTTCCTGGACGTCCTGGCGGTCGTGGTGAGCGCGGGCCTCGGCTTCCGCCAGGCGCTGGACCGGGTCGCCTCCCGCTACGAGGGCCCCTGGGCCGACGAACTGCGCATCACCCTGCGCCAGATGGACCTCGGCATGAGCCGCCGCCAGGCCTTCGCGGAACTGCGCCGCCGCAACGACTCCGAGCAGGTGGCGATGTTCGTGACGGCGCTGCAGCAGGGTGAGGAACTGGGCGCGCCGATCGTCGACACGCTGGTGTCCCTCGCCAAGGACATGCGCCGCACGGACGCGCAGAACGCCCGCCGCAAGGCCGCCCGGGCCGTCCCGAAGGCCACGATGATGATCACGACCTTCATGGTCCCGGCCACCATGCTCCTGCTCGGCGCCGGCCTGATCCTCGGCTCGGGCACGGACTTCGGCTCGGTCACGGGGAAGTAGGGGAGGGGTGACGGCATGTCGATGACAGGGGAGCGGACGAGGCTGCTGGGCCGTCGCCGCCGCCGGGCCGGGCAGACGCCGGAGATCACGACGCCTCCGGCGGGAACCGTGCTGCCGGCGCATGTCCGCACGGGTGCGCCGGACGTACCGGTGACATCGGTGACCCCCGCGTTGCCACCCGGGTGGGAGGCGGCGGCGGGCGGCGAGCCGACACTGCGGATCAAGGGAGGTGGGCGGCGGAACCCCGGCATGCCGCGGGAGGCTGCCGCCGCGGATCCCGCCGCACCCGGCCCGATGCCGACGTCGGGGCCATCGTCGATGCCGATGCCCGCGGGCAGCGCACCGGAGGGCAAGGCGAACGGGGGGCCGGCGCCCTCGGGGCGCGGCCGATCGGCGGCCGCCTTCCCCCAGGCGCCACCCGCGCCCGACGACGACGGCCCCCCGCCCGGTACGGCCGGGGACCGGCTCGCGGCCGGAGGCAGGGACACCACCCACCCCGCCGGCCCCGCGATCGACATCCAGGTCAACGCCCTGCAGGCCATGTGCCGCCAGGTCTTCGGCTTCCGTCTGGCCATGATCGCCCTGGCCACCCCCACCGCCCTCGTGAACGCGAACGACGGCCTGCCCACGCGCCTCGTCGGCGCGGCCGTGGTCGTCACCTTCATGACCTCCTACGTCCTCTTCCGGGACTGGGAACGCTTCGGCCCCCTCCTCCTGCGCCACCCCTCCCTCCTCGCCGTGGACACCCTCTTCGGCGCACTGCTCCTCATCGCCGCCGGCCCCGACAGCACCCTCGCCTACGTCAGCGTCTGCACCCCGCTCCTGGCAGGCCTCGTCTACGGCTGGCGCGGCGCGGCGGTCTTCGCCTCCCTGCAGGTACTCCTCCTGCTTCTCATCCACGCGGCACAGCAGGACCCGGCCCCCGGCATCACCGAGTCCGCCCTCCTGCCCGGCCTCTGCGTCATCGCCGGCGCCGTCGGCTCCAGCCTGCGCAACCTCATGCTCCGCTTCGGCGCGGCCACCCAGGCCCTCACCACCGTCCAGGCCCGTCTCGCCGTGACGGAAGCGGTCAGCGCCGAGCGAGCCCGCCTGGCCCGCGAGATGCACGACTCGGTCGCGAAGACCCTGCACGGCGTGGCCCTGGCCGCCGACGGCCTGACCACCTCGGCGAACGCCGACCGCATGGACCCGGCCCTGGTGAGCCGGCAGGCCGCACTGGTCGCCCGCTCGGCCCGCCGGGCCGCAGCGGAATCCCGGGAGCTCCTGGCCGACCTCCGCCGCGAGTCGGACCCGTCCCAGGCCACCGACGTCCTGGTCGAACTGGCGGCCCGTACCCGGGACTTCAGCACCCGCACCGGCCTTCCCGCGGTCTACCGCCCCACCGGCGAGCACGCCGTACCACCCGTCCCCCCGGCCGTGGCCCGCCAGCTCCTGACCATCGCCTCGGAGGCCCTGGAGAACGCCCACCGTCACGCCCACCCGACCCGGGTCGACGTCAGCGCGGGCGTCCACGGCGACCTGCTCCGCATCAGCATCCACGACGACGGCCGAGGCCTCCCACCGGGCACCACGCTCGAACAACTCCGCCGGGCCGGCCACTTCGGCCTGGTCGGCATGGTCGAACGCGCCGCCTCGGTCGGCGCCCGCATCCGTATAGGCCGCGGCGGCCACTCCCAGGGCACGGAGGTCCGCCTGGAACTCCCCCTGGCCGCCCTGACCAACCCCACCGCATGACCGTCACGACCCACGACCCACGACCCGAGAGGAGGCAACTGATGCCGGACCAGAATCCCCACCCGACCGGCGCCCCGCAGCCGCCACCACACCACCCGTTCGCCGACCTCCCGGCACCACCGGACCGCCGCCTCAGGGTCGTCGTGGCGGACGACAACCCGGTCGTCCGGGCCGGCCTCACCGCGCTGCTCTCCGGCCGCGCGGACATCGAGGTCGTGGCGGAGGCCACCGACGGCCGCCAGGCCTGCGACGCCGCCCGGCAGCACCGCCCCGACGTCGTCCTCCTGGACGTCCGCATGCCCGGCGTGGACGGCATCTCGGCCCTGCCCTACCTCGTACAGATCGCGCCGGTGGTGATGCTGACCTACAGCAGGGAGTCCGAGATCGTCCAGGAGGCCCTGCGCCGGGGAGCGGGCGGCTACCTGGTCCACGGCGAGTTCACGGCCGACCAGCTGGTCGACGCCGTACGGGACATCAAGGAGGGCCGGGCCCACTTCACCCCGACGGCGGCGGGCGCCCTGCTGGCCCGACTCCGCAGAGACCAGACGCCGGGCCCGCCCCTGCCGGAAGGCCTGGGGGGCGGGTCGTCGAGTGCGACTGCATACGGAATTTCCACTTCCGCAAAATCGTATAGTCAACCTCAAAGTCCCACGCCACCAGCTCCTTTCATGCCACCCCTCACCCCACCCTCGTCCACTTACTCAGAAAACCTTTCGCAAGTGCAACCACATGTGGGACAGTCTTCGTCTGAGTGGAGGAGTGGCCGTCCGGCCGTTCCCGACAGGTCGCGGTTCCAACTGAGCACGAGGGAGGCGGAGATCATGGACCTCATCGCGTCCGGCATGAACAACCAGCAGATCGCCGCCACGTGCTTCATCAGCGAGAAGACCGTCAAGAACCACATCAACCGCATCTTCGCCAAGCTGCACAGCACGAGCCGCTCGGAGGCCGCCGCGAAGTGGATCGGCACGGCGCCGGACACGGGTCGGGGACGGGGGTGACCTCGGTGACGCGATGGGGGAACAAGCCGTTGGGTCCGAGCGATTGGGCCCGGAATTGGGCCCTGGGGCCCTCCCGCGGCCAGGACGTCCCGCCGTACGTTCCCCGTGTCGACAACGACACGGCCGAACCCGGAGGGGAACACCATGAGCGACCTGATGCTGAAGACCGCCGTCGCGACCAAGGTCCGTGTGAGCGGCTGGAAGAACACGACGGCCGAGGCGATGCAACGCCGCGCCGCCGACAAGGGGCAGACGGCGGTCGAGTACCTGGGCATCATCGCGGTGGTGGTGGCGATTGTGCTGGCGATTACGGGTACGAGCATCGGAACGACGATCCTCAACAAGATCACGACGTTGATCGACCGGGTCGGCAATTGACGCGACCTCGCAGGTACGGCGACGCAGGGCAGGCCTTCCCCATCTACATCACGGTGGTGGGGGGCCTGCTCTTCCTTGCGCTCGCCTACTTCGCGGTCGGCCAGGCCACCGTGAACCGGGGTGGCGCCCAGACGGCTGCTGACGCCGCGGCGCTTGCGGCGGCTCAGGACGCCCGGGAGCAGCTTGCAGGCAAGTGGGTCGAAGCCGTTCTCGACCCCGGCAAGTGGCAGGACATCTTCGACGGCGATGTACAGCTCGCGGGTGATCCGTGCTCGCGAGCGTCTCAGCTCGCCGGTCAGAACGACGCGGATATCGAAAGGTGTTCGAGCACCGGAGTGCCCATGGGCTACGACGTCGTGGTGCAGACGCGGAAGCCCATGGGGGAGTCAATAGTCCCTGTCACGGCGCAGAAGAGGTCGACGGCCAGTGCCAAGGCCGTCATCGAGTTCCGCTGCGAGTTCAAGCCCCTTGCCGAGGATGCGGGAGACGACGTGCTCCCTCGCCTCACCTGCGACGGCAAGAACTGGGATCTGAAGCCGGACGATCTCACTGAGCTTCCGGAACCCGAGGATCTCTTCGACGTCCACTTGGCCGACTCAGAAGCGAACGACGAGTGATGAAGGAAGCGGAGAGATGAGCATGCGGTTCACTGAGAGGGCCCGCAGGAGGATGGTCGCGTTGACCGTAGCGGCCGGACTTGCCTTGGGCGCTGCAGGGTGCGGCGGTGGTGGTGGCGACGACGACAAGAAGCCGGATACCTCCGCCTCCGCTTCCAAGGGTCGTGGCTCCGCGCCGAGTGCTCAGGAAGGCGAGTCCGAGGCGCCGCTGGCTGAACTCAAGGGCAGGGACGGACTGCTCCTGCAAATCACGTCGGCGCAGCGGGACGCGGGCGGCTTCCTCACAGTGAACGGTCAGTTCAAGAATGACGGTTCGAACTCGCTGACGATCCCTGCCGAACTGCGTGGTGATGAGACGGAAATCCTCAAGCACGGCACGTCACTCGGGGGCGCCACGCTCGTGGATTCGAAGGGGAAGAAGCGCTACTACGTACTGCGCGACACCGACGGACGGCCATTGACCACAACGGGTCTCACCACGATCCAGTCGGGACAGACCATCCCCGTCTTCGTCCAGTTCCCCGCCCCGCCCGCAAGCGCAACCGACGTCACTCTCCAGGTACCGACCTTCTCCAGCAGCACCATCAAGATCTCCGGGTGAGGCCGGCCATGAAAACCCGCACGCGCACGCGATCGGCGACTCCACGCCTCGCCCTGGTTCTCACCGCCACCGGCCTCATGGTCGCCACGAACCTCTACGGCGCCGCCTCGGCACACGCCGACGAAACCCCCGCCGTCCCGCCCGGCACCGAGGCCTCCGCCTCCGCCCCCGTAGAGGTCGACCCCAACGACCCCGACCTCAAGCTCCCCGAAGGCGGCACCCTCGCCGAACCCAAAGTCCTCGACATCAAACAGGTGGTAGAAGACCAAAGCGGCGACGAACGCCGCGAAGACACCAACGCCGACGTCAAGTTCGCCCTCCAGGCCGAAGTCCTCTTCGGCAAGGACAGCGCGAAACTCAGCGGCGAGGCGAAAGCCCGTATCTCCGCGATCGCCGAGGAGATCAAGACGCAGAACGCGACGAAGATCCGCGTCTTCGGCTTCACGGACAACCTCGGCTCCTCCGCACACGGCGACGTCCTCTCCAAGAAGCGCGCCGACGCCGTACAGAACGTTCTCGACCAGGAACTGACCGACTCCGACGTCACGTACGAGGTCCGCGGCTACGGCGAGCAGTACCCCATCGCCGACAACTCCTCGGAGACCGGCCGCAAGAAGAACCGCCGGGTCGAAGTCTCCTTCCCGCGCCAGGAAAGCTGATCGGGAGATGCGGCATGGCTTCAGCCGTGCCATCCGGCGTGCGGCGGGTGCCCGGACTCTGGCCCGGCCCGGGCCAGTGCACGGTTGCCCGTGCGCTGGCTTCGGCCGGGGATTCCCGCCCCCTCCCCCCCCACTCGTCACGTGGCACAGGACACTTTCACGACAGGATTGCGCCGGGGAAGCGGCAGGGAAGCCATAGGGCGTCCATGAACGCCGCGAAGGGATGACCCGTGACGTCCGCTGCGCCTCCCCCCATACCTCGGGCTGCCGGATCGCTTCCGTTCATCGGCCACGCTCTGAGAATGCGCGACAACCTCGGCTTCATCGACTCGCTGCGCGACACCCGGGAACCGCTCGTCGAGATCGTCCTGCAACCCGGCACGCGCACCGTCGTGGTGCAGGACCCGGCCCTGATCCACCAGATGCTCAAGGCCTTGGCCCCCACACTCGACAAGGGCCGGCTCTACGACAAGCTGGGCCAGCTGCTGGGCGACAGCGTCGTCACCGCCACCGGCCGGCCCCACGTACGCAAACGCCGCCAGCTGCAACCGGCCTTCGCCCACACCGAGATCAGCCGGTACGTCGACATCATGCGCACCGAGGTCACGGCCACGGTCGCCGGCTGGGAACCCGGGCGGACCCTCGACGTACGCGAGGCGATGGTCGGACTCAGCCTCGACATGCTGGCCAAGACGGTGTTCGCCGGCAGCCTCGACGACGCCGTCTTCCGCCGGCTGCGCAGCGACCTGTCGGTGGTGATGAACGGCGTCGGCGTGCGCCTGATGCTGCCCGACTGGGCCGAGCGCCTGCCGTTGCCTTTCAACCGCCGCTTCGACCGGGCCCGGGCCGGCGTGCGCGCCACCGTCAACACCGCCGTGGCGGAGTTGCAGGCCTCCGGGCACGACACCGGAGACATGCTCTCCATGTTGCTGCGCGCCGTCGACGAGGAGACGGGCCGACCGTTGACCGGGCATCAGATCTCCTCCGAGATCCTCACCCTGGCCGTGGCGGGCACCGAGACCACCGCGTCGGTGCTGTCCTGGACCCTGTACGAACTCGCCCGCCACCCCGCCATCGAGGCCCGGGTCCTGGCCGAGCTGGACGAGGTCCTCGGCGGCCGGCCCGTCACCCTCGACGACGTGGCCCGGCTGCCGTACCTGAACCGGGTGATCACCGAAACCCTGCGGCTGCATCACCCCGGCTGGTTGGTCACACGCCGTACTACCGAGGAGACCCGTCTCGGCGCGTGGACGCTGCCCGCCGGCACCGAACTGGCGTACTGCCAGCATGCTCTGCACCGCGATCCCGAGCGTTTCCCCGACCCGCTCACCTTCGACCCGGACCGGTGGAACGACGCAGCGCAGGAGCCTCCGCCGGGCGCGTTCCTGCCGTTCGGGGACGGCAAGCACAAGTGCATGGGGGACCGCTTCGCCCGCACCGAGATGGTCACGGCGCTCGCGACGATGCTGCGTTCGGTACGGCTGGACCTCGCCGAGGGCCGCACCGTCCGCCAGGTCGCCCGGCTCACGGTACGGCCACGCGCCCTGCGGATGACCGTCCTCCCCCGGAACCGTCCCCGACCCGGGGTCCGCCGGTCCGCCACCAGATCCGGATGATCGGTCCTGGCCCGGGTGGAAGTGCGCACCTAAAGTGGGCCCGGGGTTGGGGCCACGGGCCCATGTGCGAGTGATCGACGTTCCTTAGCCTCGGCTCGGTATTCGCCGTGAACGGCCGTGTATCGAGCTGAGCTGAGGTCGCGCATGTCCCCTGCCGGTGACCGGATACCCCCGCGCGGAACGGGGGGTGCGGAGAACATCCCGTCCTGGGTTCGGCGTTCGCCGCTGCCGAGGGAACTGGGCTGGGCGCAGGTACTGCTGTGGGCGCAGTTCGCGCTGACGGCGCTGTACGTGATCACCGTGCTGTCGGTGGTGACGTACCACTCCGGGGAGATCTTCGGAATCCTGGTGTACGACTCGCTGCCCAGCGTGGCCGGGATCTGCCTGGCCCGGTGCATGTGGCGGGGCGGGGTGTGGACGGCCCGCGCACTGATCGCCGTACAGGCATGGATCGTGTGGCTGTCGTTCGGCACGCTGCTGCACGGTGATCCGCGGGGCATCACCCAGGCGGCGATGCCGGTCGCGGTCATCGTGCTGTTGCTCCGGGCCCGGTCGCGTGAGTGGTTCGAAACCCCTCCCCGGGACAGGGAGGAGCGGCGGGCGTTCAGCCTGCCGAGGATGATCCGCTGGCGACGGGACGAGGGCCAGACCGCGGTGGAGTACGCGGGGCTCATCGCGGTGGTCGCGGCGATCATCGTCGCGCTCTCGGTGGGCGGCCTCGGCGGGCGTATCGCCGACGGCATCCAGTCGGCGGTCTGCTCGGTGACGGGGACGTCCTGCCCCGCTCCGCAGGGCGATGCGGACACCGGCGCGGGCGCGGACGGCGACGCTCACGCGGACGGCGGTACGGGCGCAGAGGACGGTACGGGCGCAGACGACGGTACGGGCACGAACAGCGATGCGGGCACCCAGGGAGACACGGAGGCCGGCGACGGCACGGCCACCCGCACGGGCGTTGGTGACACGGGCGGCGGCAGCGGTATCCCCGCGTCGGCCCAGCTCATCACCTACGACGGCGCGGGCCCGAACGACACGGTCCCGCTCGCTCCGGGCCCGTTCGAGGACAAGTCCCTCTGGGACGACGTACATGACCAGGAACGCCACGACAGGACGTTCATGGACCATGTCCGCGGCTTCTTCGTGGCGCCCACCAAGAGCTTCCTGGCCGACACCATGGACGTCGTGAGCGACCCGGTCGGCTCGGTCAAGGACGCCTGGAACGGTGTGAAGGGCTACACCACCGACTGGTGGGGCGACAAGGCCGACGAGCTGGGCGAGGAGTGGGACAAGGGGAACTATGTCTCCTCCGTATGGGGCTGGGTCAATTCGCCCGAGGACTTCGTGTCCGACCTGGCGACCGACACCTTCGTCGACAAGGAGAACTGGGAGAAGGGCAACTACGGCGCCTCCATCGGCAACACCGTGGTCGGCGTCGTCGGCATCTTCAGCCCGAAGACCATCACGAAGTTCACCAAGTTCAAGAAGCTGGCCGAGGTCGGTGAGGTCCTCGACAAGGCGTCCGACGCGGCGGAGAAGGCCCGCAAGGCGGCCAAGGCGGGTGATGCCGAGGGCGCTCGGAAGGCCGCGAAGGACGCCGACGAGGCGGCGGACGCGGCCGAGAAGCAGGCCCGGGAATCGGGCTGCACCATCGCGGCGCCGGCCCGCCGGATCCCGTACGGCGGAAACCCGCCTGGAACCACCACCGGCCTCATCACCGGCTCCTCCGGCACAGGCGCCACGATCCTCGCCGCCGGCCCGTCCGACTCCCCGTACGTCGTCCTCGCCCAGGACGGCTGTGACGAGGAGGCCAAGCAACAGGCGAAGGAGGCCCGCGAGCAAGCGGACGAGGCGGACAAGGCCGCCGACGAGGCTGAGAACAAGAACACCAGCGATAAGCCGACCACCGAGTGGCAGGCCACAGACGATGTTCCCGGTCCGGCAGCTGGGAAGAAGCTGAGGTTCCCCAACAAGCGGCACACCGTGGGCGGAGCGGGCAGCGGTCAGGTCAAGGAACGCAACACGGTCATCCTCCGAGGTAACGAGGATCTGGTCCGCGCGGACATCGAGGCGATAGCGAAGGGGCGTGCCAAGCTGCTGCCGGACAAGAACACGTACGAGATCAACGGACGGACGTATCGAGTGGAGGACACCGGAACCGTCTTTCCGGTCTCCGGCCCTGGCTTGGTCGACATGGACCGCATTGAATACGCTGCTCTGAAGGAGATCGTGCGGAACAAAGGTGATCTCAGCAAGTCACAGCAACTGCAGCGCAATCCGAAGTTCGTCAACAATCCGGACAAGGTCGCGAAGGCCAAGCAGGTGTATGACGGGACGTACAAGTGATCGCGAATCTTTTCACCGTCGCGGAGACAGAGGCGTCGCGGCTCCGCGGGGCGCTGGCTCAGTCGCTGGCCGTGACGCGCGAGGCGGTCGACGTCGCCGACACGGACGGGGACCAGGAAGCGCGTCGCTGGGACTCACCTGTTCTGTGCACGTACCGCGTGCTGCCGCCCGGTGACCTGGCGCTGGAGCTCGACATCTACGTCGAGGACGGGACGGCAGGAGCTCTTGGTGAGGCGGACTTGGCGCAAGGGCTCGCGATCCGTACGGCGACCTCGGTCCTCTACCCCTCGATGGACGTCGATCTGGGCTCCGCATACTGGGTCGCGGTGCCGGATGGACGCGTCGTGAGATGCCGGCTGGAGGCGATCGACTCCGACGAGGACACGAGATACCGGGTCGACGCGGTGGAGGAGAAGGTGGCCGATCTCCCTCGCGCGAAGGTGGAGTGGCTCCCCGAAGCTCTCGAACACGAGCCCATCGGGACGCCTCTCACCGATGCCTTCCTGGCCACGCTTCCGACGGACACGGCGGCGAGCGTCGAAGGACGTGTCCACTACAGCCTGCACGTGTGGGAGAGGCTGGTGCGCCGATTGGAGTCCGACTGGAGCCCTTCTGGCCGGTACCGGGAAGACCTCTTCCGACGTGATCTGGAGGCCCGGGACACCCTGGCGCGTCTCGAACACGAGGTCGATGACGTATACGCCGACGGCCTGCGATCCTCTGTGACGCGATTGGACGACATCTTCCGTGCATGCACCGAGCCCGGGAACGATGAGAAGGCCGAGCGCTGGTGGTGGGATCGGCGTCCAAGGCATGTCCCATGGTGAGCCCGCGAGGACGAGAAGGATCGCGTCACACGCCCTTGGAAAGGCACTGCTCACCGTCCTCTCCCGATGGTTATGAACAGGTGACGCTCACCCCCCTGCGCACCTGCACTGGGCCGTAGCATCAACTCGGCGGGCGCAGACATAGGCGGTGTGCTCGAGACTCGCTCGGCCGACGGACACGGGGAGAGGGCGGTCGACCTTCCGGACCTGCGATTGGGGCGGGACCACGAGGTGTGCGTTCAATGCGGCCGCTGGTGCGCTGTTGGCCGGCTCTGCACCCCGGACCCCGGTCGCTTCGCCGAACGGACGGTGGAGTCGGTCGAGGCCCTGGCAGCACCACCCGAGCCCTTCGAACGAGGCCACTCACCTCACTCCACCGGCCCGACGACCTCCACCCGCGTCCCGTCCCGCACCCCCCACTCGCCCATCGCCCCGGCCTCGGCCTCCACCACATGCCGGGCCCGCAACCGAGGCATCCCCAGCATTCCCGGCCGCATGGTCCGCACGGCGATCACCCGAAGACGCCGATCGAGATAGGCGACATCGATCGGCATGCGCATGCGAAAGGTGTGCACGCTGTTGGCGGGGGAGAGCAGGATCGCCCCGTCGATGGAGTCCCGCCCCAACAGCCCCTTCGTACGGGCCCGGTAGGAGCCGGCGATCTCCAGCGGCACCCTGAGGGACGGCTCCCCGTCACCCCCGTGCACGACCAGCTCCCCACGCCCGTCCCGCCAACGCCGCCCCATCCGGTCCCCCCCAGCCGCGCCACCATCTGTCGGCAGCTCTCCGCCCCGAACGTATCTGTCTCGACCACCCCCCCCCCACAGGGCCCCCTGCATCCCTGCCCTTTGCTGATTCCTGACTGAAACGCCCCAAGCAGCACCGCTGTTGAGGCCTCCGCTGGCGCGTTATGCAACCGTTACGGCGCGAAAGTGACGACAGATCACTAATTCCTCCCCATACGCCCCGTGCGTGACAACCTTCACCCTGGTGCGGCCGCACCCCGCTGGATAGCTTGGGTTCGCTCAAGAGAAGCCCTCGCCACCTCCCGGGAGCCGACCGTGACCCGCCGCCCCACCCTCCTCGCAGCGCTGACGCTGACCGCCGCAGCGGCCCTGACGCTGTCCGCGTGCGGGAGCGACGACAGCTCCAAGGACAAGGACAAGGACAAGATCGCGGGAGCGGACACGGGGGACAAGGCCTCCGCCTCGCCCAGCGAGAGTGAAGGGGCGCCCGCCGGCCGCCCGGCGATCACCTTCCCGTCCGACGCCAAGAACGTCTTCGAGTACGAGAAGACCGGTGACGCCGCCAAGGACGCGGTCCTCAAGGACAGCACGCTGAGCGTCAACTCTGTGGACGAGGCGATCCTCAAGGGCAGCACGGACACCAAGGCCCTCGGCTTCTACAACGTCGGCAAGGCGCTGGAGTCCTCGATCTCGTACGCCCAGCGGTACATCGATGGCGGAGACACGTGGATCGGGGAGACGCGCTACTTCGATTACAAGGTGACCCTCACCGGCGAGAAGAAGGCCTACGTCACCTACTGCTCCGATGAGAGCAAGTCCTTCATCAAGAACCGGAAGACCAAGAAAGTCGACAGGTCGCCGGCGGATGCGGACTCCTACGTGCTGTACAACACCAGCCTCACCAAGAACACCGACGGGGTGTGGCAGACCGCCAACATCGCCTCGGACAGGGGGAACAAGACGTGCCAGCCGTAAGGAAATCGGCGAGAGTCGTAACGGTCCTGACGTTGGTGTGCTGCTCCGTCTTCGCTGCACAGACGGCTTTCGCCGGGCGCGGCAAGTACGGCAACAACGGTGACAGTCAGCAGAGCGCCGACGCCGACAAGGACGGCACCGTCTCCGTCACCGTAGGCGGCGTCGTCTTCGACCGTTCGAAGAACGGCAGCGGTAACTCCGCCGGTGCGCTCACGTCGACCACGTCCTGGTCCCCTCCCCCCTGCTGGTACGCCCCGAAGTACACCCCGGACCAGTTGAAGAAGTACCTCGAGCCGACCTGGGAGGCCGGTTCGACCGGCTACGAGTGGGACGCCGAGCAGCGCGACCGCTACGTCAACGGGCACCCGTACAAGGACTTCAACAAGGACAAGACCGGCAAGGGTTACTTCTGGGACTCCTTCGTCAACAAGGACTTCCCTCCGGGGTGGGACTCCTGCGAGGAGCCCATCTTCTGGGTGGACCAGGGTGACCCCCCGCCCGCGAACATCGAGAACGCCGTCACTCCGGAGGTCCTCTCCGAACTCGCCTACGCCGAGATCCGCGTCCCCAGCACCAAGGTGACACTGGCCCCCGCCGAACAGACCAAGGTCAACCTCCCGACCTGGGCCTGGCTGGACGCCGCCGACTTCAAGCCGGTCTCCGTCACCGCGTCCGTACCCGTGATCGGCATCAGCGCGACGGCGACCGCGACCCCCGAGTCGCTCCGCATCGAGCCGGGCACGAAGGACGCCGTCACCTACCCGGCCTCCGGAGTCTGCGCGATCGACAACGACCGCATCGGCGAGCCCTACGCCCCGGGCAAGGCCGACCGCACCCCGCCCTGCGGAGTGAGGTACCTCCGTTCTTCGGGCGACGGCACCTACCCGCTCCGGGCCACCGTCACCTGGAACATCACCTGGACCGGCACCGGCGACACAGGCGGCACCCTCCCGAAGGGCTCCTTCGGCGCCACCCAGGATGTGGTCGTACAGGAGATCCAGGCCGTCAACCGCTGAGCCTGGCCACAGCTCCGACTGCCGACGGCCACCCGTGCGGGTGGCCGCCCCGTCCGCAACGTAAGCGGAACGGATAGAGTCACTTACTCGAGGAAGTGGCACGGAGCGTGGAGAGGAAGCGGCTGCATGGCGGAGCGGCTGGCCGTCGACGACGATGAGCTCGCGCACTTCATGAGGTTGTTGAAGAAGTCGGGCAGCTCCTTGAAGGGACTGCACAAGGCGCTGAGTGACGCTTCAGTGACGGGACTGGGCACGGACGACCTGGACGCTGCCTGTGAGAGCTTCCAGGAGGACTGGAAGTACGGCACCGAGCAGATCGGCGAGCAGACCGAGGACCTCGCCAAGATCATCGGTCAGAGCAAGGATAGCTACAACGAGGTGGACAAGGCGCTGGAAGAGGCGCTGAAGAAGGCCCGCAACGGCAAGGCGGGCTCGGCGGGTTCCACGTGACCCAGACCTCCGCTTCCGGCCGTCCGGGTACGGCTGCCGACCCGCGGTTCACCACGGATCTCGACCAGCCGCAAGGACTTCAGCGGGGCCGCCGCATCGCGAACCCCGAGTACGCGCACTTGGGCTTCAACCCCACGCCGGGCAGCCCGGACACCGTCCGGGAGCTGCGCAAGAAACTTGTGAACTGCGCCAAGGTCCTGGAAGAAAGCCGAGAGCTGGTCACCAGGCTGATGGACGGCAGTTACTGGAAGGGCGATGCCGCAGTCGCCTTTCGTGAGGAGTTGGACGGCGGGACGCTGCCCCTGAACCTCAAGAACGCCGCGCACTCGATCCGAAAGGCATCCAGGCAGTTGGATCGCTGGGAGGGAGAACTCGAGGACTTCCAGCGTCGTGCCCAACGCCTGGAAAAGGACGCGAAGGACGCCCAGGCAGTTCTGGACGCGGCGAAGGGCCGTGCGAGCAAGGCGGAGAAAGCCCCCGACCTGGACGAGAAGGGCGCCCGCCACGACGACGCCCAGAAGGCCCTCACCCATGCGAATACCGCGGTGGAGGAGGCCCAGGCCGACCTCGACAAAATCATCGGCCAGGCGAAGAAGCTCGCCGAGGAGCACGAGCAGAGGGCCCGGTACCGCGCCGGAAAGATCGGCGACGCCACGACGAAACTGGCTCCGCACGAACCGGGTGCCTGGGACAAGTTCACGGATTGGCTGGGCGACAATCTGCCGGACATTCTCAGTGGCGTCGCGGCGATCCTTGGGGTGATCGCGTTGTTCGCCACGGGCCCGCTCGCGGTGCCACTCCTTCTGCTGGGCGCTGGGCTGCTGAGCGGGACGGCCCTCACTCTGCGATTGCAGGACGACGAGGTGTGGGCTTCCTTGAGCGACGGCATCAGGAAGGGCGAACTCGACTTGGATTTCTGGAGCAATGCGATCTCTGTCGCCGGGGACGCACTGGGCATCGTGCCCGGGCTGGGTGCTGTGACCAAGGGGCTGATGAAGGCGCCGGAGGCGTTGAGCGCCGCAGCCCGTACCGCGGATGAGGCCCTGACCTTCGGGCAGAAGGCCGCTGCTGTTGGTGCGTCGATCCGCGAGGAAGCCGTGGCCATCTCCGAGGCGCCGAGTGTGCTGGAGCGATCACGCGTTTTCGGCGCGAGCACCGACCGGGTGCTTCCCAAGGTCGAGGCCGGGGCGACGTGGTTGGGAGCCGGCACAGCCGCATACGGGATCGCGGGCAGCCTGTACGACACGCTGGACTCCGACGGAGCCAAGGCCGTAACGGGCACGCTGGACGGAGTCAGGACCGGTGTCATCGACGGGGCGGCGACAGCCGGCGTGCTCAAGTACCTGTTCAGGGGAGTGGCTGCCGCCTCATGAGCTCGGACACCTTCGTCATCGATCCGTCCGCAAGGATGCCGGACGCGGACATCTGGTTCGCGCTGCCCGCCGGCTTCATACCGGTTCCGCTCGCAGACTTCGCTGCAGCGGAAGAAGTACCGGCAGGCGCTGAGGACCAGGAACACTCACTCGGTGCGCTTGCCACGATGCTGGCCGGTCCCGAGAACACACCACAATTCCTGGAGCTCCTGGCGCCGGTTCGGCGTTTGGGTCGGGTGCTTGCGTACAGCGGTGTCATCCATTGCTCTGTGGGGACGCATCGTGACGACGAGGGTGACGGAAGTCTTCTGTCGTCGCTGTTCACCCTAGGTTGCCAGGAGACGTCCTGGGCCCCCCGTGGCGTGATGGCTGCTCGTGCCGCAGCGGCAATGGCAGACGCCAGTCATGTGGAGACCCTCGAGCTGCCGTGCGGCCCTGCGTCGCTCGTCGAGATCCGATCGAGCCCCCAGGTCGGTGAGATGCGGCATGAACTGCTGCAGATTGTCACCTATGTGCCATTTCCGGATGCGCGCAAACTGGCAATCCTGACGCTGTCGACGACTGCGGTTCACCGTTCGGACCACTATCGGAACCTGCTCCGGGAATCGGCCCGCATGGTCACCTTCGAGAACCCGTTGCCGATGGATCATGGCGAGGCATGAGATGGACACCGTGCACCACCCCACAAACTCAGCAGCGGCCTGGGATCACTCCGCGACACAGAGCGCGTGGAAGAAGCTGCTCACCTCCGCTGCCGTAGGCCAATTTCTCTGGCCCGCGGTCTGTGTCGGCGCGTTCGTCCTCATGATCTTCGCGGGCCGGTGGTCTATGTGGATCATGCTCCCAGTCGCTGTGTACGCCCTGTATCGATCATTCCTTCAGCGTCAGTACCTCGTTGCGGCTGCGCAGACGCGCCGCCTCCTGAAGGTCTATCCCTGGCGGGCGCACAAGACACCGGCAAGCGGGATCGGGCAGATTCCGGGAGCGAAGCTCGGCGACGTCTGGCTGGCGTTTCCCAACCCGGATCAACCCGACGATGTTGTGCACGTCATTTTGCATGGTCATGCACGATCTGCCTGGTGGCGTCGTCGTCTCGGACGGGGCTACGGCAGCGAGAAGACCGCTCAGGTAGCGGAGATCTGGTTCGCCGGTGATCCACGATTCGCTGGAGTCATCGCGGTACCCGGCCCCAAGCGTCTGTTCCTGCTCTACCAGCTTGCCAATCCGAATGACCCGACCAAACGGTGGGTCGCTTCTCCTGAAGCACTGGAGCTAGCCCGTCGTGCTGGAGTACGTGTGCCTGACTGACGCTCGTTCACCAAGCGATTCGAGACGGTGTTGCAGGAGTAGCAGCTACCGGCGTCCATTCCTGCTGCGTCTGATCGACGGATACCTCAGTGCCAGTCGCGGCAGGCTCATCGACCGACACAGCTCATATATGAGTTGTCGGGCGCGCCTGACCGCGGGTAGGAAGCCCCCATGACCCCCCTAGGCGCAGTCTTCCGCCCCCAGTTGGCCCCCGAGCGGCTTCGAACCGTTTGTGATGTTGCTGAGGGGGCCGGGCTCGAAGAGCTCTGGCTCTGGGAAGACTGTTTCAGCGAAGGCGGGATCTCCACCGCCGCGGCCGCTCTCGCGTGGACCGAGCGGGTGCGGGTCGGGGTCGGGCTGTTGCCCGTGCCCTTGCGGAACGTTGCCATCACCGCCATGGAGGCCGCCTCCCTGCACCGGATGTTCCCCGGGCGGGCGATCCTCGCCGTGGGGCACGGCGTACAGGACTGGATGGGGCAGGTCGGCGCCCGGGTCGAGTCACCTGTCACCCTGCTGCGGGAGCACCTCCTCGCCCTGCGGGCCCTGCTGGGCGGCGAGCGCGTCACGGTCGACGGACGGTACGTCAAGCTCGACGACGTCGCCCTCGACTGGCCGCCGCACACTCCGCGGAGCGGCGTGCTGGCCGGGGCTACCGGGCCGCGGTCGTTGCGGCTCAGCGGAGAGGCCGCCGACGGCACCCTCCTCACCGCCGCCACCAACGCCGACGGCGTCCGCCGAGCACGGCAGCTCGTCGAAGAGGGGCGCGCGGCAGCCGGCCGCGAGGCCGGACCTCATCCCCTGGTCGTTTATCTGCTCACCGCCACCGCCACCGGGCCCGACGCCGCCGCCCGTCTGCGCGCCGAACTCGTCGCCGAAGGGCTCGCATCCGTGCCGGACCTCGGCATCGCAGGAGACGCCAAGGCTGTGGCCGACGCGGTCCAGCGGCTGGTGGAGGCCGGCGCCGACAGCGTCGTCCTCCAGCCGACCGCGGACGAGCCCGACCCGGAGGGGTTCGTGCGGTTCACGGCCGAAGAAGTGCGTCCCCTCGTCCCCTGAACACCGGGCCTGGGCCCAACCTCAGGCCCGAACCCGAGCCCGAACCCGAACCCGAACCCGAGCCCCGGCCCGACAAGTCCAGGACCGCAGCCCAGGCCGAAGCCCGGTCCGCGCCCTTGTCAGTGGTCGCTGCCACACTCCGGGCATGAGCGATGACCACGTGGACGTACGGCTGCGCGACGTCGTGGAAGCCGACCTGGAGTTCCTGCTCGCGTACGAGCACGATCCGGAAGCCGTCCGGCGGTCCCGATTCACGCCACGGCCGCGCGAAGCGTTCCTGCGGCACTGGAGGACGAACATCCTCGGAGACGACACCGTCTTCGTCCAGGCCGTGACCGTCGACGGTGAGGTCGCCGGCAGCGTCGTCGCCTGGTGGGACGGGGACCGCCGCTTCCTCGGGTACGGGCTCGGCAAGCCGTACTGGGGGCGCGGTATCGGCAGCCGCGCCCTGGCCCTCTTCCTGGAGCGGGAGCAGAACCGGCCTCTCCACGCCGACCCCGCCCTCACGAACACCGGCTCCGTACGCCTCCTCGAGAAGCATGGATTCCGCCGGACCGGCACCGTACGGCACGGCGAGGACGAGCACGTCGTGTTCGTCCTGGACCAGCGGGAACCGCACCGACCGAGTTCATCGCATCCAGCCCACCCATCCGGCTCATCGCACCCTCCACGCCCCGCTTCCTACGAAGAGTTACTCGCTGAAGGTGCCTCCGTCCCGACAGAAGGATGGGACTTCTCCTGGTTCGAGGGGCGGGCGACGGAAGCGCGCCCCTCCTGGGGGTACGCCGTGTCGATGGCCGAGCGGCTGGGCCGGGCGAGTGCGGTGCTCGATGTGCAGACCGGGGGAGGAGAAGTGCTGGACTTCGCCCTCGCCAGGGTCGCCCAGGAGGCCACCCTCAAGAACACCCCAGCCCCCCGGCCGCCCCTCCTCACCATCGCCACCGAAGGCTGGCCGCCCAACGTCGCCAAGGCCACCGCCCTGCTTCGTCCGCGCGGCGTCGGCGTCGTCGCCGCTGCCGACGACGCCCCCCTGCCCTTCGCCGACGGCGCCTTCGACCTGGTCGTCAGCCGCCATCCCGTCCGCCCCCACTGGGACGAGATCGCCCGCGTCCTCCAACCCGGCGGGACGTACTTCGCCCAGCACGTCGGCCCCAGCAGCGTCTTCGAACTCGTCGAGTACTTCCTCGGCCCCCAGCCGGAGGAGGTGCGCGGCGCCCGCCACCCCGACCGTGAGCGGGCCGACGCCGAGGCCGCCGGCCTTCGCGTCGCCGGGCTGCGGGCGGAGCGGCTGCGCATGGAGTTCCATGACATCGGCGCGGTCGTGCACTTCCTGCGCAAGGTGGTCTGGATGGTCCCGGGCTTCACCGTCGAGGCGTACGAGCCGCGACTCCGGGAACTGCACGAGCGCATCCAGGCCGAGGGGCCCTTCGTCGCCCACAGCACCCGCCACCTCTTCGACGCACGCAAGCCCGGCTGACGCGCACCGAGCCGGTGCTCATGCGTGCGGACCCACCGTCACCTCTCCCACCACCAGCTCCGGCGTCGCCTCCAGCACCTCGCCCACCCGCTCCACCTGCTCGCCCAGCTCCCGCCGGTGCCGTGCCGTCAGCGGTACGAGCGGCTCGACCGTGACGGTCGTACGACGGCCCGTGCGCCGCTGGTGCCACACTCCCGCGACCACGCCGTCGATGAGCAGGACCGGGTAGTTGCCCGCCTGTCCGCCGCCGAGGGCGCGCTGGTACGCCTTCCCGGGGAAGAGCCGCTCGCGGGGCTGACCGGCGATGACGTACGCGTCGAAGTAGGGGAGCAGACGCACACGCGGCGGCGGCCCTTCCAGCTCGTCCGCCCCCTCGCTGTCGCCCGCCGTCACCCACGCCGACGTCCCCTCGAAGTCGACCTCCTCGATACGGCCCTCGGCGGCCAGTTCGCCGAACAGAACCGTCGCCCAGCCGGGCGGCGCCGCCAGCCAGCGCGCGAAGTGCTGCGGCGTCGCCGGACCGTACGCGTACAGGTAGCGATGCACGAAAGCGGCCAGAGCCTCCCCAGCCCCCGCGCCGCTCCCGGCCGGTGTCCCCGGCCCAGCCCCCGCGCCGCCCTCTGCCCCCGGCCCAGCCCCCGCGCCGCTCCCGGCCGGTGTCCTCGGCCCAGTCCTCGCGCCGCCCTCTGCCCCCGGCCCAGCCCCCGCGCCGCTCCCGGCCCCTGCCCCCGCCCCGGTCGCAGACCCCGCCCCGGAATCCGGTCGCGGCGGCCGTGTGTACGTCGCCTTGCGGCCGCGGTTCGGGCCGAAGCACAGTGCGCCCGCCCAGCCGGCCCGGTGCATCACCTGGCGCCAGCGCGGCCACAGGTCCTGGAACGCCGGCATCACGCGGTCACCGGCCCAGGGGCCGGTGCGGGCGACGACCTCCTCCGACAGCTCGTCAAGGGTCAGGTTCCTGCCGTCGAGCGCGTCACCGATCGCCGTCACGACCTGGCCCGCCTGCTCCTCGGTGAGCCGTACATCGGGCGGGAACGGGCTCGGCCCGGTCGGGACCGCGCTCAGCGCCGCCGAGAAGAGAGGGAGTTCACAGGCCGGGAGAAGGTGGACCGTGCCGCGTGGGCCGTACGTCTTGATCAGGGTTTGGTCGTCCCAGAGCGCGGTCCGTACGTCCGCCCGTGTCGCCGCGTCCGTCCGCATCCCCACCGACAGCTCGGCCGCGGAGAGCACCTGCGCGTGAGCTCCCAGCATCGCGCCCACCACCTCGGCGACCGGCGTCCCCGTCGGGGCCGGCCCGGTCAGGAACTGCCGCCGCGCCCGGCGCGCACTGGCCGCGTCCCACGTGATCCTCGCGCTCGTCGTCATGAAGCGACGTTAGACACCAATGAGGACAGTTCCCGTCCTAAAACACGTCCCGGAGTCCCTCCCAGAGCACGTCCTGAAGCACGCAGCAGAGAGCGCGCCTTGGATCCGTGCCCCCGTCCGCCGCCCTCGCGGCGGTGTCCCGTCCGCCACGCCGGCCTCACTCCTCCCGCTCACCGCACTTGCGCATCATCCGACGAGGGTTTTCACATCGTTATCGCCGTCGGCTCGCCTCCGCGCCGCCGCTCACGTACATTCGGACGAGTCAATTCGCGTGAGCAAAGCTGCGCGGGCGGTACCGCGCAGTGGAGGGGGCTGCGCGGTGCCAGGGCCCATTCGTCGAGCCGCACCGCGTCGACGTCCCGTCGGCAAAGCATCGGCAGGCGGGTGACGCGCGGCGATCCGCGGCCGCTCCCGGGTCAAGCAGGCGTTCACATGTGCGTCACCCGTCGGGGGGATGCCCGGACAAGTCACCCGAGTGGGCCCAAGGTGCGGCAAAACCTCCGGCCGTCCGGCGTGGAACGCCCGATTCCCCAGCTCACGCGGCACCTTCCGGCCGTGGGCGGCCCCTGAATGCGGACTTCCGCATGCGTCGCCACGTCGTCGGGCGGCTCCGGAGAGTAGTTGTGGCACGCCGATGCGCGCGGCAGCACTCACGAAGGGTTATGGTGGAAACCCCCCCTCGGGCCGGTCCGTCTCCCCCCCACGGACCGGCCCGTTTTTCTTGCCCCGCCGGGCGGCTGGAACCCTCGGCCGGAACCGCTCGCTCCGCCCCCGTTGGCGGCCCACGGGCGCAGCGAGGGTAGGCTTCGCCTCCGGGGACTGCCATCCGGGCAGGGACCGCCCGCGGCCACGACCGGGCCGCACGCCGCGGCCTGTCCGATCCGTACGGAGGGGCTGACAATCACGTGAACCTGCGCGACAAGCTGCGTGGCCTGCTGGTCAGGCTGTACGCGCGCCGGGTGGAAGGTCACCTGGACCACGCTCAGGTGCCCAAGCACATCGGCGTCATCATGGACGGCAACCGGCGCTGGGCGAAGGCCGCCGGTTCCAGCACCGTCGACGGCCACCGGGCCGGGGCCGGGAAGATCGAGGAGTTCCTCGGCTGGTGCAGTGAGACCGACGTCGAGGTCGTCACCCTCTGGCTCCTGTCCACGGACAACTTCGACCGCCCGCAGGAAGAGCTCGTCCCCCTGCTCGGCATCATCGAGGACGTCGTGCGCACCCTGGCAGCCGACGGCCGCTGGCGCGTGCACCACGTCGGCACGCCCGACCTGCTGCCTTCGGGAATGCAGACGATCCTCAAGGAGGCCGAGGAGACCACCGCGCACGTCGACGGCATAGTGGTCAACGTCGCCATCGGCTACGGCGGCCGCCAGGAGATCGCCGACGCCGTACGGTCGATGCTGCTCGACGCCCAGGACAAGGGCACCTCGATGGAGGCGCTCGCCGAGGCCGTCGACATCGACATGATCGGGCGTCACCTCTACACGAGCGACCAGCCCGACCCCGACCTGGTGATCCGCACCAGTGGCGAGCAGCGGCTGTCCGGATTCATGCTCTGGCAGACCGCTCACTCGGAGTACTACTTCTGCGACGTGTTCTGGCCGGCGTTCCGCAAGGTCGACTTCCTGCGGGCCATGCGCGACTACGCCGCCCGCCACCGCCGCTACGGCGGCTGACGTACCCGCAGACGGTCACCCGAACGCAGGACGTCCCACGTCATAGCGCCTCCCCCTACCCCCTTGGCGACGCTTGTAACGCCGAGTTCACCGGCTCGCCGTCATATGCCGTTGCATGGCGACGCTCGTTCGAGGGCATAACCCAGACAGGTCGACGCCCGAACCACGGGTGTCGGATCTCAGCGGACGGCACGGGGCCGTCCGCCCGGGAGGCCCTTTGCACCAGCCCGATCGTGCGGTCACAGCACGGACGAAGAGGCGGAGGGCCGGTTGTCGGCCCGCGCAGGGCGGCCGACGACCGGTCCAGCTCCATACCGTCGCTCCCCGACCTCATCCGAGGGGGTACGTCCTTCCGTGGTGACCAGCACAAAGCGCCACAAGCCCGACCGGCGCACCTATGTTCTCGACACCAGCGTCCTGCTGGCCGACCCGAACGCCCTGAACCGCTTCGACGAGCACGAGGTCGTGCTCCCCATCGTCGTGGTCACGGAGCTGGAGGCGAAGCGGCACCATCCCGAACTCGGCTACTTCGCCCGGCAGGCCCTCCGCCTGCTCGACGAGTTCCGGGTCCGGCACGGTCGCCTCGACGCACCCATCCCGACGGGGGATCTGGGCGGGACCTTCCGTGTCGAGCTCAACCACTCGGACCCCAGCGTGCTGCCCAGCGGCTACCGCCTGGGGGACAACGACTCCCGCATCCTCGCGGTCGCCCGCAATCTGCAGGCCGAGGGGTTCGACGTCACCGTCGTGTCGAAGGACCTCCCGCTCAGGATCAAGGCGTCCTCCGTCGGGCTCCTCGCCGAGGAGTACCGCGCGGAACTCGCCATCACGGACTCCTCCGGCTGGACCGGAATGTCCGAACTGACCCTGCCCGGCGAGCAGGTGGACATCCTCTTCGAGGAAGGCCACGTGTACGTGCCCGAGGTCTCCGGCCTCCCCGTGCACACCGGCCTGATGATCCAGTCGGAGCGCGGCAAGGCGCTCGGACGGGTCACGGCCGACGGCAACGTACGGGTCGTGCGCGGGGATCGTGAGGCGTTCGGCATCAAGGGCCGCAGTGCCGAGCAGCGGATCGCGCTCGACCTGCTGCTCGACCCGGACGTCGGGATCGTGTCGATGGGCGGCCGGGCCGGCACCGGCAAGTCGGCGCTGGCGCTGTGCGCCGGTCTGGAGGCGGTGCTGGAGCGCCGTCAGCACCAGAAAGTGATGGTCTTCCGGCCGCTGTACGCGGTGGGCGGGCAGGAACTGGGCTATCTGCCCGGCTCCGAGGCCGAGAAGATGAGCCCCTGGGCGCAGGCCGTCTTCGACACGCTGTCGGCGGTCACCTCCCGGGAGGTCATCGAGGAGGTCACCGCGCGCGGGATGCTGGAGGTCCTGCCGCTCACCCACATCCGGGGACGCTCGCTGCACGACGCGTTCGTGATCGTGGACGAGGCCCAGTCGCTGGAAAGGAACGTGCTTCTTACCGTTCTGTCCCGGATCGGAGCCAATTCACGGGTGGTTCTCACCCACGACGTGGCCCAGCGGGACAACCTCAGGGTCGGCCGGTACGACGGTGTCGTCGCCGTCGTCGAGAAGCTGAAGGGGCATCCGCTCTTCGCGCACGTGACCCTGACGCGGTCCGAGAGGTCCCAGATCGCTGCCCTTGTGACCGAAATGCTCGAAGACGGGCAGATCTGACCGGTCGCAGTAAGTAGTAGCGCTTATGCGATAGTTGGCGCCGTCCGGAAAAGGCCAAGAGCCTAGCCGGGCGGCGCCTTCGCGTGTGGCCGTTCCGTGGAATTTCCTGCGCCAAACGGGATGTGAGCTTTCACACGCAACTCGGAATTGCCATGCCCCGTCGTGTTACGGCAGAGTCTCACTCCTGTCAGGCCCCGCATACGACACACCTGTACCCCCAGCGGTACGGCACCACAAAAGCAACAGCACCAACTGCATAGCGATGTCGTATGCCGCCCGAGCAACACGCGGCGCTCCCTCCGGGGGAGTTGCCCACCGGGCCCGCGCCTCCCGTGACCCCGCAGTTGGGGAGGCCAGTGCCAGGGGCACGATTGCGTCCGCGAGGGTCACCGAAGCGGGCGATGCTGGAAGGAAAACCGTGTGAGCCGGATCTCGGTCCGGGGATTCGCAGTGGCTTCGGCCACGGCGGTCACCGCTGTCGGAAGCGTCGTCGGCGTTGCCTCGGGCAGCACCGCGCAGAACAACGACGCGGAAGCGACGGCAGCCGGCGCCACGCTGCTCGCGGACATCCCCGCGGGCCAGCAGGCCCAGGTGCAGACCGCGTCGCTGACGCAGCAGGCCGACGCACAGGCCATTCAGGCGGACGCGAGCGCGAAGAAGGACGCCGAGGAGGCCGCCCGCAAGGCCGCCGCCGACACGGCCATCGCCAAGAAGGAAGCCGCTGAGAAGGCCGCCGAGGCAGCGGCCAAGGAGCGCGCGCAGGCCAAGGCCGCCGCCAGCCGCTCCAAGGACATCTCCGACTTCCCCGTCGCGAGCTCCTACAGCATCGCCCAGATCCAGGCGATGGCGAGGCAGCTGGTTCCGTCGGGTCAGTTCCAGTGCTTCAGCAACATCGTGGACCACGAGTCCGACTGGAACTACAAGGCCGTCAACCCCTCCTCCGGGGCCTACGGCATGTTCCAGGCGCTGCCCGGCTCCAAGATGTCGTCCGCCGGCGCCGACTGGCAGACCAACCCGGCCACCCAGATCAAGTGGGGCCTCAACTACATGAACGACCGCTACGGCAGCCCTTGTGACGCCTGGTCGTTCTGGCAGGCCAACCACTGGTACTGAGCCGACCGGCCCCGGCCGATCCCGTCTCCTCGCGCGAGCCCCGCACCGTCGTCCGGTGCGGGGCTCGCGCCATGTACGGTCGGACGAACGGCTCCTCGGGGGAGTGGTGCGCCAAGACGGGGGAAAAGGACGGATCATGTCGCGAGTGCCAGGGTGGCTCGGCCGGCTCGGTGCCGGACTGACCGAGATGAGCGAGCGGTACAACGAACGCCGCGCCGCAGCCGAACGGGAGCAGGACGACCCCGGCCCCGGATCGCTCGCCGGGGAACACGTGCCGCCGCCCCCGGACTACGCCCCCGACGTCGCCGCCCGCCCCGATCCCGCGCTGGCCGTGCCGTGGGGCGTGCGGGTCGCGGCCGAGGCGGGCTGGCGGCTCCTCGTCCTCGCGGGCACGCTCTGGGTGCTGATGCGGGTCATCAGCGCCGTCCAGCTCGTGGTGCTCTCGTTCGTCATCGCGCTGCTCATCACGGCGATGCTGCAGCCGACGGTGGCGCGGCTGCGGCGCCACGGCGTGCCGCGCGGACCGGCCACCGCGCTGACGGCCGTCCTCGGCTTCGTCGTCATGGGCCTCATCGGCTGGTTCGTGACCTGGCAGGTCATGGAGAACATCGACGACCTCTCGGGCCAGATCCAGGACGGCATCGACGAGTTGCGGAACTGGCTGCTGAACAGCCCCTTCCACGTCACGGACAAGCAGATCAACGAGATCGCCACCAACCTGCGTGAGGCCGTCGGGGCGAACACCGACCAGATCACCTCGGCGGGGCTCGAGGGTGTCACGGTCGTCGTCGAGGCGCTGACCGGGATCCTGCTGGCCGTCTTCTGCACGCTGTTCCTGCTCTACGACGGCAAGCGCATCTGGGAGTGGACGCTGAAGCTGGTGCCGGCGGCGGCGCGGCCGGGAGTGGCCGGAGCCGGTCCCGCCGCGTGGCGGACACTGACGGCGTACGTGCGGGGCACGGTGATCGTGGCGTTGATCGACGCGATCTTCATCGGGCTGGGAATCTACTTCCTCGACGTGCCGATGGCCGTGCCGCTGGCGGTGTTCATCTTCCTGTTCGCGTTCATCCCGCTGGTGGGCGCGGTGGTGTCCGGGGCGCTGGCGGTCGTCGTCGCGCTGGTCACCCAGGGGGTGTTCACGGCCGTCATGACCCTGGTCGTGGTGCTGGCGGTGCAGCAGATCGAGGGGCACATCCTGCAGCCGTTCATCCTGGGGCGGGCTGTCCGGGTGCATCCGCTGGCGGTGGTGCTGTCGGTCGCGGCGGGCGGCATGGTGGCCGGGATCGGCGGTGCGGTCGTCGCCGTGCCGCTGGTCGCCGTGACGAACACGGTCGCCGGGTATCTGCGGTCGTACTCGCAGAAGTCGGCGCTGCGGCACTCGGTGCGGCCGCGCGGGGCCACGGCCGTGAGCGCGGAACCGGCCCCGCCGCCCCCCTCGGAGTAGCCGGAAACGCCAGCAGGGCCCCGTCCACCGGTCAGGTGGGCGGGGCCCTGCGAGGTGAGGCGGGCGGCCTTGGGTTACTCGGCCAGAACCGCCTCGGCGTCCAGCGTGACGCCGACCGCCTGGATCACGGAGGCGATCTTGAAGGCCTCCTGGACGACCTCACGGTCGAGGCCGGCCTTGCGCAGCACCTGCTCGTGGGAGTCGAGGCACATGCCGCAGCCGTTGATGGCGGAGACCGCGAAGGACCACAGCTCGAAGTCGACCTTGTCGACGCCCGGGTTGCCGATGACGTTCATCCGCAGGCCGGCGCGCAGGGTGCCGTACTCGTGGTCCGACAGCAGGTGGCGGGTGCGGTAGAAGACGTTGTTCATCGCCATCACCGCGGCGGCGGCCTTGGCCGCCGTGTAGGCCTCCGGCGACAGGTTCGCCTTCGCCTCGGGCTCCAGCTCGCGCAGCACGATCGGGGAGCGCGAGGCGATGGCCGTCGACAGCACCGTGCCCCAGAGCTGCTGGGCCGGAAGGTCGGAGTTGCCGATGACCGAGCCCAGGTTGAGCTTCAGGTCCTTGGCGTAGTCCGGTATCGCGGACTTCAGGGCATCCAGCGACATGTCAGATCACTCCCCGGAGAGCAGCGCGACCGGGTCGAGGGTCTCGTCGCCCTTCGACCAGTTGCAGGGGCACAGCTCGTCCGTCTGGAGCGCGTCCAGGACCCGGAGGACCTCCTTCGGGTTACGGCCGACCGAGCCCGCGGTCACCATCGAGAACTGGATCTCGTTGTTCTGGTCCACGATGAACACGGCGCGCTTGGCGAACCCGTCCTCGCCCTCGATGCCGAGGTCGCGCATCAGCTCGTGCTTGGAGTCGGCCATCATCGGGAACGGCAGGTCGCGCAGGTCGTCGTGGTCCTTGCGCCAGGCGTGGTGGACGAACTCGGAGTCACCGGAGAAACCGAGGACCTGCGCGTCGCGGTCCGCGAACTCCTCGTTCAGCTTGCCGAAAGCGGCGATCTCGGTCGGGCACACGAAGGTGAAGTCCTTGGGCCACGCGAAGATGACCTTCCACTGACCCTCGTAGGTCTTGTGGTTGATCTGCTGGAACTCCTTGCCCTTCTCCAGCGAGACGCAGGCGGTCAGGTCGAACTCGGGGAACTTGTCACCGACGGTGAGCACACACTCTCCTTGCAGCGAAGAAACTCCCGGATCGCGGGGGTTTCCCATGGGTTGGACTGTGTTGATGTTGGCACAGGCTCGATTGATTACGGAAATAGCTACACTCGGTCGAGTTGATCGGAGGTAGTTATCAGTGACTGTCGGTAATAAGCGCAGGCAACCCAGCCTCGCCCAGCTCCGTGCCTTCGCGGCGGTCGCCGAGCACCTTCATTTCCGGGACGCGGCCGCGGCGATCGGCATGAGCCAGCCCGCCCTCTCGGGAGCCGTGTCCGCCCTGGAGGAATCACTCGGAGTGACGCTCCTCGAGCGTACGACGCGCAAGGTGCTGCTCTCACCCGAGGGTGAGCGGATCGCCGTACGGGTCAAGGCGGTTCTGGGGGAGGTCGGCGCGCTCCTGGAGGAGGCGGAGGCGGTCCGGGCGCCCTTCACCGGGGCGCTGCGGCTCGGCGTCATCCCCACGGTCGCGCCCTATCTGCTGCCCACCGTGCTGCGGCTCGTCCACGACCGGTATCCGCTCCTCGACCTCCAGGTGCACGAGGAGCAGACCTCCAGCCTGCTCGACGGTCTGACCAGCGGCCGGCTCGATCTGCTGCTGCTCGCGGTGCCCCTCGGTGTCCCCGGCGTGGCCGAACTGCCCCTGTTCGACGAGGACTTCGTACTCGTCACGCCACTCGACCACGAGCTCGGCGGGCGGGAGGGCATCCCGCGGCAGGCGCTGCGCGAGCTCAACCTGCTGCTGCTGGACGAGGGGCACTGCCTGCGTGACCAGGCCCTCGACATCTGCCGGGAGGCCGGCCGCGACGACGTGCCGGTCACCACGACCGCCGCCGGGCTGTCCACGCTGGTGCAGCTCGTGGCGGGCGGACTCGGCGTGACGCTGTTGCCGCGCACCGCCCTGAAGGTGGAGATTTCCCGCAGCAACCAGCTCCTCACCGGGTACTTCGCCAACCCGGCCCCCACCCGCCGGATCGCACTGGCGATGCGGGCGGGAGCCGCGCGCGGCGCGGAGTACGAGGAACTGGCGGCCGCCCTGCGGCAGGCCCTGCGACCGCTGCCCGTACGGGTCCTGGACCAGGACGGCTGACGGCGCTCGTGCCGCCGGCCGGGTCCCGTACTTCCACGGGCCCCGGCCAGGCGCCTGACAGCTCGTACGGGATCCGGCCCTACTCGGTCCGCAGCCCGTCCGGCCGCATCAGTTTCAGCAGCGGCGGCAGGCTCAGCAGCGTCACCACCAGGACGACGCCCGCGCCGATGCCGGTCATCGACAGCACGCTCGGCCAGTCCACCCGGACCGAGGTGTTGGTCATCCGCAGCAGCACCACGCCCAGGGCCATGCCCACCGTCGCGGCGAGCAGCAGACCCAGCCCGATCGGGATCGCCGTCTGCCACAGCACCGACAGGCCGAGCGTGCGGCGCCGGGTGCCGAAAGCGACCAGGGACGACAGCAGTTTGCGGCGCTCACGCAGCTGCTCCAGCTGTGAGACCAGCAGGCTCGCCCCGATCAGTGCCAGCACGCAGGCGGCACCGACGGACAGACCGGTGCGGATGGTGGCGTAGCGTTCGTTGCTCTCGGTGCTGCGCCAGGTCATGGGCTGGACCGCGGGGTCGAGCCGCGCGGCCGTGTTGCGCACGTGGTCGTAGGCGTCCGGCACCGAAAAGTCCAGGCTCAGGTAGAGCTGGGTGGAGGTGAGTGCCCCGAGCTTCTCGGGCAGCGCGCCGGGCGTGACCAGGATGCCGCCGCGCTCGTACCCGGTGGGGTCCTCACGGGACTGGGCCTGCCGGATGTCCTGCGGGACGGTCCAGGAGACCGAGCGGCCGGAGTCGTCCGATTCGGTCCACAGCTTCGTGCCGGGCTTGGCCAGGTGCTCGCTCTCGTTGTCGTACTCCGAGCCCTTGACCGCGAACACGTCACCGTCGTGACAGGAGGGGAACGTGGCCACCTCGCGCAGCGACGCGCAGTCGGCCACGGTGATCT
Source organism: Streptomyces sp. NPDC029041 (assembly GCF_040637515.1). Classification (NCBI taxonomy): domain Bacteria; kingdom Bacillati; phylum Actinomycetota; class Actinomycetes; order Kitasatosporales; family Streptomycetaceae; genus Streptomyces; species Streptomyces sp. NPDC029041. The sequence goes on along the minus strand of NZ_JBEZWO010000004.1, from coordinate 414,832 downwards.
GGATGATGGACTCCGCCTCGCCGCGCCGGTCGCCAAGATGGACATCGGACAGCGCGGTCACCTGGCGCACGCCCTGGGTGTCGCGGTACTTGGCGATGACGGGCGGGGCCTCGGCGCCCTCCGGCACGTTCACGCTCATCTGGGCCCGGGAGACGTCGTGCTGCGACGCACTGGTGTAGTTGCCCTCCACCCCGGCGAACAGCATCTGCAGGGCGATCGCCCCGGCCACCGCCACCGCGATGCCGTTGACCATCCGGGCTGCCGCGCCACTGCTCAACTGGAGTCGGCGAACCGCCAGTTGCCAGGCGACCCCACCCGAGCCGAGCCGGGCCACGACCGTCTCCACCACCCAGGGAAGCAGGGCCGTGACGCCGACCAGCAGGAGCATCACGCCGCCGACCACGAGGTACTGGTTGAAGTTCCCGCCCTCGTTGCCCTGCCCGATCATCGGGTAGAGCAGCGCGATCCCGCCCAGCGGCAGCAGCAGCCGCCACCACAGCCGGCGCCGTGAGGGCTTGGCCGTGCGCACCACTCCGAGCGGCTCGATGACCACCCCGCGCAGGGCGAGGATCGTCACCAGGACCGCCGCCGCGGGCACGGCCAGCGCGACCAGGACGGCCAGCGCGGGAGAGGGGTTCAGATAGCTCGGGAAGACGCTGACGCGGAACACCTCGACGGAGGCCGCCAGTTCGCGTCCGAGCAGGAAGAACCCGGTGCCGAGGACGAGCCCCAGTACGGATCCGGCGAGTGCCTCGCCGGCGGCGATCCGCCGGGTCATCCGGCTGTCGGAGCCGACCAGCCGCAGCGCGGCCAGCCGGCGGTCGCGCCGCTCGCCGCCGAACCGTACGGCCGCGGCGATGAACACGGCGACCGGCATCAGCAGCACCACGAAGACGACCAGGACCAGCAGGAGCAGCACCGGATCCCAGCGGTCGGACGACCCCAGGTCGTCGTTGCCGAAGTGGTCGATCCGGGCGCCGCTCGCGAGGCCCTCCAGTACCTTCGCCAGCCCCTTGCCGCCCGCGAAGTAGGCGAGTTCCTGCGAGCCGACCAGCCCCTGCTCGCCGATGGTGCCGGCGATGCGGTAGTCCAGCCGCTCCCGCAGAAGCTTGCCGTCGTCGGAGGCGAGCAGCTCCTTCAGCGCGGGGGAGACGACCATCTCGCCCGCCGCCGGGAACTCCGCGACCCCCGGCGGCAGCGGGGCCCGCGGACCCTCCGGCTCCAGCAGCCTGCCGCGCACGTCCAGGTCCCGGAACGTGCTGTCCGCGTCCACGACCAGCAGTGTGTTGTCGGCCTTCGGTATCTCCTTCTGGCTGAAGGTGTGGTCGCTGCGGGCCTCCTCGCGCCGGTCGCGTTCCGCCAGCGCGTTGGGGATGGCGGTGGTGAGCAGCAGCAGCGCCACTCCGAGTCCGACACCGACGGCCGTGAGCAGCGACCGTGTCCATCCCTCGCGCCCGCCGGCGAGGGCGAACCGGGCCCCCATGGCGAGGTCCCGGCTCCACTGCCCGACGCTCATACGACGCGCTCCATGTCGCGGGACTTGCCGTCCCGTACGACGATCTCGCGGTCGGAGTACGCGGCCACCCGGGCCTCGTGCGTGACGAGCACCACGGCCGCGTTGGCGGACCGGGCCGCGTCCGTGAGCAGCTCCATCACACGCTCGCCGTTGAACGAGTCGAGCGCGCCGGTCGGCTCGTCGGCGAAGACCACCCGGGGGTTGGTCACCAGCGAGCGGGCGACGGCGACCCGCTGCCCCTGCCCGCCGGACACCTCGCCGGGCCGCTTCTTGCGGAGGTCGTCGACCTCCAGCCGTTCCATCCAGGCCAGTGCGCTCCGTTCGGCCTCCTTGCGGGAGGTGCCGTTCAGCCGCAGCGGCAGGGCGACGTTCTCCACGCAGGTGAGTTCCGGCACGAGCTGGCCGAACTGGAACACGAACCCGAACTCCGAGCGCCGCAGCGCACTGCGCTCGGCGTCGCCCATGGCGGTCACCTCGCGCCCGTTGTACGTGATCGAGCCCGAGTCGGGCATCACGATCCCGGCGAGACAGTGCAGCAGCGTCGACTTGCCCGACCCCGACGGCCCCATCACGGCGACGACCTCGCCCGGGTGGATGGAGAACTCGGCGCCGTCGAGCGCGGTCGTCGGCCCGTACGCCTTGCGCAGGTCCTGGGCGGTGAGGAGCGAACCGGCGGGAATCGTCATCGGGTCACCGCCTCACGGAGCTTGTCCAGACGCGCCGCGGTCAGCTCCAGCCAGCGCAGGTCCGCCTCCAGGTGGAACAGCGCGTGGTCGCAGATGAGCTGGTCGGCCAGATCGCCCTTGCGCTTGCGGTCGGTGAGGATCCGCATGCTGCGCAGGTGCTCCGAGCGCTGGGTGTCGAGGATGTCACCGGCGTCGCGGTGGGTGAGCAGCGCGAGGACGACCTTGGTGTAGAGGGTCGACTGGAGGTACGGCTCCGGCTTCTCGGGTGTGGCGAGCCAGCGCGCGACGTCGGTGATGCCGGCCTCGGTGATGGCGTAGCGCTTGCGCTCGGGACCGTCGCCCGCCTCGATGCCGTCGACCTCGACGAGCCCGTTCTTCAGCAGGCGGGACATCGTCGAGTAGACCTGGCCGTAGTGGAGCGGCCGGTCGTGACCGAACTTCTCGTCGAAGGCCCGCTTCAGGTCGTAACCATGGCGCGGGCCGGACTCCAGGAGTCCGAGGAGTGTGTGACCGATGGACATGGGCAGGACTGTACACGGGGTGTATACGCGGTATGTATACGCCGAGTGTGTAGGTCGGGGCGTGGGGTGGGGCCGTGCAGGTCGGAGCGTGTTGTCACGCTTCTGTAACAGCGGGTGCGGCCCGGGTGATCAGGCCGACGGCGGACCGGAGGCGGGACCCTGCCCCGGCGGCCGCCCCCGCCGGGGCAGGGGACCGGTCTCCCGCGGCAGCCGCCCCGTCTCCGCCAGTGCCTTCCGGAGCAGGAACTCGATCTGCGCGTTGGCCGACCGCAGCTCGTCCCCGGCCCATCGCGCGAGCGCCTCGTACACCGCGGGATCCAGCCGCAGCAGCACCTGCTTGCGCTGCTGCTGCGGCCGGCGCTGCGGGCCCTGGCCTTCGGGAGGGACCGTCACTGGTAGAGGGACCCGGTGTTGAGGACCGGCTGCGCGGCCCGGTCACCGCACAGCACCACCATCAGATTGGAGACCATCGCCGCCTTCCGTTCGGAATCCAGCTCCACGATGTCCCGCTCGGTGATCCGGGCGATCGCGGCCTCCACCATGCCCACCGCGCCGTCCACGATCTGGCGCCGTGCCGCGACCACCGCTCCGGCCTGCTGCCGCTGGAGCATGGCCGAGGCGATCTCGGGGGCGTACGCGAGGTGCGTGAAGCGGGACTCGATGATCTGCACACCGGCCGCCTCCACGCGCGCGTGCAGTTCCACGGCGAGCTTCTCGGTGATCTCCTCGGCGTTGCCGCGCAGCGAGAGGCCGTCCTCCTCGTGCGCGTCGTAGGGGTACTCGATGGCGATGTGCCGCACGGCCGCCTCGGTCTGGGTCGAGACGAACTCGATGTAGTCGTCGACCTCGAAGGTGGCCTGGGCGGTGTCCTCCACGCGCCAGACCACGACGGCGGCGAGCTCGATCGGGTTGCCATAGGCGTCGTTGACCTTGAGGACGGCGGTCTCGTGGTTGCGGACCCGCGTCGAGATCTTCGTGCGCGAGGTGAAGGGGTTCACCCAGCGCAGGCCGTCCTGCCGGATGGTGCCCCGGTAGCGGCCGAAGAGCTGGACGACGCGGGCCTCGCCGGGAGCGACCATGTTCAGTCCGCACATGGCGAGGAACGCCGCGAGCGCGACCAGGATGCCGCCGATGATCAGCGCGGCCTGCGCACCGGTCGCGTGCAGGGTGGTGGCGGCCGCGATCAGCCCGGCGCCGGCCAGCAGCCCGAGCAGGCCGAGCAGCAGGGCGAGCCCGCCGCCGATGCTGTGGGCGGCGAACTCCCGCACGCGGGGCGCCGGCATCTCGGGCACGTCGGCCGTGACCTGCGGTTCCGAAGTGGACATGGGTGATCCCCCGTTTCTCCTGGGAAGCCGCTCCTGCCTAGCTTCCGTCTATCTAAGTGATATCACTTTTTCCGCTCCTGGCAACCCTGCGGGTGTCTCGAACGTCGGTTCCGTTGGGAATGGGTGCTGATTGTCACGTCCGCAAAGGGCCGGATCGGCTGCCCTATCTCTTATCTCCCGGTGTTAGCTTTCTGAGCTGACCTGAGCGGCGAACCTGTGTGACGCGTGAGCACACATGAACGAAGCGGAGCGGATCGGACCCATGGGACGAGCGGAAGAGAGACGCGCCAGACAGCGCGGTGGGCGCCGGGCGGCGCCCAAGAGCCACCGTTCGTCGGGCGCGCCGACGAAGGGCGGCATACGCAGGCTCTTCACCTGGAAGAAGATCCTCGGCACCTTCTTCGGCCTGTGCCTGCTGGGCATGGGGGCCTTCATCGTGCTGTACATGATGATCGGGATCCCGGAGGGGAACGCCGACGCCAAGCTGCAGAGCAACGTCTACAAGTACAGTGACGGCTCGCTGCTGGCCCGCGCGGGCGACCGCAACCGCGAGATCGTGGGTCTGGCCGAGGTGCCCAAGGCCGTCCAGAAGACCTTCGTCGCCGCCGAGAACAAGACTTTCTACAAGGACGCCGGTGTCGACCTGAAGGGCACGGCCCGCGGTCTGCTCAACACCGTCTCCGGCAAGGGCGCGCAGGGCGGCTCCACGATCACCCAGCAGTACGTCAAGAACTACTACCTGACGCAGGAACAGACGGTCTCGCGCAAGCTGAAGGAACTGGTCATCTCGCTCAAGCTGGACCGGGAGAAGTCCAAGGACTACATCCTCGCCGGCTACATCAACACCAGTTACTACGGCCGCGGCGCCTACGGCATCCAAGCCGCCGCGCAGGCCTACTACCGCGTGGACGCCAAGGACCTGTCGGTCGAGCAGGGGGCCTACCTCGCCGCGCTCCTCCAGGCGCCGAACCAGTACGACTGGGCGATAGCCTCCGACACCGGTAAGAGACTGGTGAAAGCCCGCTGGAACTATGTCCTGGACAACATGGCCGACGAGGGCTGGCTGAACCAGGGCGAGCGTCAGGCCATGAAGTTCCCGGTGCCGAAGGGGCCGAAGGCCGACCCGAGCATGGGAGGGCAGACCGGGTACCTGGTGAAGTCCGCCAACGCCGCTCTCGAGAAGCAGCTCGTGGCCGAGGGCACCGCCGAGGACGCGAAGCAGGCGGAGGCCATGGTCAACCAGGGCGGCTGGACCGTCACGCTCAACATCGACAAGAAGAAGCAGGCCGCGCTGGAGAAGTCCGTCAAGCAGCAGCTGACCAGCAGGCTCGACCCCGACAAGCGCAAGGTCGACGGGGACGTCCAGGCCGGTGCCGCGTCCGTGAACCCGAAGACGGGCGCCGTGGTCGCGATGTACGGCGGAGTGGACTACTTCAAGCACTACATGAACAACGCCACCCGCACCGACTACCAGCCGGCCTCCACCTTCAAGCCGGTCATCCTGGCCGCGGCCCTGGAGGAGCAGGCGAAGACGCAGGACGGCAAGCCGATCACCGCGAGCACCGTCTACGACGGCACGAGCAAGCGCCCGGTCGTGGAGGACGGCCGCAAGGTCGGCTTCGCCCCCGAGAACGAGGACGACCGGAACTACGGCCCGATCTCCGTCCAGACGGCCATGAACAAGTCCGTCAACTCGGTCTTCGCGCAGATGGGCGTCGACGTCGGCATGTCCGAGGTGGTGGACGTCGCCGGCAAGCTCGGGATGGACACCAAGGACATGGAGGCCGTGCCGGCCCAGACGCTGGGCAGCATGGGCGCGAGCCCTCTGCAGATGGCGGGGGTCTACGCGACCCTCGACAACCACGGCAAGAAGGTCACCCCGGCCCTCGTGAAGTCGGCCGAGCACCTGAACCGGACGGTCACCATGCCCGACCCGGTCGGCGACCAGGTCATCAGCCGCGAGGCCGCCGACTCCGTCACCTCCGTGCTGACCGGCGTGGTCGACGACGGCACCGCCCAGGCGTCCGTGCGCAACAACCCCCTGCGCGACGGTCAGCAGGTCGCGGGCAAGACGGGTACGTCCGACAACAACAAGTCGGCCTGGTTCACCGGCTACACGCCGAAGCTGGTCACCTCGGTGGGCCTGTTCGGCGAGGACGCCAAGACCCACGCCCAGGTTCCGATGTACAAGGCGCTCGGCGAGCCCCGGATCAATGGCGGCGGCTTCCCGGCGCGGATCTGGGCGCAGTACACCTTCGGCGTGATGGGCGACGTCAGCAAGTTCGACCTGGAGACCCAGCAGGGCGCGGCCGTCCAGCCGACCTGGACGCCGACGCCCACGCAGGAGCCGACGACCGAGGAGCCGACGCAGGAGCCGACGACCGAGGAGCCCTCGTCGTCCCCGCCGCCGACGACGGAGAAGCCCTCGTCGTCCCCGCCGGCCACCCCGTCGACGAACCCGCCCAGCTTCACCCCGCCCACGACCCCGCAGACGACACCGCCCGACGGCGGTGGCGGCGACCCCTTCGACCCGGTCAAGCCGGGCGAGGACGACCAGTAGGAGACGAGGGGCAGGAGACGCAGAAGGGCGCCCGGTGTTCACCGGGCGCCCTTCGCTCGTCCCTGCGGCCCTTCAGCCGCGGTTCAGCTCGAACCAGACCACCTTGCCCGTGCTGAGCCGGGTCGCGCCCCAGCGCCGGGCCAGCCGGTTGACCAGGTACAGCCCGCGCCCGCCCTCGTCGGTGGCGCGTGCCTGGCGCAGCCGCGGCAGCTGCGGCACGTCGTCGCCGACCTCGCAGCGCAGCACGTCCGTGCGCAGCAGCCGCAACGTGACCGGCCGGGAGGCGTACCGCACGGCGTTCGTCACGACCTCGCTGACGAGCAGCTCGACGGAGTCGCTCAGCTCCTCCAGGCCCCAGCGCGACAGCGCGCGCCGGGCCAGCCGGCGGGCCCGGCCGGGGGCCGCGTCCTCCGGCTCCAGGAACCAGTACGCCACGTCGCTCGGCGCGATCCCGTCGAAGCGGGCGGCGAGCAGCGCGATGTCGTCGTCCCGGTCGCCCGGGCCGAGCATGTCGAGCACCTCGTCGCACAGTGCTTCCAGGGGCGGCGGATGGTCCGGCCCGGTGAGCTGCGCGACCGCGGCGAGCTTCTCCCGCAGCTGCTCGATGCCGGTCCACACGTCGCGCAGCCGGGACTCGACCAGGCCGTCGGTGTAGAGCAGCAGCGTCCCGCCGGCGGGCGCGTCCAGCTCCACCGCCTCGAAGTCCACGCCGCCCACCCCGATCGGGGCCCCGGCGGGCACGCGCAGTACCTCGGCGCGACCGCCCAGATGGAGCAGGACGGGCGGCGGATGACCGGCGTTGGCGATGGTGATGCGGTGCGATACCGGGTCGTACACGGCGTAGAGGCACGTCGCCATGCGGTCCACGCCGAGGCGCTGGGCCTGTTCGTCGAGGTGGTGCAGGACCTCCTGCGGCGGCAGGTCGAGGCCGGCGAGGGTCTGGGCCGTGGTGCGCAGCTGGCCCATGATGGCGGCCGACGTCATGGAGTGGCCCATGACGTCACCGACGACCAGGGCGACCCGGCTGCCGGGCAGCGGGATCGCGTCGTACCAGTCGCCGCCCACCCGGGCCGTCTCCGCCGCCGGCAGGTACCGGGAGGCCAGCCGCACGCCCGTCGGGCGGGGCAGCGTCTCGGGCAGCATGGTGCGCTGCAGCTCGTCCGCGATGTAGGCCTCGCGGCCGTACAGCACGGCCTTGTCGATACCGAGGGCGCTGTGCGTGGCGAGCTGGGCGGCGACCAGGAGGTCGTCCGGGTCGAACGCGATGCGCTCGGGGCGGCGCAGGAACAGGGCGGCACCGATCACCCGGCGCCGTCCGCGCAGCGGGGCGAGGATCGCGCGCTGCCCGTCCGGCACGGCGAAGTCGCCGTCCTCCCCGAGCAGTTCCGGCAGCGCGGCGCGGGCCGCGGGGGCGTCGGTGAACACCGGGCGCACGCCCCGCAGCACCTCGGCGAGCGCGCTGCCGGGCCGCACCTCGCACAGCTCGGCGCCGACCGTGTCCAGTTCGTTCGGCTCGGGCTGCGCGGCCGGGAGGAAGCCGTTCTCGGTGTCGCGCTCCGCCGGTATCCGGTCGGTGCGGCGCAGCCGCAGCACCAGCGGACCGGTGGGCCGCTCGTCGCCCACGGGCAGCGGATCGCGCAGATACACCAGGATCGCGTCGGAGAAGGTGGGCACGGTGGCCCGGCACAGACCCATGACGATCTCGTCGAGGTCGATGCCGCGGGCGATCCGCCGGGTGGCGGCCCCCACGAACCTGAGCCGGTCGCCGTCCCGCCGCATCGGCGTGGGGCGGCCGGGCGGCAGGCTCTGGCCGCTGCGGCGCTCCTGCCCGTCGCTGGTCACGGGCGGCCGGTCCTGTTCGTCGGCCGGCTGGACCGGAATGCCCTCGGGGGCGGGGCGCGGCCGAGGCGTCTCACGCTCGGCGGTCTGCTCGGCACCCGGCTGGGAGTGCTCGGAGGCGGGGTCGCTCACGGTGTCCTTGCCCTTGCCGAACGGCGTGGAGGTGCCCGGCTCCGACGTGCCCGTGCTGTGTGCCGTCGTGACCGGAACGCTGACGTCGCCGCCTGGGCGGCCCTGTACCGGTAAGGCGCCGGGCGCACGCGCCGGTGCCGGGGTATGCACGAGAGCCCCGCGGGGGTCCGCGGGGTCGACGCCCGCCTGGGGGCGTTCGAACGAGGTCGGCTGCTCCGTCACGCGTGTCGAATCCATCCGTCCGGGGCTGCGCGCCGCGCGCGCAGTGGGTCCCGCCGAAACTCCGATACCCGGATTACCTGTCCCAGGAACGGAATTCCCGCGTGGTCAGAGGTTGTCTGTGTGCCACCGGCGGACCGTCTGCGGCCCGCAGGGGCCTTCCGACGGCCCTCAGGGCCTGTGGCGCAGGCCCTGCCGGTGTTGCCCTCGTACCCCTCGCTCACGTCCTGCCGCCCCTCGGTGACGATCGGTCAAGCCCAGCGCGTGCTCCGGTAGTTGCCGCCGCGCGCCCTTGCGGAGGACGATCCTACGTTTCTTGCCCGGGGGCGCAGCAAGGGTCTCATGAGGACACGTGCGCGGGTGTCCGATCCCAGTCCTCCGGCAGTGACGGTACAGCCCAGGAGGGGTCCGGGCGCCAGTGCTGCCAGCCTTCCGAGAACGGCGGCCCCCAGTCGCGGATCACCTCCACCGCGTCCCGCCCCGCCTGCTGTACCTTTTCCGCCAGTTGGTCGTCCATCAGCCCGTCCCGGCGGGCCTGGGCGAACTCGTCCTCGTCCCGCCAGTGCCAACTGCGGTCGGGATGGACGGAGATGTCCAGGAAGTGGTCGACGGAGTCGACGCCGCCCGCCCAACGGGCCAGGGGCTCCTCAAGGTTCACGTACCAGTTCTTGAACCGCCAGCCCGGCTCCCAGAACAGCCACACCGACCAGGGCTCTCCGGGGCGGGCCAGCTTCAGCACGCCCGTGCCGAACCACCGGTCGCGCTGCACGGCCCGCGGCTTGGTGTAGCGCGACTCCAGCGGCTCCAGGTGTACGGGCGTGCCGTCGGCGAGCACGGGCTTCACGCACTCGGTGCCGGGCGCCAGCCACACGGCGAGCAGGTCCGCGTCGTCCCGGACGACGGTGACGGGCCGCGCGATGTGCACCTGCGTGCCGCCGTTCTCCCGGTACCGCCACAGGATCCGGCTCCCGGGCGCCCAGAAGCCTGCCGCACCACCCGTTTGCGCGCGTCTCATCGCTCCACCGTCTGCCATGACCAGATATTAGGTGCCGTAGGCATACGACGCTGCGGCGCGTGTCACGGTTCACGCGCCGGGCACACGAACGAGCCCCTTCGTCACGGGTGCGTCATCCGCAGGACATCGAGCGCCTCGTCGAGCTGCTCGGCGGTCAGGTCCCCGCGCTCCACGTACCCGCCGTCCAGCACGACCTGACGGATGGTCTTGCGCTCGGCCAGCGCCTTCTTGGCGACCTTCGCGGCCTCCTCGTACCCGATGTACTTGTTCAGCGGGGTCACGACGGAGGGGGAGGACTCCGCGTACTCCCGCGCCCGCTCCCGGTTCGCGGTGATGCCGTCGACGGTACGGTCGGCGAGCAGCCGCGTCGCGTTGGCGAGCAGCCGGATCGACTCCAGCACGTTCTTGGCGATGACGGGCAGCATCACGTTGAGCTCGAAGTTGCCGGCGGCGCCGGCGGTCGCGACGGTGGCGTCGTTGCCCACGACCTGGGCGGCCACCATCAGCACCGCCTCGGGAATGACCGGATTCACCTTGCCCGGCATGATCGAGGAACCGGGCTGGAGGTCGGGCAGGGCGATCTCGGCGAGTCCGGTGCGCGGCCCCGAGGACATCCAGCGCAGATCGTTGGCGATCTTCGTCAGCCCCACCGCGATGGTCCGCAGCTGGCCGCTGGTCTCGACGATGCCGTCCTGGGCGCCCTGCGCCTCGAAGTGGTTGCGGGCCTCGGTGAGGGGCAGCCCCGTCGTCCGGGCCACCTCCTCGATCACGGCGGCGGAGAAGCCGGGCGGGGTGTTGATGCCGGTGCCCACGGCCGTACCGCCGAGCGGCAGCTCGGCGAGCCGGGGGAGGGCGGCCTCGAGACGCTCGACGCCGTACCGCACCTGGGCCGCGTATCCGCCGAACTCCTGGCCCAGCGTCACGGGCGTGGCGTCCATGAGGTGCGTCCGCCCGGACTTCACGACGTCGGCGAACTCCCCGGCCTTGCGCTCCAGGGAGGCGGCGAGGTGCTCCAGGGCCGGGATCAGGTCGCGCGTCACCGCGGCGGTGGCGGCGATGTGGATCGAGGACGGGAAGACGTCGTTGGACGACTGGGAGGCGTTGACGTGGTCGTTGGGGTGCACGCCACCGCCCAGCCGCTCGCTCGCCAGCGTGGCGATGACCTCGTTGGTGTTCATGTTGGACGAGGTCCCCGACCCGGTCTGGAACACGTCGACCGGGAAGTGCTCGTCCCACCTGCCCTCGGCGACCTCCCCGGCCGCCTCCTGGATCGCCTGCGCGACGTCCTTGTCCAGGACCCCCAGCTCGGCGTTGACCTTGGCCGCCGCCCCCTTGATGCGGGCCAGCGCCTCGATGTGCGCGCGCTCGAGGCGCTGCCCGGAGACGGGGAAGTTCTCCACGGCCCGCTGGGTCTGGGCACGCCACTTGGCGTGCGCGGGCACCCGCACCTCGCCCATGGAGTCGTGCTCGGTGCGGTACTCGGTCCTGTCCTGCTCGTCGGTCATCGACGATCACCTCCACGTGTCACAGCGTCAGCGCCGCGACCACTGTTCCCCGCGGAGGCGAATCATCACCGCCGTCGTCAGGCGAGTCCGGGCCCGCGTACCGGAATGGAGGTGAACGTGGGCGCGGGCGCGGGGTCCTGGAAGAAGTCGTTGCCCTTGTCGTCGACGACGATGAAGGCCGGGAAGTCCTCGACCTCGATCTTCCAGACCGCCTCCATGCCGAGCTCCTCGTACTCGACGACCTCGACCTTCTTGATGCAGTCCTGCGCCAGGCGCGCGGCCGGGCCGCCGATGGAGCCCAGGTAGAAGCCGCCGTGGGCGTCGCACGCGTCGGTGACCTGCTTGCTGCGGTTGCCCTTGGCGAGCATCACCTTGGAGCCGCCCGCCGCCTGGAACTGCTCCACGTAGGAGTCCATCCGGCCGGCCGTGGTCGGGCCGAAGGAGCCCGACGCGTAACCCTCGGGCGTCTTGGCGGGACCGGCGTAGTACACCGGGTGGTCCTTCAGGTACTGCGGCATCTCCTCGCCCGCGTCCAGCCGCTCCTTGATCTTGGCGTGCGCGATGTCGCGGGCCACGACCAGCGGGCCGGTCAGGGACAGGCGGGTCTTCACCGGGTACTTGGTGAGCTCCGCCAGGATCGTCTCCATCGGCTGGTTCAGGTCGATCTTCACGACGTCGCCGCTCTCGTCGAGCTGCTCGTCGGTGGTCTCCGGCAGGAACCGCGCCGGGTCCGTCTCCAGCTGCTCCAGGAAGACGCCCTCGGCGGTGATCTTCGCGACGGCCTGGCGGTCGGCGGAGCAGGAGACCGCGATGGCCACCGGGCACGACGCGCCGTGCCGGGGCAGGCGCACGACGCGCACGTCGTGGCAGAAGTACTTGCCGCCGAACTGCGCGCCGATGCCGATCTTCTGCGTCAGCTCGAAGACCTTCTGCTCCAGCTCCTTGTCCCGGAAGCCGTGCCCCAGCTCGGAGCCCTCGGCCGGGATCTCGTCGAGGTAGTGCGCGGAGGCGTACTTCGCGGTCTTCAGGGCGTACTCGGCGGACGTGCCGCCGACCACGATCGCCAGGTGGTAGGGCGGGCAGGCCGCCGTGCCCAGCGAGCGGATCTTCTCCTCCAGGAACTTCATCATGGAGGACTCGTTCAGGACGGCCTTCGTCTCCTGGTACAGGAACGACTTGTTGGCCGAGCCGCCGCCCTTGGCCATGAAGAGGAACTTGTAGGCGCCGCCGTCGGCCGCATACAGCTCGATCTGCGCGGGGAGGTTGGAGCCGGTGTTCTTCTCCTCCCACATGGTGAGGGGAGCCATCTGCGAGTAGCGCAGGTTGAGGTTCTGGTACGCGTCGTAGATACCGCGGCTCAGGGCCTCCTCGTCGCGGCCCCGGGTCAGCACGTTCTGCCCGCGCTTGCCCATCACGATCGCCGTGCCCGTGTCCTGGCACATGGGCAGCACGCCGGCCGCCGCGATGTTCGCGTTCTTCAGCAGGTCCAGCGCCACGAACTTGTCGTTGCCCGACGCCTCGGGGTCGTCGATGATGCGGCGCAGCTGCGCGAGGTGGGCCGGGCGCAGGTAGTGCTGGATGTCGTGGATGGCCTCCTCGGCGAGCTTGCGCAGCGCCTCCGGCTCCACCTGGAGGAAGGTCCGACCGTCCGGCCCCTCGACCGTGGAGACACCCTCGGAGGTCACCAGCCGGTAGGGCGTGGTGTCCTCTCCCTGGGGGAGCAGATCGGTGTACGCGAACTCAGGCATCTCAGCCCATTCCTCACTCTGCGGACGGCGGCCCGCCTCCTTTGGCGAGCGCCCACCAGCGTAGAACCTGCCGTCGGCGCCGGGCTTGTGAGGTGAGGCTCAGTTCGTCACACCTGGCCGCGAGCGAGGGGTATCGCGATCTATCGTGTTTCGGTACTCTGCTGCCGTGGACCTTCAGAAGCAGGACCTCCAGAAGCCGGATCCTCCGCGGCAGGGCGCACCCTCCGCCTCCGAGCTCCGCGCGTCCGACGCCGAGCGCGACCGCATCGCCGACCTCCTGCACGACGCCCTGGCCGAGGGCCGCCTCACCGCGGACGAACACGCCGAGCGGGTCGAGGGGGTGCTGCGCGCCAAGACGGTCGGCGAGCTGGAGGTCTTCGTGCGGGACCTGCCCGCGGCCCATCACCGGGCCCCCGGCGGGGCCCATGCCCCGGCCCCCTGGCGTCCCACCGCCGGCGCCATCCCGATCGACCCGGACGACAACGTCGTCGCGGTGTTCAGCGCCGCCGTCCGCAAGGGCCGCCGGCGCGCGGGCCGCCGGATCCACGCGTACGCGATCTTCGGCAGTGTCGAGATAGACCTCAGCGAGGCCCTCTTCGACCACCAGCAGGTCGTCGTCAAATCCTTCGCGATCTTCGGCAGCGTCGACATCCGCGTCCCGGAGAACGTGTCGCTGCGCGGCATGGGCGGCGGCGTCCTCGGCAGCTTCGAGGTGGCCACGCTCGACTCCGACGACCCGGAGGCCCCCATCGTCTACGTCGACGGCTGGGCGGTCCTGGGCAGCGTCGAGGCGCGGCCGAGGCGGGGCAAGGTCGTCGCGGACATCCTGGACCGGGTGCAGCGCAAGGTCGACCGGAGTTTGCGCAAACACCTGGGGCATTGACAGCCGCGAATCCCCCGAAACCGGCGGTTCGGAACTCAGTGCATAGGCGCGCGTACAGCGGGTAGGCCTTGCTGCATCGTCGCTCGCTCGCGAAGCCGTCGTCAGGAGTAGACCGTGCTGCAACCGCCGCATTCGTCCCTGCAGGTCGCTGCCGTTCCGGCCCCGCGGGTGCCAGCGCGAGACAGGGACCAGGACGCCCCGTGGCACACCGAGGCCGTGTGCCGGCGCGACGAGGCCGGCCTGTTCTTCGCCCCCTCCAAGGAACCGACCGCCGCGAGGCTGTCGCGGGAGGAAGCGGCGAAGCGGGTCTGCGCCCGCTGTCCCGTGATGGTCGAGTGCCGCGAGCACGCCCTGCTGCAGCCCGAGCCCTACGGTGTCTGGGGCGGCCTCACCGCCGCGGAACGCCGCGTGGTGCTGGCCCGGCGGCGCCGCCGCGAGATGGAACTGAAGAAGACGGCCCACCCGGCGGACCGGATAGCCGCGGCCGGCTGAGGCCGAGCGGCACGAAAAGGGCGTCCCCACCGCACCGGGGACGCCCTTTCGTTCAACCGGCCCGTAGGGGGCGGGGCTGCGTCGACATGCGGCTCCGCCGCACGGGCGCGGCAAGCCACGTGCGCGGCACGGCCGCGCCACACCCCGCACCCCCGGGCCGAGCGGCGCTACTTGCCTTTGTCGAAGTCGATCGCGCTGTAGGCCCGCAGCTTGCTCAGCCGGTGCTCGGAGGAGATCCGGCGGACCGTGCCCGACCGCGACCGCATCACGATCGAGTCGGTCGTGGCGGTCTCCGCCCGGTAGCGCACCCCGCGCAGCAGTTCGCCGTCGGTGATGCCGGTCGCCACGAAGAACACGTTCTCGCCGGTGACGAGGTCCTCGGTCGTCAGCACCCGGTCGAGATCGTGCCCCGCGTCGATCGCCCGCTGCCGCTCCTCGTCGTCCTTGGGCCACAGCTTGCCCTGGATCGTGCCGCCCAGGCACTTCACCGCGCAGGCCGAGATGATGCCCTCGGGCGTACCGCCGATGCCGAGCAGCAGATCGACCCCGGTGCCCTCCCGCAGCGCCAGGATCGATCCGGCCACGTCGCCGTCGGAGATCAGCTTGATGCGTGCCCCGGTGTCCCGGATCTCCTTGATGATGCCCTCGTGCCGCGGGCGGTCCAGGATCACCACCGTCACGTCCTCCGGCGCGGACCGCTTCGCCTTGGCGACCCGGCGGATGTTCACCGACACCGGGGCGTTGATGTCGACGAAGTCGGCCGCCTCGGGCCCGGTGACCAGCTTGTCCATGTAGAAGACGGCGGACGGGTCGAACATGGACCCGCGCTCCGCGGCGGCCAGCACCGCGATCGCGTTCGTCATGCCCTTCGCCGTCAGCGTGGTGCCGTCGATCGGGTCCACGGCGATGTCGCACTCGGGCCCGGTCCCGTCGCCCACGCGCTCCCCGTTGAACAGCATCGGGGCTTCGTCCTTCTCGCCCTCGCCGATGACGACGACGCCGTTCATCGAGACGGTGGAGACGAGGGTCCGCATGGCACGCACCGCGGCACCGTCGGCGCCGTTCTTGTCACCCCGGCCGACCCAACGGCCCGCGGCCATCGCCGCCGCCTCGGTGACCCGGACGAGCTCCAGGGCGAGGTTGCGGTCGGGGGCCTCGGAGGGCACATCGAGTTCGGACGGCAAATGATGATGCTCGGTCATCGGAGCGCACCTTTCTGTACGGCGACGGCCGGATGAGGGTGTTGTCGCCCGACTCTATCCCCGAGCCCGCAAAATGAGCAGGGGCCCCCACGGATGAGCGCGGCAGGGACCTGCGACGATAGGGGGCGTGGCAGGCGAGAACGGCAAGCAGAAGACGGCGCGGGACATGATCCTCTCCCTGGGGATCATCATCCTGGTGTCGGGCTTCGTGTACCTCTTCATCCCGCACGACGACAGCGCGCCCGACGTCAAGGCCGTCGACTACCGGGTCGAGCTGCTCACGGCACGCCGCGCCGCCTCCTACCCCGTGGCCGCGCCCGAGGGTCTGCCCGGCGCATGGAAGGCCACCTCCGTCCGCTTCCGGGGCGACGAGTACGACGCCTGGCACCTCGGCTTCCACGATCCCGAGGGGGAGTACGTGGCGGTCGAGCAGTCCACTCAGCGCCGCCCCGTCTTCCTGGACGAGGCGACACAGGGCGCTCGCGAGACCGGGAAGACGGAGAAGATCGACGGCGAGACCTGGACCCGTTACGAGGGCGGCCGCTACGACGCGCTGGTCCTGGAGGGCACCAAGGGTTCGACGACGGTCGTGACGGGCACCGCGTCGTTCGCGCAGCTGGCGAAGATGGCCGGGGCGCTGGAGACGAAGTAGGCGCACGAGGAAGGCCCCCGGCGACGCTTGGGTTCTAACGGTCCTCGCAACACCACGATCCACACCCTGCCCGCCCACCTGCGCGGCTCTCTCACCTGGGACCAGGGCAGCGAGATGGCACGCCACAAGCAGTTCAGCATGGCCACCGACATGCCCGTCTACTTCTGCGACCCGGCCTCGCCCTGGCAACGCGGCTCGAACGAGAACACCAACGGACTGCTGCGCCAGTACTTCCCGAAGGGCACCGACCTGAGCGTCCACAGCCCCGAAGACCTCGAACACGTCGCCCAGGAACTCAACGGCCGCCCACGCAAGACGCTCGGCTGGGATACCCCAGCCGAGCGACTACGTGATCTACTCACCACCTGAAACCAAGTGGTGTTGCGACGACCCCTTGAACCCAAGGACGCCGGGGGCCTGTGTCGTCTTCGCCGGTCAGACGGTCGTGACGACCTGGTCGAACTCCAGGCGCGGGGAGCGCGGGTGGTAGGCGTCCGGGCCGGGGCGGCCGATGTTGACGACCATCAGCGGGGTGTGGTCGTCGTCCAGGAACTCCTTGCGGACACCCGCGGAGTCGAAGCCCGTCATCGGGCCGGCGGCGAGACCGGCGGCGCGCACACCGACGATGAAGTACGCGGCCTGGAGGGCGGCGTTCAGCGCGGCGGCGTTCTCGCGGACCGGGCGCTCGGTGAAGAAGACGTCCTTGATCTGCGGGGCGGCCGGGAACAGGTGCGGCAGCTCCTCGTGGAACTCGTTGTCCGCGGAGAGGATCGCCACCAGCGGGGCGCTCGCCGTCTTGGGCCGGTTGCCCTCGGCCATGTGCGCCACCAGGCGCTCGCGGGCCTCGGGGGAGCGGACCAGGGTGATGCGCAGCGGGGTCTGGTTGAAGGCGGTCGGACCGTACTTGACCAGGTCGTAGATCGCCTGCACCTGCTCGTCGGTCACCGGCTCGTCGGTGAAGGTGTTGGCGGACCGGGCCTCGCGGAACAGCAGGTCCTGGGCGGCGGGGTCAAGAACGAGGGACATGGATGCACTTTCTCGTGTCTGGTCCGGAAGATCGGCTGACGGCTTCGACCGTACGCCAGTGAAGTTCAACGTTCAACTAATGTGAGGGTGTCGTGTGTCACCCCGAACCGAACGGTCCCGGTCACCGCCCCTCCGCATCCTCCGCGTTCTCCGCGGCCTCCTCCGCCAGCGCCGCGTCCAGCCGCGCCCGGGCCCCGTCGAGCCAGCGCCGGCACACCTTCGCCAGCTCCTCGCCGCGCTCCCAGAGCGCGAGGGACTCCTCCAGCGTCGTACCGCCCGCCTCCAGGCGCCGGACGACCTCGATCAGCTCGTCCCGCGCCTGCTCGTACCCGAGCGCCTCGCTCGTGCCCGGTGTCTCGTCAACCTCGCTGGTCATCCACCCACCCTATGTGTCCACTCGTACGGAGAACTCACCCTCGGAGACCCGCGCGCGCAGGGCCTCGCCGGCCTCCACCTCGCCCGGGTCGCGGACGGCGTGCCCGTCCGCCTTCTGCAGCACGGCGTACCCGCGCTTCAGGGTCGCGGCGGGGGACAGGGCCACCACGCGCGCGTGCGTGTGCGCCAGCTCCGAGTCCGCCCGGTCGAGCTGGTGCCGCAGACACCGCCGGCCCCGGTCGAGCAGGTCCGCCACCTGGTCGGCCCGCACATCGATCATCCGGTGCGGATCCTCTATCGACGGCCGTGCCAGCGCGTGCGCCAGGCCGCGCTCCTCACGCTCCACCAGCGCCGCCACACACCGCCGCGCCCGGTCCCGCAGCAGCCGCACCCGCTCGTACTCCTCGCCGACGTCCGGCACGACCTTCTTGGCCGCGTCGGTCGGGGTGGAGGCGCGCAGGTCGGCGACCTGGTCCAGCAGCGGGTTGTCCGGTTCGTGCCCGATGGCGGACACCACCGGCGTACGGCACTGCGCGACCGTGCGGATCAGCTGCTCGTCGGAGAACGGCAGCAGGTCCTCCACGCTGCCACCGCCCCGGGCGACGATGATCACGTCCACGTCGTCGAGCGCGTCGAGCTCCTTCACCGCCTGCACCACCTGCGGCACCGCGTGCACGCCCTGCACGGCGACGTTGCGCACCTCGAAACGGACGGCCGGCCAGCGGTGCCGGGCGTTCTCCAGCACGTCGCGCTCGGCGGCCGAGGCCCGCCCGCAGACCAGCCCGATCAGCTGCGGCAGGAACGGCAGCGGCTTCTTGCGCTCCGGCGCGAACAGCCCCTCCCGCGCGAGGGCCTTCTTCAGCTGCTCCAGCCGCGCGAGCAGCTCACCCACTCCGACGGGCCGTATCTCGGCGGCCCGCAGCGACAGCTGCCCGCGCGGGGCGTACCACTCGGGCTTCGCGAGGACGACGACCCGGGCGCCCTCGCTCACCACGTCCGCGACGGCGTCGAACACCTGCCGGTAGCAGGTGACGCTGACGGAGATGTCGTACGAGGGGTCGCGCAGCGTCAGGAACACCACACCGGCACCCGGCCGCCGCGACAACTGCGTGATCTGCCCCTCGACCCACACCGCCCCGAGCCGGTCGATCCAGCCCCCGATGAGCCGCGACACCTCGCCGACGGGCAGCGGGGCTTCCGGAGTCGTGTTCACAGCCATGCCGCGAGGGTAGTGGGCACCGCCGACAACACGGCTCAGCGGCGGGCGGGGGCCGGGCGTGCGCCGTCGGTCTTCTCCGTCTCCCTCCTCGGTCTTCGCGGGGACTTCACCAGCGTGCGATCTTCGAGCCGCGGAACGCGGCCTTACGATGGGACGCATGTCTGCTTCGCCTGGCCGCCGTGTCCTGCTCGCCGCCCCCCGTGGCTACTGCGCGGGTGTGGACCGCGCCGTGATCGCCGTCGAGAAAGCCCTGGAGCAGTACGGCGCTCCGGTGTACGTCCGGCACGAGATCGTCCACAACAAGTACGTCGTGCAGACCCTGGAGAAGAAGGGCGCGATCTTCGTCGAGCAGACGGAGGAAGTGCCCCCGGGGAACATCGTCATGTTCTCCGCGCACGGCGTGGCCCCCGTCGTCCACGAGGAGGCCGAGCGCGGCAAGCTCGCCACCATCGACGCCACCTGCCCCCTGGTCACCAAGGTCCACAAGGAAGCCGTCCGCTTCGCGAACGAGGACTACGACATCCTCCTGATCGGCCACGAGGGCCACGAGGAGGTCATCGGCACCTCCGGCGAGGCCCCCGACCACATCCAGCTCGTCGACGGGCCCGGGGATGTGGCGAAGGTCGAGGTCCGCGACCCGTCCAAGGTCGTCTGGCTCTCCCAGACCACGCTGTCCGTCGACGAGACCATGGAGACCGTCGACGCCCTGAAGGACAAGTTCCCGCAGCTCATCTCCCCGCCCAGCGACGACATCTGCTACGCCACCCAGAACCGCCAGCTGGCCGTGAAGCAGATGGGCGCCGAGTCCGACCTGGTCATCGTGGTCGGCTCGCGCAACTCCTCCAACTCCAAGCGGCTCGTCGAGGTCGCCAAGATCGCCGGTGCCCGTGAGGCCTACCTCGTGGACTTCGCCGACGAGATCGACGAGGCCTGGCTGGAGGGCGTGAACACGGTCGGCGTGACCTCGGGCGCCTCCGTGCCGGAGATCCTGGTCGAGCAGGTGCTGGAGTTCCTCTCGCAGCGCGGCTTCGAGGACGTCGAGATCGTCAAGGCGGCCGAGGAGTCCATCACGTTCTCCCTGCCCAAGGAACTGCGCCGTGACCTGCGCGAGGAGGCCGCCGCCCTGGCCGCCGAGCGGGGCGGGGCCGGTGCCGGTGAACATTCCGCGGAGTGATCGGGGACAGGCCGGGCAGGGCCGCTGCCCGGCCTGTGACGGTCAGTCGTTCGTCGTAACGTAGGGCCATGCAGATCTTCGGAGTGGACATCGGCGGATCCGGGATCAAGGGAGCGCCGGTGGACCTGGACAAGGGCGATCTGGCGCAGGAGCGCCACAAGGTCCTCACCCCCCACCCGGCCACGCCCGACTCGGTGGCCGACGGCGTCAAGCAGGTCGTCGACCACTTCGGCTGGACGGGCCCGGTCGGAGTGACCTTCCCGGGCGTGGTCACCGACGGAGCCACGATCCGCACGGCGGCGAACGTCGACGACAGCTGGATCGACACCGACGCCCGCGCACTGCTCGGCGAGCGGCTGGGCGGGCTGCCGGTCACGGTGGTCAACGACGCGGACGCGGCGGGCGTCGCCGAGATGCACTTCGGCGCCGGCCGCGGCCGCCGGGGCACGGTGATCCTGCTGACCTTCGGCACCGGCATCGGCAGCGCGGTCTTCACCGACGGCGTCCTCGTGCCCAACACCGAACTGGGCCACCTGGAGCTCGACGGGCACGACGCGGAGAAGCGGGCCTCGAGCAAGGCGCGCGAGGACCACGACATGTCGTGGGAGCACTGGGCGGCGCACCGCGTGCGCAAGTACCTCGCCCACGTCGAGATGCTGTTCTCGCCGGAGCTGTTCATCATCGGCGGGGGCGTCAGCCGCAAGTCCCACAAGTTCCTGCCCCACATCGAGGGCATCAAGGCCGAGATCGTCCCGGCGCAGCTGCAGAACAACGCGGGCATCGTGGGCGCGGCGATGCGGGCGGCCGGACACTAGGGCTGTTCCGGGCGGCCGGACACAAGGGCTGTTCCGGGCCGGGCGGTGTGAGACCGGTGGCCGGCGCGGCCTGTCGTTCAGGCCGAAGGACGTCAGACCGGTGGCCGGACTCCCGCCGTCCGCCGTCGGTGCTGCAGCCGGATCCGCCGGACGATCACGATCAGGCCGGCGATCAGCGTCCCTCCGTACAGCCAGCCGGCCTGTGTGGCGAGCGCGGTCACCAGGCTCATCAGCGTGCCGCCGGTCCCTCCCTCGGCGTCGGCCACCGGCAGCAGTCCCACGGCGAACGCGATCGGCACCACGACGGGCGCGGTCATCAGGTCCCCCGGGCGCACCCAGAGGGCGGTCAGCGCGCACACCGGCAGGAACAGCACGCCGTACGCCGTCAGGGACGCCGCGAACAGCGTCGCGCAGAGCAGACCGAGCAGGAACATCACCACCGCGCAGAACAGCCCGCTGCCCCGCCCGGTCAGCCGGGGCTTGGGCAGTCCTCCCGCGGTGGGCGCCGGTGCGGGCGCGGGCCCTCGGGCCGGCGCCGGACGGCGCTGTCCGGAAGGCCGTGCCGCACGCACGGGCTCGGCCCGCGCCCCCCGTCCCGACTGCGACGGCACGGGGTGCCGGGGCCGCCCGGGCCGGTCCTGTCGCGGTCCGTACCGGGGAGATCGCGTCCTGTATCGCTCCACGGAACCAACTTAGGTCGTTCAATATGCCGAATGGCCCCTCAGACACACCGTCGACCGGGCTTGGCCAAGCGTTCGATACGTCGCCGGTACGGTTCCGGACACGCCGTAGACTGGTGGATCGGCCGGCCCTCTGGCCCGCAGGCCCTGCACGCACGGGACCCGGCCCCCTGGCCCTCCACTCACGGGAAGTCGCAACGTGTCGCTCACGATCGGAATCGTCGGTCTGCCGAATGTCGGCAAGTCGACCCTGTTCAACGCCCTGACCAAGAACGACGTGCTGGCGGCCAACTACCCGTTCGCCACCATCGAGCCGAACGTCGGCGTGGTCGGCGTCCCCGACCCGCGCCTCACCAAGCTGGCCGAGATCTTCTCCTCGCAGCGGGTGCTTCCGGCCACGGTCGACTTCGTCGACATCGCCGGCATCGTGCGCGGCGCGTCCGAGGGCGAGGGCCTCGGCAACAAGTTCCTCGCGAACATCCGCGAGTCCGATGCGATCTGCCAGGTCATCCGTGCCTTCAAGGACGAGAACGTCGTGCACGTGGACGGCAAGGTCTCGCCCAAGGACGACATCGAGACGATCAACACCGAGCTGATCCTCGCGGACCTGCAGACCATCGAGAAGGTCCTGCCGCGCCTCCAGAAGGAGTCGCGCATCAAGAAGGACATCGCGCCGAAGGTCAAGGCCGTCGAAGAGGCGAAGGAGATCCTGGAGAAGGGCGACACGCTGTTCTCCGCGGGCATCGTCCAGGGCTCCGGCAACGAAGAACTCCTGCACGACCTGCACCTGCTCACCACCAAGCCGTTCCTCTACGTCTTCAACGTCGACGAGGACGAGCTGACCGACGAGGACTTCAAGAACGAGCAGCGTGCGCTGGTCGCCCCGGCCGAGGCGATCTTCCTCAACGCCAAGCTGGAGGCGGACCTCGCCGAGCTCGACGAGGACGAGGCGCTGGAGCTCCTCCAGTCCGTCGGCCAGGAGGAGCCGGGCCTGGCGACCCTCGCCCACGTCGGCTTCCGCACCCTGGGACTCCAGACGTACCTGACCGCCGGCCCCAAGGAATCCCGGGCCTGGACGATCAAGAAGGGCGCCACGGCCCCCGAGGCCGCCGGCGTCATCCACACCGACTTCCAGAAGGGCTTCATCAAGGCGGAGGTCATCTCCTTCGACGACCTGGTGGAGACGGGGTCGGTGGCGGAGGCCCGCGCGAAGGGGAAGGCGCGGATGGAGGGCAAGGAGTATGTGATGCAGGACGGGGATGTGGTGGAGTTCCGGTTCAACGTCTAGCGGGTGACTTAGCACCACTTCCTGATCTAGCAAACAGGCAGGTCAAAAGGGGTCTGACTCTTCGGGGTCAGGCCCCTAGCGTTTTTAACGGTGTTGGACAGGTGCTGGATGCCTGTGCAGCGCTGGGTACGCAGGGGCGTGTGTGCGTGCGCTTGACGGCCGTTGCGGAAACCAATCTCGCCCCGACGGACTTTGTCGATCTTCATTGCGATAGCGGGGGGCGGCGTGAAGTTGTTTCGTACGGGCGCAATGAAAAGAGGCGTGACTGAGGTCACGCCGCATCTTGCTGAGGTGGCGGCAGCGGTGCAGGAGCACCGCGTCGCCGGCATGTGGATTCCCGACGCCTCGGGCGGCAGCCGCTGGGTGGATGAAGAGATGCCCTACGGCGAGCACCTCGCCGTTCTCCACCTTCAGCCCGCTGGCGATCATCCACTACAGCGGGCAGGCCCGCTCCCGAAGCTGTGGCGTAATGACAACGGGCCTTCTGTAATCGCCCTTGCTCTGCGGTGACGGGGTCGACTGCGCGGGAGATGACCGCTGAGGTCAGCGTTTGACGCGGTTGCGGATGGCGAGCACGGCGAGGCCCAGGAGGACGGGTTCGGTCAGGCGTGAGGTCATCTCGATGTAGGTGCCGGTGGTGGTCAGGTCTTGGCCGGAGGAGCGGAACACCACCGAGTTCAGTGTGATGTTCAGGGCCTTCTCGAAGCGCTCGCCGGTGAATCGGTCGCCGGTGGGGTTCTGCGGGTCGTCCTTGTCGATCTCGAAGATGACGGTGCCTCCGTCGGCCGGGACGGTGCCGGTCGCGGTCTGTTTCGGGGTGTCCTTCGCGAGGCCGACGGCCATGAGCAGCACGACAGTGAGGCATATGGCGGCGCTGAGCCAGGCCACCGCGCGGGAGGCGCGCAGGCCGTAGCCGGACAATGCCCAGTACGCGGTCAGCAGGCTTCGTTCGCTGCGGGGGATGTCGTCGGCGTGGCGACGCATCTCCATCTCCCCGTAGTAGAAGTCCGCAGCCCCCGGCTCATGTTTGCCGTCCTCCAGAGTTTTGCGCAGCGCCCGGTACACGGGTGCCAGCTGCAATGGCCCCGCGCGCCCGGCGCCCAGCACCGCGACATTCCAGCCCCGGACCGCTCCGGGCTGGCCGGCGCGCCAGTGGTGTTCCTCGGCGAGGGTACGGCGCTGGGTGAACCGTAGGGGCGGCCAGCGCCGCCAGTGCACGGCGCGTGGGGCCGTGTCAAAGGTACAGGCACCCTCCAGCCTCAGTTGGTCCAGATGCACCGTGCCGGCGAACAGACATTCCGACAGGTCGACATCGGAAAGGACCAGATGAGCCGCGTCCACTCCGCGCAACGACGACAGCCGCACACCGGGGCCAGGCGCACTCGCACAAAGATCCTCGGCCACCTGGCGGCCGTCGGCGAGCACGAATGGATCCGGCTCCGCGGCGATCGTGAGGGGGTACTCGAACACCGCATGCGCGAAATCCACGGTGGCGTACCGCAGACGTACCTCAGCCGTCGACGACCAGCGGGTCCGTCGGCACTCCAGACGGCGCGCGGCAAACGAGACAGTTACCGGGCCACCGAACACCACACCTGACACTACGACGCGCCCAGCACATACCGACGGTCCTACGCTGACGGCTCTCTCGAAGGTCGCTGACTCGAACCAGGCGTCGCCCTTGAAGGTCGTTGACTCGAACCTAGCGTCGCCCTTGAAGGTTGCTGACTCGAACCTAGCGTCGCCCTCGAAAGTCGCCAACCCGAACCCGGCGTCGCCCTCGATGGTCGCTGACACGAACCAGGCGTCGCCCTTGAAGGTCGCTGTTCTGAACCAGGCGTCGCCCTCGAAGGTCGCCATCCAGAACCAGGCGTCGCCCTCGAAGGTCACCAACCCGAACCAGGCGCCGTCCTCGAAGGTCGCCAACTTGAACCCGGCGCCGTCCTTGAAGGTGGCCGAGTCGAACCCGGCGACGCCCTTAAAGGTCGCCGACTCGAACGCGGCGTCGTCCTTGAAGGTTGCCGAGTCGAACCCGGCGTCGCCCTCGATGGTCGCTGACACGAACCAGGCGTCGCCCTGGAAGGTCGCTGTTCTGAACCCAGCGTCGCCCTTGAAGGTCGCCGACCCGAACCTGGCGCTTCCCTCGAAGGTCGCTGACCCGAACGCAGCGCTCCTCTTGAAGGTCGCCGAGTCGAACCAGGCGCTGTCCTTGAAGGTTGCCGACTCGAACGCGGCGGCGCCCTCGAAGCTTGCAGAGTCGAACCCGGCGCGGTCCTCGAAGGCTGCCGACTCGAACCAGGCGTCGCCCTTGAAGGTCGCCGACTCGAACGCGGCGCTCCCCTTGAAGGTCGCCGACGTGAACCAGGCGCCGTTCTCGAAGGTTGCCGACTCGAACCTCGCGTCGTCCTCGAAGGTCGCCGAGTCGAACCCGGCGACGCCTTCGAAGGTCGCCGACCCGAACCGGGCGATGCCCAGGTGAGGGTGGCCGGTTTCGGAGTCGCGGAGAGGGGCGAGCAAGGCGTCGAGGAGTGGTTCGGTGAATGGGGTACCGCGGTGGTCGAAGTCGGCGCCGGGCGTCAGGCCCGCAAGGTAGGCATCGCGTTCGGGGCCGCCGAGATGGGCGAGACATGCGGTGTGGCCGGAAACGTGGATGCCGGGGCAGCCGATGGGGTCTTCCGCGCTGGCGTCCTCGCCGCAGTGCGGCCAGCTAGGCGGGACCGCTGATGGGCTGGGGCTGGGCTGAGACATACCCGGGAGACGATCGAGCGCGGACAATCGGTTGCCGATCTCACCGATGAGCATCGACACCGCAGGACAAGGGTGATCACAGAGTGCTATTTGGCACCTCACCGCAGCGTCGGGTGTGCAGGGTCGGGTAGACCATCACGAGCCCGAAGGCGATCAGCACGAGGTGCTTGAGGAGCCCGCCTACGCGGGCCGCGCGCCTGTGGTGGTGCGCGGCAAGACAAGGAGAACGGGGTTGAAGAAGATGATCGGGGTGGAGCAGCGGCAGGGTGACGTGCCGGAACTGGTGCCGGCGGCTTGCGCTGTCGAGGGCGGCGGCCTCGTAGTACTGCTCGGGGATCTGCCGCAGCCCAGCCAGGAAGATCACCATGGAGGACGACGAGGCTGAACAGCGCGGTGTCCGGGTTGGAGATGCAATTGGGGCCGTGGAGGCCGAACGGTCCGAGGAACTTGTTCACCAGGCCGTCGGTGCCGAAAACCTGTCGCCACAGGATGCCCACGGCGACCGAGGCGCCGAGGATAGCCCACACATTCGGGCTTCAGGCAGCGGCAACGTGTAAGGCGTTGGACGCTAAGCTCCGGCGCATCGTAATGACCGCCCAATCCCAGCCCGGGACGGCCGATCCTTCACTCGTGGGCGTCACCGGACGGCGGGGTCGGGTCCCGCGCAATGCCCCCCGGCCGCAGGGCTGTGCTTCCCGAAGCTGTCATGACTACGACGACCAGGCCCTCGCCGATCTCCAGTGAGAGGACCGGCTCACCGATCTGCACGGTGAAGGCGGTGCCCTGGGGACGAACGGCGATGTTGACGGTTCCGCCGTGGTCGGCCGCCGCCATGACACAGGCGCCATGCTCTTCCCGGATGGCGAGCGCATGGATGGTCGAGGGCCTCTTCAGCTGATCCTGGAGGGCCAGGGCCCGCTGGTCGGTGGTGGCGAGATAGACCCGGCCGCGCTCCGTCCCCAGCAGTACGGCGGGGGATCCATTGTGGGAGCCCACGGCGAGCGCCGTCGCACGCTTGCCTCGCAGTGAAAGGGACAGTACTGGGGACGCGGTGCGCGCCGTGTCCCAGAGCTGCAGCCGGCGGTTCGTGACAGTGGCCACCAAGTGTCGGCCCGCCGCCGTGGCCGGGCGCAGGTGGAGGACCGCCCTTCGGAGTCGTTGGGCCAGGAAGGCCGGATATGCTTCCGCATCCGGCCCGGCTGGTTCGTATCCGGTCGGTGCGAGATGCCAGACGTTCCCACTCTGCCCCACCCTGCGCGAGGCCCAGGTGAGAACACGGTCGGCACCGGATGGACCGATGACGGCGAGGCCCTCGGGGTTCTGATGGCCCAGGGTCTCCGGCGCCGGTTCCAGCGGCGGGCGACCCGGAGTCCGGCCCGGCCGCTTACCGCCAAGGGGGGCCAGGGCGGCCACCCCCCGGGCGGAATCCATCAGGGCGACCGTCTCACCGGTGGTCAGCCGGACGGAGGTCACTCGACCGCTGGAGTCCGCGATGTGCGCCAGTGGAGCCTCCCCGGGAGCCGAGCCAGTCACCGCGAGCGCCGTGAGGGAAGACATGTGCGGCGAAGTGGACGGCTGTACCTCGCACACCAGGACGTCGCCTCCGGCACGTGCGATCGCCACACGGTCGCCGGGCAGGATCGCCAGGCTCTGCACGCGGGCGCGGCCACCGACGAAGAACGAGGACCCGATCGGCCTGCCGCCGTCGAGGGGTTCGACATCGACGAATCCGTCATCGCGCCCGGCGATTACGACTGGTCGCCCCAGCAGGACGCCTACCCCGAGCGCCGTCACGCTCCTGACGTGGGTCTCCGGATCCGCACGGTGAAGGACGGGCGCCTTGGTGTCCAAAGCCATGGTGTCGCCGGCCAAATGCCACGCCATGACCAGATCCTGCTGTGTCCCTACCGCCACGACGGCGCCACCCTGCACGCAGCCGGTGCCCAGGGCGCTGATCCGTGTTTCGTGACCAAGCTTGTAGTAGCGGCGGCTGCCCGCGTCGTTGGTCGCGGGATCGGGGACGAGGGTACGCAGCCGGTTCGTGACGGGGTTCCAGATCTGTGTCCGCAACAAGGGCGCACGGATACGTCCGCCGGTCTGCACCCCGTCGGCGATCACCACGACGACCAGGCCAGGGCTCTCCTCCACCAGATCCACGCCGTGGAAGGACCTGGCGCGCCACCGGTGTGTCCGGGACCAGCCCGTCGCTCCATCGTGGGGCTCGAAGGCGACCTGGACGGCGTGTTCCCAGAACGGGAACGGCTCGGCCAGCAAGAGCGCGCCCCAGCCCGGCGCTTTCGAGTGGACCCAGGCCACGTAACGGCCGTCAGCGGTCTCCAGCGCCGCCACCGGGCCCGGCGCCCACCGCGACCCCTTGGGCGGTGGGGCGTTCCAGGAGTGCCTTCCCTCGACCGGGCTGCCGGTGGCGGTGTCGCGGAGCACGATGATGCCGTCCTCCCGGGCCGCGACACACACACTTTCGTTCTGCAGTATGGCCAGCGAGCAGTGTCCGGCTTCGACAGTGCAGGTGCTCTGTGCGGTCTCCGCTGTGGTGTCCCACACCCTGACTCGTCCGGTGTCGTCGACGGTGACGACACCGCCGTCGCCGGTCGCGGCCATGGCAAGTGCGGTGGGCTGCGGCAGCACGTGCCGGATCTTCCACCAGCTGACGGTGGTCGCCCACAGCGCATGCCAGGGCAAGCGAACACCCGTCGAGGTCTCGAAGCGCTCGACCGCCGTCGCCAGGGCATGCGCGCCGTTCCGGCGTGCCGCCAGTTGAAGGTAGGACAGGAGTTCCCCCCGTGGTCCTTCCTGCCGCCGTACCGAGTAGGCATGGAACGCGGAGGCGGCCGGTGCGTGCACCGAGGACGGGGCGAGAGCGCCCAGGGTGCGGCGGAGTTGTGCCGGCGCTGCCGCGAGCAGAAAGTACGGATCGGTCACCAGTGGTCCAAGCCGGTTGGCCTCGGCGGCGTGTGCGGCGAGGTGCCGCCGGGTATAGGGGTGGGCCCGGAACCAGTCCCGGCTCACCGGCGGGTCACCGTGGGAACCTTCGCTCGTCGCCCCGTTCGTCCCGTCCGCGGGGTCGGGGCGGTCGCCGCGCTCGCCCCAGTGGAGCGGGGCGACCGCGGCGGTGAGCACCTCGGTGAACGCCGCGTGTACTTCAGGGGCATCCCGCAGGCCGCGGACGTACTCCGTGAGGGCCTGGTGGAAGAGGCGGTACACCGACCGTCCTTCAACGGCGTATTCGAGGATGTAGGAACCAGCGCGTTCACGCATCCGGACGATGTCGTCGTCGGTGTAGGGCCGGCCAGAGATATGGGAGGCCAGGGGCGCCCAGACGTTCTCCCACGGCAGGCCCTGGCCTTCGGCGTAGGCCAGCGGCAGCAGCAGGTCACGAGCGCTGTCCACATCAGGGCCGAACCGCTGCTCCATGTCGCGGCGCATGGCGTCACCGGGCACCTTGGGCAGGCCGGCCCGCCAGGCGTCGTCCTGCGGGTCGGGCAGGTGGGGCGCGCGCACCAGTGTGGTGGTGATGATCCGGGCGACGAGGAACGAGTGCCCGGCGGCGTCGGCGACTGCATCGGCAACACCGGAAACGATCTGGGGCGGAGCCGCCGAGAAGGGTGAGCCGGGAGGCGCCGCTCGCAGTCCCTGGACGACATGGGCGTGGACGGCGGCGGGGTCGGAGTAGGCGGCGTCCAGGTCAATGACACGCGCGCCGCCCGAGACGCTTGGGGGGTCGGCCTCCATGGTCGTGCGGTGGGTCAGCAGGGGCAGCAGGAAGGGTCGGGCGCCGATCACCAGCCGTAGCCCGGTGTCGTGCCCCCGCGCGATCAGCGGGCGCAGCAGAGAGTTCACCAGGTCGACGGGGTCGGAAGCCTCGTCCACGGCGTCCACGATGACCGTGGTGGGCTCGGAACGGTGGTGTAGATGCTCGATGAGGGCGCCGGTGCTGCGTGCGTCCGTTCCCACCGCGGCGGCGATCCCGGCGCGTACATCGGCCTCGGTCGCGCCTCGGGCGTAGATGGCGGCGGTGACCGAGCCCGGAGGCGGGACGGCCGTTTCCGGCAAGTCGAGGGCCTTCAACGGGACAGCGGCGTTCCATTGTCGGTGAGTCAGGGCGGCGACCAGCCCCAGCAACGCGGACTTGCCCGAGCCGGGCGCTCCCGTCACCACCAGTGCTGGTGAGCCCGTGTCGGCGGGTGACGCGTCGTCCCGCTCGGCGGGGGCCGGGGCGACGGAGCCCGGGCCGGCTACGGGGCCCGCCTGACGGGTCAGCCAGGACGTCAGCGCGCGCAGGGCCTCGCGCCGGCCCGTGAAGTGCCAGCCGGAGATGGCGTCTGCGGCGCCAGCGGGGTGGTAGGCGAAGGCCGCACGGGCTTTGGGGAGGAGTTCCTGTTGGAATTCCTCCTCGCGGAGAGCCCGTTGCTCCGTCCAGAGTTGGAGCATCGCGTCGATCCTGTCGCCCGTCCCCGAGCGGCGGGGGTTGGGCAGGAAGGCGGGCAACTGGCCGGTGAGCCGTACCGCGTCCAGCACCACCCGCTGGGTGCTGGTCTCCGGGTCCTGTCGGCCGTGCATGACGTCGACCACGGCCCCGAGGGGAAGATGGTCGGGCACCTTGCCCACAGTGGCCACACTGTGCACCGCCTCGGTGAACGCGTGGGTGAAAGCGCCAGGCGTCGCCAGTTGGTAGGGCTGTGTGGACGAGAGCACCACGAACCCGCGTTGCCGGTCGGCGTCCCCCCAAGAAGGATCGGTGGTCACGGCCCGCGCCGCGACCTGTGCGCCGCCGCTGCCGGAGTCGCAGGTGTCCAGCATCAGCAGGATGCGGCGCAACGGAGTTTCGTCGATCAGGACACGTGCGAGTTCCTCCGTGCGCAGCGCCGTGAACGCCAGGTCGGCCGGATCGGCATCACTCGTGAGCAGGAGGTGCTCGCCGGTGGCCTCCCGGACCTCACCGTGCCCGGCGAAGTAGACGACGACGTAATCACCGGGTGTGCGCTGCGGGCTGGTGCAGAACGCCCTCAGCTCGGTGAGCAGTTGGTCCTTCGTCGGATCGAGGCCGAGCACCGGGACATGCGTGTACCCGAAGTCGCCAGTGAACAGAGTGGTGATGCGCTCGACGTCGGTGGTCAGCTCAGGCCGGTCCCACCTCGGGGCCTTCGGGTAGCGGCAGACCGCGGACGTCAGCAGGAAACGTCGACTCTCGCCGTCCGGGCCGGCCTGACTCCGGTCGGTCAACCGATGTCCGCCAGTCCTGCGGTGACCGCTCTCCCGACCTCCGGGCTGGTGAGATATGGCCGGGCGTCGTGCGCGTGGGAGCCGTTGTGGACGAGGTGGCAGGCGACGCGGCGGCCGAACAGCGGCTGGAGGTCCTTCTCCAAGGCGACGATGTCTCCCCCGTCGGCCACGTTGGTCCAGGCGCGCACGGTGCCCGGCCAACGGCCGGTTCCCGGCCACGTGCCGTCGGCGAGGTCGGGCGGCGGGCGTAGCCGAGTGAACACCATGTCCCGTATACCCAGCGGGGAGCCCATAGTGACCAAGGTGGTGACGGGGCTGTCGCTACGGTGCCAGAGCCATTCATAGGCGGCGACCGAGCCGAGGGAGTGTCCTACGAGGACTCGGGTGTCGGGGCCGACCGCAGAGTCGATACGTTCCCAAACGCGTTCCCGGATACCCGCCTCCAGCAGGTAGCGGCGCACCTGCTTGAGATCGGCGATCATGGCGCGCAGCGCCACGTCGGCGAAGTAGGGCAGCCGGGAGAGCATGCGCAGGCCGGTCTGGACGAGGCCCGGCGTGCGCAGCAGGGTTCGGCTGTCCGGGCCGAGGACCGTGGAGTCGACGCGGGCCGCCTCGCGCCACCAGGCCAGCAGCAGTTCTTCTTCCAGGCCGTCCTCGACGTCTGCCGCCGTGTACCGCACGTCACCCACAGCGAGTGATCGGCCCGGGGGTCGAAACAGATCGCCGTAGAACGCCATCCCCACGTCTTCGCGCCGCAGATGCCCCCCGGCCAAGCGCACACCACCGACGAGGCACGGCGCCCAGTCATCCACCAGCACGGCGTCGGCCAGCACCTGCTGCCCGATGCCGTGTACCCCCACCACTGCCGCCATCGTGCCCCCCACCGTCCGTCACGCATACTATGCGCCGCCCGACATACTCCGACCGCTCAATACGGAAACAGCAACTGGGCTTACAGACAAGTGGGTGACGCGAGGGCGGTGCCGGTCACTGTCTCGCCGCGAGTGTGGACGCGAGCCTGCATGGTGCCTTCTAGGCCGGCCCTTTCGGTGTTCCGACACCTACAGCCCGCACCGCTCACGAGGAGGTGGCGCATATGTCCTCCGCACAGAGACCAGCACAGGGCTGGTGGCGTGCCGACTCGGCGCTGGTGCCGACAGGCATCGCCGCCCGCTCTATCGGCCCCGACGGCATCCGTGATACGAGCCGATGCAACAGTCCCCATACGTGACCGGGGAAGTACATGACAGGGGAAGACATTCTCCCGAAGGCCGACCAGCCATCTTCGGCGACACGGGCTTGGAACCCAAGGCCGTCTATGCCCACGTGGGACCGCCTCGAACAGGAGGTGGCCGGCGCCCCGTAGGCTCCTGACAGCTGGTGCAGCGCAGTCTCGAACTCGAAGCGGGCGCGCGGAAGGAGGTGGCGCAGCCGCGTCACTGCTCGGCAGCCTCCCGGGCGATCTGCTCGAACTGAGCGCCCATGGCCTCGGAGATTGCCTGGCGGCGGAGACCGGGCGCACCATCACCGTGAACTTGGCGATCTTCCCGTTGTCGTCGAAGTGCAGGAAGTCGCGTCCCTGGAGCTGCTTGCCGGCGATGGTGCCGGTGAAGACGAAGGCGTGATCGCGGCCGTCGGGGTTGGCGATGCCATGGATGTAGGTGAAGTCCCCGAAGTCCCGGGACACACCGCGCAGGATCGTCGCGGTGATCGACGGAAGAACTGAAGCGCAGGGGAATGTGTCAAAATGGGAGCCGATAAGGACCAGGGTGTCTGCATCGACCGAGCGCCGGAAAGATGAGTCTGCGGGTGTATGCAGATGACTGGCTGCAGCGCCGGAGTGTCGGTGAAGCGACGGCCTCGAATTACCAGGGCTTCCTCGAAAACCACTTTGTGCCGCACCTTGGGTCGAAGACGCTCGTCTCGATCAGAAAGCGAGATATCGAGCACTTCAAGGCAGCGATCCTCCAGGTCCTCGCGGAAAGTACCGTGCACGAGTGTGCCATGTGTACACAACTGCCCCGTGGTGGAGCGGGCCGTGGTTCCCGTAGGCCCCGCAGGTGTCGGCCGGGCGCTGCGGTGTCGCGTGGCCGGGCAGCTCCGTCCGGCCCTAAGGGGCGACCCCGCCCCTCACGACTCTCGAGCGCTCTCGCAGGCAGCGGAGGGCGACGGCTACCCCGAGGGCGGTGGCGAGGGCGAGCAGAGCGAGGAGGGCCCGCCTCCTGCGGTCCCGGATGCGCGGGGGTGGCCCGGGAGTGTTCGGTTCGGGGGAGAGGTCTCCGCTGATCCGCCGCCAGACGCGTTCCGGGGGTGCTGTCGGCAGGTCCACCAGTTGGGCGGTGCGGGCCGCGGTCACCAGGCGGGTCAGGACGCCGAGTTCGTCACGGCAGCGGGCGCACTCGTCGACGTGACGCAGGGCCTCGGTGTCGGCCTCGCTCGGGGTGGCGTTGCCCAGCGCCAGTTCCACCAGGTGCGCGGGCTCTACGTGGGCCACTGCGCCCTCCCGGACTTCACGGGCTCCGCCGTGACGACGAGGTTGGACAGGTAGCCGCCCCGCTCGGGGACGAACGGAGGCGCGCAGGTGATGAGGGTGAGGACGGGGGCGCCGGTGCGGCGGAACGCCGAGGGGGGCAGCTCGTCCTTGGGGACGGTGACGCGTGAGACGACGCGGTACCGTACCGGTTCCGCCCCGGTCCGCCGCACCTCCACGCGGTCTCCACGCCGTACGTCGTACAGCCCGGCGAATTCGCCGATGACCCCGGTGTCGCCGTCCACGTGTCCGACGAGCACCGCCGAACCCGAAGCGCTGCCCGGCGCCGGGCCGTAGCGGTACCAGCCGGCCATGGACGGCTCGTCGGGAACCTGCATCTCGCCCCGGTCCGTCACGCCCACGGGGGTGACCCGGGCATCGACGCCCGCGCGGGACAGCAGGACGCGGCGGGGCGGCGGGGCCGGTGCCGTGCTCGGTGGCGCCTTCGTCGCCGGGCCGGCCGCCCGTGCGGGGGGCGCGGCCGCGACGTCGGGGGGCGGCGCGGCCGGTTGCGACGGTCCGGCCGGGAGACCGAGGGCGGCTGCCAGGGCGGCAGCCGCCAGCATCGGTCCCCTCAGCCGGCGCGCACCGTCAGCCACGTCGGCGGACGGCCCGGCCGGCCACCAGCACGCCCGCCACCGCGACCGCTCCCGCCCCGGCGGCCCAGGCCGCGTCGAGGTCGGAGGAGTTCGGTGCGACGGCGGCACCGCTGCCGCCCGCGGGAACTCCGCGGGGCGACGACGCCATGCCGCTGAACGTCTGGGTCGCCAGGGCCAGGTTCTTGTCGTCGGCGCTGCCCCACGCGTAGACGACGTTGCTCGTGCCCTCGCCGAGCTTCAGGTCGGCCGGGCCGATGGCCACGGTGTCCGTGCCGGCCAGCACCACATCGGTGTTGACGGTGCCCGCGTCGACCTCGGCGGTGTCCTCCTTCGGGTTGGTCAGGTTGCTGAAGACGGGCTGTCCGCCGGCCCGGACGTCGACGGCCGGGGCCGCCGCGACATGGCGGACCGTCAGACGGGACTTGCCGGCGTCCACCTGGGAGACGTCGTTGGTGAAGGCCGTCAACTCCGGCTTGCCGTCGGCGGAGAGGTGGGCGGCGACCGTGGCGTTCGCGCCCTCGGGCACCTCGATCTTCTTCTCCAGGGCCGGAGTTCCGCTGGGATCCTTGCCTGCTTCGAAGATCTTGATGTCGTAAGTGCCGGCGTCCAGGGACGTGGGGTCCGTCACCGTGCCGGGCTTGAAGTCGCCGATCAGTTCGTCGCCGTTGGCGTACACGTCCACGGTCATACCGGGGATGCCGTGGAAGACGGACACCATGGCCTGCTCCTGCTGTTCTGCCAGGGCGGGAGCGGAAACGCCGAGGGCCAGGGCACAGGCTCCGGCCGAGGCGGCGATGGCGATGCGGGTGTGGGAGGTCATGGGAATCATCCCTTCGAACGGAGTCTCCGTACGGTGCGGAGTCTCGGTCCTGTTTTCGGGTGTGGGGGCCGCCGCGGATGCGTGTACGGCGGCACCGCTACAGATCCGCGTCGGCGGCCCGGTGCTGCTCGATCACCATGCGCAGCCGGTGCAGGCCGCGACGGGCGTGGCTCTTGACGGTCCCCAGCGGCATCCCGGTCCGCTCCGCGATCTGCGCCTGGGTCAGGTCCTCGTAGAAGGCCATGCACAGCACCTCCCGCTGGTGGCGCGGCAGCCGGGCCAGGGCGTCGACCAGCAGTACCCGGTCCAGGACGCGGTCCGGTGCCGCCTCGTCGGGGCCGGTGGTGTCCGCGTCGCGGCCGGCCGAGTCGATGAGCGTCAGCCGTCGCGTCCGGGCCGCCAGCGCGTCGACGATCTTGCGGCGCGTGATGCCGACCAGCCACGCGCCGAGCGGACCCCGTTCGGGGCGGAAGCCCGCCCGGCCGTGCCAGGCGCCGAGGAAGACCTGCTGGGTCACGTCCTCCGCCTCGTGGGTGTCGCCGAGCAGTCGGGTGGCCATGGTGTGGACGAGCGAGCCCCAGCGCCGGTAGATGGCGGCGAACGCCTCCTCGTCGGCGGCGACGAGGCCACGGGCCAGCTCTTCTTCGTACCGCGTTTCCTCCGTGGGTGCGGCGGGGGCGGTGAGTCGGGTGTTCGTGATCATGGCCTGGTTCCTCCTGCAGTGCGTCGTGCGGGGACGGAAGGCCGTCTGCCGAACCGCACCGGTCGCGCTGTGTGAGCCGCGCTCCGTGCGCTCCAGGCCAGTGTTCGGTGCACAAACGACGCGGCTCAACATGCGTCGTTTATGCGTCGTACAGTCGGAGGTATGGGTGCACACGAACGGGACAGCGAAGGCCGCGGACGCGCGGGCGGGCCGACCGGTGACGGGCCGATCGGTGACGGGCCCGTGGGCGGCGAGCCCATCGGTGGTGGACCGACCACCGGCGGTGGACTGACCACCGGCGAGGTGGCCAGGCGGCTGGGGGTGGCCCCCACCACGGTCCGCACGTGGGACCGCCGCTACGGCCTGGGACCCGACGCGCACACCGGTGGCCGGCACCGGCGGTGGACCCCGACGGACGTGGCCCGGCTGGAGCGGATGTGCGCACTGACCGCGACCGGGATACCCCCCGCC
Source organism: Streptomyces sp. NPDC029041 (assembly GCF_040637515.1). Taxonomy (NCBI): domain Bacteria; kingdom Bacillati; phylum Actinomycetota; class Actinomycetes; order Kitasatosporales; family Streptomycetaceae; genus Streptomyces; species Streptomyces sp. NPDC029041. The sequence goes on along the minus strand of NZ_JBEZWO010000004.1, from coordinate 378,848 downwards.
GAGGCGGCCCGCGCGGTCCTCGGCGAAACGACGCACGCATCGACTGCTCCCGCCGGTCGCGCCCGAGCGACGCAGGCGGAGGCCCTCGCCCACCCGGCCGCTCGAGCGGCGCAGCAAGCGGACTCGGCCGGGGTGGCTGCCCCGGTGCCCCCGGAGGCGATCCGGACCCCCGGCCTGCGCGACCCCGGGGCGTCACCGGAACCAGGGCTGACGGACCCGGGCCGGCCGGCCGCCGGCACAGCACCGCCACCGTCGGACCGCGCCCCCGCCCGCAGCCGCACGGGCGCCACCGCCCTCCCCAGCCGCAGCCGTGCGGGCAGCGGGCTGCGTCTCGGTGATGTGCGTCAGGAATGCAAGGGCATCGCCCGCGCCGCACTGCGCCTCGACGCCCCCGCTCTCGACGACCTGCTCCAGTCCGCGATCGCCGAGCACGGGCTGATCGCCGCCTGGACCGAGGTGATCATGCCGACCCTCCAGGCGGTCGGCCGCAAGTGGGAGAGCTCGGGTGAGAGGTACGTCGAGGTCGAGCACTTCCTGTCCTGGCACGTCTCCGGCGCACTGCGGCGCGGCGCCCCGCCCGCGGCCCCCGACCGCCCGGGCGCGACCGTCGTTCTCGCCTGTGTGCCGGGGGAGAACCACACGCTGCCCCTGGAGGTGCTGGCGGCCGCACTCGCCGAACGGGGTCTGCCGGTGCGGATGTTCGGCGGCGCCCTGCCCGTGGAGTCCCTCGTCACGGCCGTCCGCAGAACGGGGCCCGCGGCGGTGGGGCTGTGGGCGCAGTCCCGCACGACCGCCAGCCGGCCGCTGGCCCAGCACGTCGCCGCGATGGAGTGGGGGGTGCGCGGGGCCCGCCGCAAGCCGGTCGTCCTGACGATAGGACCCGGCTGGACCGGCCGGACCGTTGCCGGGCTGCCGCGTCCGACGGGGCTGGCCGAGGCCGTCGCCGTCTTGGAGTCGGTCGTGTCGCGGTGAGTTCCGGCTGACCGTATTCGTCTTGCGGTGGCTTGCGGCTGACCGTATTCGTCTTGCGGTGGCTTGCGGCCGACCGTACTCGTCTTGCGGTGGCTTGCGGCCGATCGCGTCCGTCTTGCGGTGGCTTCCGGCCGACCGTATCCGCCTCGCGGTGGCTTCCGGCCGATCGCGTCCGCCTCGCGGGTGCCTGCCGACCAGCTTCCGGCCGATCGCAGCCGACTGCATCCGCACACGGCCGACGGCCAGAAGCGGTGAACGGACAGAACACAGTCGGCACAGTGGCCAGGAGCGGGGTGCGGAGATGGGCGGTGTGCGGTGGGCCCGGTGAACCGGGGGCCCGTCGGCGCGCCGGACGTGGTGATCCTCGGGGGCGGTGCCGCGGGCCTCAGTCTCGCGTACCGGCTGCTCGACACCGCCGGCGCGACCGTGACCGTGGTGGAGCCGCCCGATGGTCCCGCGCGCCCGGCGGAGCGGACCTGGTGTTACTGGGACGAGGATGACGAGGACGGCGAGGGCGACGACGGTTTCGGCGAAGCGGTCGCCGCCAGCTGGCCCCTGCTGCGGGTGCACGCCCCCGACGGCAGCCCGCTCACGGTCGATCCGGCCCCCGCCCGCTACCGCATGGTGTCGTCCACGGCGTTCGAACGGCTGGTGCACGCCCGGCTGGCGCGGTCGTCCGGGGGAAGGCTGCTGCGCGCGACCGCCGACACGGTGCGCGACGTGCCCGGAGGCGCCGAGGTCCGCTGCACGGCACCCGGCGGCCGGACCCTGACCCTGCGCGCCGGGCTCGTGTTCGACTCGCGGCCCCTGCGTGCCCTGCCGCCGGCCCGGACGCAGTTGCTGCAGCACTTCCGCGGCTGGTTCGTGCGTACCCGCACCGACCGGTTCGATCCGGCGGTCGCCGACCTCATGGACTTCCGGGTGCCGCAGCCGCGGCACGGCCTCGCCTTCGGCTACGTCCTGCCGCTGGCCCCGGACCGGGCGCTCGTCGAGTACACCGAGTTCTCCCGGACCCCGCTGACGACGACGGCGTACGAGGCGGCGCTCGGTCACTACGCCCGTGAGGTGCTGTGCCTGGGCGAGTTCGCCGTGGAGAGCGCCGAGCAGGGCGTCATCCCCATGACCGACGCCCGCTTCCCCCGGCGGACCGGTACGGCCGTCTTCCGCATCGGGACGGCGGGCGGCGCCACCCGCCCCGCCACCGGTTACACCTTCGCGGCCGTACAGCGGCACAGCCGGGCCGTCGCCGCCGCACTGCGGGACGGCCGCGCCGTGGTGCCCGCGCCGCACGGGCGGCGGGCGCTCGCCATGGACGCGGTGCTGCTGCGGGCCCTGGACACCGGCCGGATCGACGGTCCCGCGTTCTTCACCGGCCTCTTCCGCCGGACCCCGGCCCATCGCCTGCTGCGCTTCCTCGACGGCGCCACCTCGCTCCGCGAGGAGTGGGGCATCGGACTGCGCACCCCGGTGGGCCCGATGCTGCGCACCGCGCTCGAGGTGCCCTTTCTGCCCCGCCGCACCCACCCCGCCCCAGGAACCGGAGAGAGCCCCCGATGACCCTGCTGCGCGACCGCGACCTGGCACGCGCCTTCGACCACGCGTCCCGCACCTACGACCGTCTCACCGGCCTCAACCCGGGCTACCGTGCCGACCTGCTGCGCTCGGCCCGCCGGCTGAGGCTCCCGGAGGACGGGGCCGGGCTGCACCTGCTCGACCTGGGCTGCGGCACCGGCGCCTCCACCCGGGCCCTGCTGCGGGCCGCACCCCGTGCGCGGATCACCGCGGTGGACGCCTCCGCCGGCATGCTGGGGCGGGCCCTGACCAAGCCCTGGCCCGGCACCGTGCGCTTCCTGCACCTGAGCGCCGAGGAGCTGGCGACGGCCGGCGAAGGGCCCTTCGACGCGGTCTTCGCCGCCTACCTGTTCCGCAACGTCTCCGATCCGGACGGCGTCCTCGGCACGGTGCGCGGACTGCTGCGGCCGGGCGGGAGGCTCGCCGTCCACGAGTACAGCCTCGGCGGCTCGCCCGCGCACCGGACGTTGTGGACGGCCGTGTGCCAAGGGGTGATCATCCCGGCGGGCACGCTCACCGGTGACCGGGCCCTGTACCGGCACCTGTTTCACAGCGTCCTCGACTTCGACACGGCTTCCGGCTTCACCGGGCGGCTGACCCGGGCCGGGTTCACGGGCGCGCGGGCCCTGCCCCTCGCGGGATGGCAGACCGGCGTCACGCACACGTTCGTCGCCCGCAACGGATCGGCCGCGGCCGGGGAGGCCACCTGATGAGTCTCCCGAGGAGCACACCGGACAGGACACCGGACAGCACACCGACGACCACACGGAAGGGCACACGGAAGAGCACTCCGAGAAGCACACCGAAGAGCACTCCGAGAAGCACACCCAAGAGCCGTCCCGCGAGCTCCCGCCCGGCCGCCCGCCGCGGCCGGGACCGCAAGGCCGAGATCCTGATGCCGGCGCCCGGCCGGGACCGGTTCGCGCCCGGGGACGCACCGTCCGTCGCCGTGGTGGGCGGCGGCATCGCGGGACTCGCCGCGGCCACCGGACTGGCCGAACGCGGCGCCCGGGTGACCCTCTACGAGCGCGAGGACTCCCTGGGCGGCCGGCTCGCCGGGTACCGCACCCGGCTGGCCGACGGCTCCGAGGTGACCATGAGCCGCGGCTTCCACGCCTTCTTCCGGCAGTACTACAACCTGCGCGGCCTGCTGCGGCGCATCGACCCCGCCCTCGCCCGGCTCACCCCGCTGCCCGACTACCCCCTGCGGCACAGCGGCGGACTGACCGACAGCTTCGCCCGCGTCCCGCGCACCCCGCCCCTGAGCGCCCTCGGCTTCGTCGCCCTCAGCCCCACTTTCGGCTGGCGCGACCTCACCGCCCTGGACGCCCGGGCGGCGCTGCCGCTGACGGACGTGCGTGTGCCCGACGTCTACACACGCTTCGACGATCTCAGCGCGACCGCCTTCCTCGAACGCGTCCGCTTCCCCGAGGCCGCGCACCATCTGGCCTTCGAGGTGTTCTCGCGCAGCTTCTTCGCCGACCCGCGCGAACTCTCCGCCGCCGAACTGATGCTGATGTTCCACATCTACTTCCTCGGCTCCTCGGAGGGGCTGCTCTTCGACGTGCCCGACGAGCCCTTCCCGCAGGCCCTGTGGGAGCCGCTCGGCGACTACCTCGGGCGGCTCGGCGCGACCGTGCGTACCGGCACCCCCGTGGACGGCGTCGACCCCGTCGGCACCGACGGAGCCGAGGTGCGCACCGGCACCGGCACCGAACGGCACGACGCGGTGGTGCTCGCGCTCGACACCGGGGGACTGCGCCGGGTCGTCGCCGCCTCGCCGGCCCTGGGCACCGCCCCCTGGCGCGACGGCATCGCCGCCCTGCGCACCGCCCCGCCGTTCCTCGTGTCGCGGCTCTGGCTCGACCGGCCGGTCCGGGCCGACCGCCCCGGCTTCCTCGGCACCAGCGGCTACCACGGCCTCGACAACATCAGCGTCCTGGAACGCTACGAGGGCGAGGCCGCCCGCTGGGCCGGGAAGCACGGCGGCTCCGTGGTGGAACTGCACGCCTACGCCGTCACTCCCGGTGCGGACCCCGGGGCCGTGCAGGGCGCGCTGCTCGGGCAGTTGCACCGGGTGTACCCGGAGACCGCCGCGGCGCGGATCGTCGACGCCCGGCACGAGTGGCGCTCGGACTGCCCGCTCTTCCCGGTCGGCACCCACCACCGGCGCCCCGCGGTGCGGACCCCCCACCCGTGGCTGACGCTGGCCGGCGACGGGCTCCGCTGCGACCTGCCCGTGGCCCTGATGGAACGCGCGGCCACCACGGGTTTCCTGGCGTCCAACGCTCTGCTCGCCGGGTGGGGCGTCCGCGGCCAGGCGCTGTGGACCGTGCCACGGGCGGGCCGCTCCCCGGTGCTGCGGGCCCTCGCCGCACTAGCGGGGCGTCCGGCACGCCGGTGACGCCGGTGACGTCAGGCCACTGGGCGGGGCAGCGCCCGGTGCTGTGCGGCGGGCGTCCACCTCACCCCGGGAACCGCCCGGCGCTGCGCAACTCCCAGCGCCTCTCGGCGTAGGTGAGGTCGTCGCGCCACAGGCGCCCCGCCGTCCGCCGCATCAGGGGACGCAGCACGGGTGCGGCGGCGCGGGCCAGTGCGAAACCGGGCCGGTCCGAAGCGGCGACGACCGCCTCGATCACGGCCGTCCGCGGCTGCTCGGCGTCCGCGGCGGTCAGCGGCGTGGCATGGGTCTCCACCACGGACGTGGCGCCCTCGCCGTCGGTGATGCGCATGACGACGGTGCGCGGTTCCGGCGCGGTGAACTCGGCCCGTACGGGCACCACCAGACGGCCCGCCACCCGGAAGGAGACATCGACCTCGAAGGCGTCGTCCTCGTCGCCCCCTTCGTCACCGTGAGGTTCCCGCACGACCGTCAGGTCGACGAACGAGTAGGGGTGGAACCAGGACCCGTGCCACGGGTCGAGCCGGTTGGCCACCACGTCCTGCGGTTCGCACCGTCCGGCCGCCGTGAACACGGCGTCCACCCCGCTGCCCGGCGCGGGCCGGGCCGGGACCACGGGCCGCTCCGAGGGCTCCTCGCCGCCCACCGCGTCCAGCCGGACCCACACCAGCACGCCGTCGTCGTGGACGGGGTACGGCTGCCAGCCGGCGAACGCGGAGCCCTCCAGGGCCAGTCCGTGCCAGTGGCACACCAGCGTGCCGCACATCACCCGGCTGTCCCGCAGCGGGGCACCGAGGTGCGGGCAGGCGCCGGGCCCGGCCCGGAGCTCACCCGCCGCGGAGCGCCACAGCACCACCTCCACGCCCCCGACGGTCCTGCCGTAGGGGCGGCCGGGGCGCACGTCCCGGGAGGCGCCCACCACGAACCAGTTGCCGGAGGGCCGGGCGGACGCCCGTTTGAGGGTGTCGGCGATCAGCGCCGGACGGGCCGCGCGCCAGGTCGGTCGCTGCTCCGCCCAGCCGGGGCCGCGGCGCCGCCGCAGCGGTGACGTCCAGCGTGTCCTGTCCGCTCGGTCAGGCACGACCCTGCTCCTTCCGTTCCGGTGCGGCCGGAGCCGCCGCGGGGGACGCCCACCGCGCACGGGCCACCTTGAGCACACCGGCCGCGGCGGTCGCCGCCCGCCGCCGGCGGGGCACCACGGCACGGCGGTGCAGCACGGTGTAGTCGTGCCGCGCGATCGCGTCGAGGATGCCGCCGTACAGCGTGAACGCGGTCCTGATGCAGGGGCGCACCCGCGGGTCGAGCATCGCGATGCCCGGTTCCGCCTCCCGGTACACGTCCCTGGTCAGGGCCTCGGCCGCGACCAGGGCGGCCCGGATGCGCGGGTCGCGGCGGCCGCTGCGCCGGCTCCACTCCAGCAGCGGCCGGTCCACGCCGTGGGCGGCCAGCAGGTCCGCCGGCAGGTAGACGCGGCCGCGGTCCAGGTCCTCGCCCACGTCCCGCAGGAAGTTGGTCAGCTGGAACGCCACCCCGAGGGCCGCGGCGTGCGGTGCCGCCTCCTCGCGCGGGACGACCGTGCCGAGCACGGGCAGCATCTGCAGGCCGATCACCGCGGCCGAACCGTGCATGTAGTCCCGCAGGTCGGCATAGGTGGGATAGTCCGTGACGGTCAGGTCGGCGCGCATCGAGGCCAGGAAGTCGGCGAACAGGTCCACCTCGATGCGGTAGCGCTCGGCGGTGTCGGCCACGGCCCGGACCACCGGTTCGTCCCCGCCGCCGGTGCGCAACGCGTGTCCGAGGTCCTCCTCCAGCCGCTTCAGCAGCAGGTCCCGCTCGTCGGGTGTCACGCGACGGTCCAGGTCGTCGACGATGTCGTCGGCCCAGCGGGCGAAGCCGTACAGCGCGTGCACGGCCGTACGGCGTTCCAGCGGCAGCAGGCGCGTGGCCAGGAAGTAGGTGCGCCCGTGGCGGGCGTTGAGCTGCCGGCACCGGCTGTAGGCGGCGCGCAGGCCGGGGTCGGTGATCCCGGCGGCGTCCAGTTCACGACGGGTCATGGGCACCTGCTCCGGTCGGGGTGGACGGGCGGCGGTACGAGGCCCGGCCGGCCCGGGGCACCCGCCCACCGCCCCCGGTGACGCGGGCGGCGGCGAGCTTCCCGCTGATGAGCACGGTCGGGACGCCGACACCGGGGGTCGTCCCGCAGCCGGCGAGCACCACGTTGTCCAGCCCGCGGACGAGGTTGCGCGGCCGGAAGGGCCCGGTCTGGGCGAAGGTGTGGGAGACCGAGAAGGGACTGCCCGCCGCATGGCCCTGCACCGTCCAGTCGAGCGGTGTCACCAGCAGCTCCTCCTCGATACCGGAGGCGAAACCGTCGAGGCCGCGGCGTTCCAGCTCGGCGACCAGGCTGTCGCGGTACCGCGGGCCGAGGTCGCGCCAGGCGGCGGCGGAGGGGCCGACGGCGGTGTTGGGGCAGGGGGCCAGGACGTAGTGGAGGTGGCGGCCCGGCGGCGCGAGCGAGGCGTCGTGCGTCGTCGGCCGGGTGATCAGCAGCGACGGGTCGCTCATCAGCGTCCCGGAGCGGGTCAGCTCGTCGAAGGTGCGCTCCCACGCGGCGCCGAAGGACAGCGTGTGGTGGGCCAGCTGGGGCCAGGTGCGGTCGGTCCCGGCGTGCAGGACCACCGCGGACGGCGAGTGCCTGAGCGGCACCGGACGCCGGGGTGCCCGGCCCAGGAGCCGGTGCGCGGCGGGCAGTTCGCAGGTCAGCACCACCGTGTCGCACGGGATGCGCTCACCCGAGGCGAGCCGGACCGCCCGCACCCGTCCGGCGGAGCGTTCCAGGACGCTCACCTCGGCCGACCAGCGCAGCTCGGCCCCGGCTGCGGCCGCCACGTCCGCCATCGCCCGGGGCAGCGCGTGCATGCCGCCCTTGGGGAACCAGACGCCGGCCACGGTGTCCATGTAGGCGATCACCGCGTAGGCCGCGAGCGCCCGGGCCGGTGCCACACCGGCGTACAGGGCCTGGAAGGAGAAGACCCGGCGCAGGCGGGCGTCGGACAGGAAGCGGCCGATCCGGCCGTCCAGGCGCCCGAAACCGCCGAGGGCCGCCAGCCGGGCCAGGTCCGGGTGCGCGAGCTGGAACGGCGAGTCGAAGTTCGTGTCGATGAAACGGCGCATCTGCGCCCGGTACAGCCGCTCCAGCCACTGGCGCAGCCTGCGGTAGCCCGCCGCCTCCGCCGGTCCGGCGAAGCGCCGCACCTCCGCCTCCATGGCGTCGCCGTCGGTGTGCACGTCGAGCGAGGAACCGTCCGCGAATCCGGCCCGGTAGGCGGGGTGCAGGGCCACCAGCTCGACGTGCCGGTCGAGGCGTTCGCCGACCGCCGCGAACGCCTCGTCGGCCAGATGCGGCATCGTCAGCACGGTGGGTCCGGTGTCCGCCAGGTAGTCGCCGAGCCGGACCCGCCCGGCCCGCCCGCCCGGCCCGGCGTCCCGTTCGACGAGCGTGACCCGTCGGCCGGCGCCCAGCAGGTGCAGGGCGCACGCCAGTCCGGACAGCCCGGCCCCCACCACGACGACATGGTCCGTCGGGCCCGTCACCGTCCTCATACGAGCTCCTGCGCGTGCCGCGGGGCGACGCCCGTGGCCCGCTCGACGAGGGCGGCGAACTCCCGCCGCACGGCGGGGGCCGCGCCGGTCTCCTCGAAGCGCCGCAGACCGGCGGCCGCCAGGTCCGCGATCCTCGACTCCACCTCGGCCCGGGCGCCCGTGCGTTCCAGTGCCGCCCGCATCCGCTCGACGCTGTGCCCCGGCAGGGCGTCCGCGTCCGGGGCGAGCACGGCGGCCGCGTCCCGGTCGCCGCCGGCCTCCGCGAGCCGGACGGCGACGGCGAGCAAAGGGGTCAGCTTGCGGGAGCGCAGGTCGTCGTCGGCCGGTTTGCCGGTGAGCGCCGGGTCCCCGAACGCACCGAGGAGATCGTCGCGCAGCTGGAAGGCCAGCCCCGCGCACCGGCCCGCGGCCCGCAGCGCGTCCAGGGTCGGCGCGTCGGCACCGGCCAGACAGGCACCGAGCGCCAGGGGCCGTGCGACCGTGTACCGGGCGCTCTTCAGGACGGCGATGGTCAGCGCCTCCTCGGCGCCGGACGAGCCGCTCTCCTGTGCGCGCAGGTCGCGGTACTGCCCGGCGACCATCTCGGTGCGCATGGCCCGCCACTCGTCGTTCAGCCGCGGGCCGTACGGTGAGGCGAGCGCCGTCTCGGTCAGCAGGTCGTCCGCCCACGCCAGCGCCAGATCGCCCGCGAGTACGGCCGCCGACCTCCCGAACGCCTCGGCGGACCCGTTCGTCCGGCCGGCCCGGTGCCCGTGGGCGAAGTCCACGTGCAGTGCGGGGCCGCCCCGGCGCAGCGGCGAGCCGTCCATCACGTCGTCGTGGACGAGGGCGCAGGCCTGCAGCAGTTCGAGGGCCGCGCCCGTGCGCAGGACGGCGTCCGCGTCACCGGAGCCGCCCGCGGCCCGCCAGCCGCACCACACGAACGCCGTCCGCAGCCGCTTGCCGCCGCGCCGGACGAACGCGGCGACGCGCTCGGCCATCTCCTGGGTGAACACCGCATCCGTGTCGCGGGCCTGCCGCAGCCGCGCCTCGAGCACCCGCTCGAGGACCGCCTCCATGGCACGCGTGGCCCCGGGAGCCGTGAGCGGGGCGTCGTCCGTCTCCGCCGGTCCGGCCACCGTCGGCCGCGGTCCAAGCATGCGCCACCCCTTCTCGCTTCCGGTCATCCGCACATCAGTGCTTCCGCGGGGAGCGGTGTTTCGGATGCGCCGGGATCCGGGCTGTCAGTCGCGCCCCCGGGCCTGCCGGAAGCGGGCCAGGCCCTCGCCCAGGTCGAGGAGCGGCTCCGGATAGCGCAGCAGGGCCCGCTCGTCGTCCGGCAGCCGCCAGGGTTCGTGCACCGCGGCGCCTGAGACGTCCGCCAGTTCCGGCACCCAGCGGCGTACGTAGGTGCCGTCCGGGTCGTAGCGCTTGCCCTGGAGCACGGGGTTGAGGACGCGGTGGGGGCGGGTGTCGGTGCCGGTGCCCGCGACCCACTGCCAGTTCAGCTGGTTGTTGACCAGGTCGCCGTCCACCAGGTGCCGCAGGAAGTGCCGGGCGCCGATCCGCCAGTCCACGTACAGCGTCTTGGTCAGAAAGCTCGCCACCACCAGCCGTGCCCGGTTGTGCATCCAGCCCTCGTGGCGCAGCTGGCGCATGCCCGCGTCGACCACGGGATAGCCGGTGCGGCCCTCCTTCCACGCCTCGATGTCCTCGGCGGCCTCCTCCTCGCCGCGCCACCGGTCGTCCCGGGAGCGGTAGTCCCGGACGGACGCCTCGGGCCGGGCCGCGAGGACCTGGTGGTGGAAGTCGCGCCAGCACAACTGGCGGACGAACGCCTCCGCCCCGGCACCGCCCCGCTCGCGGGCCCGCCGGACGACCTCCACCGGCGACAGCGCCCCGAAGTGGAGGTAGGGCGACAGGCGTGAGGTCGCGTCACCCGCCAGGTCGTCGTGCCGTTCCTCGTAGCGGGACAGGCCGGTGTCCGCCCACCGCGCGAACCTGTTGCGCCCCGCCGACTCCCCGCCGGCCGGGAGGTCCGGCGACAGGTCGGCCGCCTCCGGACGGGACGGCGGTTCCTCGCCGCGCACCGTGTCGGGGACCCGCACCGCACGCGGCGCGGGCAGGAGGTCGCGCAGCGGCTCCTTGGACCAGCGGCGCATGTAGGGGGTGAACACGGCGAAGTGGTCCGAGCCGAGCGGTGTCACGGCCCCCGGCGCGACGGCGGTGACCACGCTGTCGTGCACCCGCAGCGCGACCCCGGCGGCGTCGAGTTCCTCGCGCAGCCGCTCCTCGCGGCGGTGGGCGTAGCCGGTGACCCCCGCCGCCATGTGCACCTGCGTGGCACCGCACGCGGTGGCGACCGCGCGGACCTCACGGGCGACCGGCCCGCTGCGCACCACCAGCCGTCCGCCGAGGCGGCGCAGCGAGGAGTCGAGGTCGGCGAGGCAGTCGGCGAGGAAGGCGGCGCGGTTGGGCACGTCGAAGCCGGCGGCGTGCACGGCGGGGTCGCGGACGAACAGGGGCACCACCTCGTCGGCCGTGTGCAGCGCGGCGTGCAGGGGCGGATGGTCGTGCAGACGCAGGTCCGAGGTGAACAGGACGACCGCGACGGTCATGGCGTCACTCCTGGTGCGGTGGTGCGGATTGCGATCGGTGCCGCCGGACGCTTCGCCGCGCGCGGGCCCGCCTGCTGCGCGCGGCCCCGCGGGGCCCGCCGGTGCCCTCGGACGCGGCCCGGGCGATGTTGCGGGCCATGCCGCCGAACACGGCGGCGTGGAACGGGGCGACGCTCCACCAGTAGGCGTGGCCCAGCAGGCCGCGCGGATGGAACAGGGCGCGCTGCCGGTAGCGGGTGCGGCCGTCGTCGTCGGTCTCGGCGTACATCTCCAGCCAGGCGAGTCCGGGCAGCCGCATCTCGGCGCGCAGCCGCAGCAGATGACCGGGTTCGAGCTCCTCGACCCGCCAGAAGTCGAGCGAGTCACCGACCCTCAGCCGCTCGGTGTCCCGTCGTCCGCGGCGCAGTCCCACCCCGCCCGCGAACCGGTCCAGCAGGCCCCGGACGGTCCAGGCGAGCGGGGAGGAGTACCAGCCGTTCTCGCCGCCGATACCCTCCACGACCTTCCACAGCGCCGCCCGGGACGCGTCGACCGGCCGCTGCCTGACGTCCTCGTAGAGGCTGCCGCCCGCCCAGTCGGGGTCCGTGGGCAGCGGGTCGCTGGGCGCTCCGGGCACCGAGGCCGAGGACCAGCGCGTGGCGACCTGCGCCTCACGCACCTTGCGCAGCGCCAGGGTCAGGGCCTCGTCGAACGGCAGTGGGCGGCCCGGGATGTCCGGCACGTACCGGGCGATGTCGTGTTCGCGGCAGACGACCTCGTGCCGCAGCGACTCGGTCAGCGGCCGGGCCAGGGAGGCGGGCACCGGGGTGACCAGGCCGACCCAGTGGCTGGACAGCCGCGGGGTGAGGACGGGGACCGGCACGATGAACCGCCGCGGCAGCCCGGCCACGGCGGCGTAGCGCAGCATCATGTCGCGGTAGGTGAGGACGTCCGGCCCGCCGATGTCGAAGGCCCGGTCGACGTCGTCCGGCATGCCGGCCGACCCGACGAGGTAGCGCAGCACGTCCCGCACCCCGATGGGCTGGGTGCGGGTGTGCACCCAGCTGGGGGTGACCATGACGGGCAGGCGTTCGGTGAGGTAGCGCAGCATCTCGAAAGACGCCGACCCGGAGCCGATGACGACGGCGGCCCGCAGCACCGTCGCGGGCACGGGGGAGTCGAGGAAGATCTGCCCGACCTCGGCCCGGGACCGCAGGTGCGGGGAGAGCGACGCCTCCGGCACGCCGTGGGGTGTGAGCCCGCCGAGGTAGACGATCCGCCGTACGCCCGCGGCCCGGGCCTGCTCGGCGAAGATCCGGGCGGCGGCGCGGTCGGTGTCCTCGAAGCGGGAGCCGGAGCCCAGGGCGTGCACCAGGTAGTAGGCGACGTCGACTCCCCGCATGGCGGCGGCGACCGACTCGGGGTCGGTGACGTCGCCCCGGACCGACTCGGCGTGTGCCGCCCAGGGGTGGTCGCGGAGCTTGCCGGGGGAGCGGGCCAGGCACCGGACGCGATGGCCCTCCTGCAGCAGTTCCGGCACCAGGCGACCGCCGATGTATCCGGACGCCCCGGTGACCAGGCAGTGCAGCCGCTGCCCGTCCGTCGTCATACCCGTACCTCCCCGGCGCCCCGCACCGCTGCCCGTGCCGCCGGATCGCGACCGGCCCTGACGGGAACACTTCCGGCCCGGCGCCCGCGGCGGATGCACCCCCGGTCGGCGCGGGTGGTTCAGTCCTCCCGGCGGGCGAGAGCGCTCGGCCACCACGCCCGGGGCCCGATGTCGATCATCAGCGCGGGCACCAGCAGGGAGCGCACCACGAGCGTGTCGAGCAGCACTCCGAAGGCGACGATGAACGCGATCTGCACCAGGAACGCCAGGGGGATCACCATCAGTGCCGCGAACGTCGCGGCGAGCACGACCCCCGCCGAGGTGATCACGCCGCCGGTGGTGGTCAGCCCGCGCAGCACGCCCTGCCGGTTGCCGTGCGCGAGCGCCTCCTCCCGGACCCGGGACATGAGGAAGATGTTGTAGTCGACGCCGAGCGCCACCAGGAACACGAAGCCGTACAGCGGCACCGAGGCGTCCGTGCCGCTGAACCCGAGGAGGTGCTGGAAGACCAGCGCCGACACCCCCAGAGTCGCCAGGAAGTTGAGCCCCACGGTCGCCACCAGCAGTACCGGCACCAGCAGCGAGCGCAGCAGCAGCATGAGGATCAGCAGGATGACCGCGAGCACGATCGGCACGATGACCGTGCGGTCCCGGGCGGCGGTCTGCTGGGTGTCGTACTGCTGCGCCGTGTACCCGCCGACCAGGGCGTCGGCGCCGGGCACCGCGTGCACCTTCGCGCGCAGCCGCTCGACGGTCTCCTTGGCGGCATCGCTGTCCGCGGCCGCCTCCAGGGTGGCGTCGACGCGTACGCGCCCGTCGGCGACGAGCGGCTCGCCCGCCCCGGGCCGTCCGGAGGCGGAGACGGCGCCGGCGAAGGCGACGCCCTCGGTGCTGCGCGCGGCGGCCGTCACCTCGGCGGCCCGGCCGGCGTCGGCGATGATCACGGCGGGGTTGCCGGACCCGCCGGGGAAGTGCTCGCCCAGGGTGCGCTGCGCGGCCACCGACGGCGCGTCGTTGACGAAGATCTCGTCCAGCGGAACGCCCTTGGAGGACAGGGAGGGTGAGAAGGCCGCGCACACGGCCAGCAGCAGCGCCGTCACCGCCCAGGTGCGGCGCGGCCGGGTGGCGACGACGGCCGCGACCCGCCGCCACACGCCGCTGCCCTCGGCGGACTCCCGCGGCGGCTTCGGCCGGGAGGGCCAGTACGCGGCACGGCCCAGCAGGGCCAGGGCGGCCGGCAGGAAGGTGAGCGTGACGAGCACGGCGCAGCCGATGCCGATGGCGCCGACCGGTCCGAGGGCGCGGTTGTTGGTGAGGTCGCTCGCGAGCAGGGCCAGCAGCCCGAGTGCCACGGTGGCGGCGCTGGCGGTGATCGCCCCGAAGGAACGGCGTACGGCGGCCACCGCGGCTGTGAAACGGTCTCCGTGCAGGGTGAGTTCCTCCCGGAAGCGCGCGGCCAGCAGCAGGGCGTAGTCGGTGGCGGCGCCGATCACCAGGATCGACAGGATGCCCTGCACCTGGCCGTCGACCCGGACCGCATCCCGGTCGGCCAGGACGTAGACCACGGCACAGGCGAGGCCCAGCGCGAAGACCGACCCCAGGATGATCAGGAACGGCAGCAGGACGCTCCGGTACACCAGCAGCAGGATCAGCAGCACGGCGCCGAGAGCCACACCCAGCAGCAGTCCGTCGATGCCCGCGAAGGCGTCCGACAGGTCGGCCTGGCTGGCCGCCGGCCCGGCGATCCGCGCCGTGGTGCCGGGCACGCCCCGGGCCGCCTCGCGCACCGTGCCGAGAACGGCGGGCAGGTCGTCACCGAGGTCGGGCCTCAGCTGGACGACGGCCTGTATCGCCTCGCGGTCGTCGGAGAGCAGGGCGGGGGAGGGGCGGCCCACGACGCCGGGCTTCCCGGCGAGCGCGGCGACGGCCCGGCCGGCCTCGGCCTGCTGGTCCTTCGTGAACCGTGCCCCGTCCGCCGTCCAGACCACGACGGCCGGCACGGTCCCGGTCCGGTCGAAGGCGGCGCGGGCTTCGAGGGCCCGGGTGGACTCGGCGCTCCGCGGCAGGAAGGCGGCCTGGTCGTTGGTGGCCACCTCGCCGAGCTTGCCCGCGTAGGGGCCGAGCGTTCCGCCCACCCCCAGCCAGACGAGCAGCAGAACGAGCGGTACGAGCCGCCGGACCCGACGCTGTGCGGTACTCATGCGCATCCCATGCCGTAGGAAGTGAGTCGCGGAGAAACTAACTCACTCATAAAGTATCTCAATGATTGAGAGATACTAGGCTGGGGGGATGAGCGGCTCCGGTGCACCCACGGCATCTCTTCCGGCGGACGACCCCACCGGGTTGCAGACCTTCGCCGTTCTGTTGCGCCGGATGAACAGCGAGTTCAACCGCATCGCCCAGGAGTTCGCCCAGGATCAGGGCCTGCACCTGACCGACATGCAGGCCCTGATCGCGATCCTGGACGCCGACTCCGACCCGGAGGCGGCGGGCGAGCCCATGACCCCGGGCCGCCTGCGGGGGCAGCTCAATCTCACGTCCGGCGCGGTGACCGCCTGCCTCGACCGGCTGGAGCGGGCCGGGCACATCCGCCGGGTCCGCGACGCCGGCGACCGCCGCGTGGTGCACCTGCACTACGCCGACACGGCCCGGGGCCTGGCCCGGGACTACTTCCGCCCCCTGGCCCGGAGCACCGACGCGGCCCGCGGCCGTTTCAGCTCCGAGGAGCTGGAGGTGGTCGTCCGGTTCCTCGCCGAGATGAACGCGGAACTCGTCCTGCTGCGGCGCAACTCCGGCTGAGCCGAGGGCCCGGCGGGCGCGGCTCGCGGCGCCCCGGGTGCTCCGGTCGAGTGGCCGAAAACGACCCAAGCACGCGGACATCCGCCTGACCTGCGTCGGCGGCCGGCTGTTCGCGGCACGGAAGAGGACCGAGCCGGACCAGGTGGACGGACGCTACGGCGACACCCCGCACACCTGGGAACCGGTTCAGGTACCCGACCGCATCCGCAAGTCGGTCCACGACTAAGGCGACTTGGCCGGACTGGCGTAGGCCCGACGAGCCGTTCCTCGCCCTGCCGGAGAGCACGGGTCCGCTGCGCGACCACTGGCTGGCCCTCGACGCGCGCGGTGGCCGCCCGCCCCGCATCGGCGCCGAGATCGCGAGCACCGAGGAGACGTACGAGGCCCTGGCCGCCGGCCTCGGCGTCTGCCTCGTGGCGGAGGGCAACGTCCCCCTGCTCACGCTGGGCGGCGTGACGGCCCGTCCGGTGCGCGGCCTCGCCCCGAGCCGCTACGTCCTGGCCTGGAGACGCGGGGACGGGCAGCAACCCCTGGTGCGGGCGTATGTGCGGGCCTGCCGCCGGGTGACGGGCCACCGCACGGGATGAGGGGCGCACCCGATCCGAGCCCGCCGGCACCCTCCGACACCCAGGAACATTCCGCCCCCGCGATCCGGCCGCTTACGATGCGCCCAGCCGTACGTCGGTTCCGGACGGCCCGCTCTCTCACCGCCTCAGCCAGGAGCACCGTAACCGTGTCCATACCCCCGCCCCCGGGGCACCAGCAGCCCCGGGACCCGTTCGGCCCGCCTCCGGGGGACCGGCCCCGGGGAGCCCCGGATCACGGCCTCCACAGCCCCTACGGCCCCGCCGGCCGCCCCTACGGCACTCCGGTCTCCGTCAACGCGCTCGCCGTGGCCGCACTGGTCCTCGGCGTGCTCTGCTTCCTGCCGGCCGCGGGGCTGGTGCTGGGGCTGATCGCGCTGCGGCAGATCCGGCGGTCCGGGCAGAGCGGGCGGGGCATGGCGATCGCGGGCTCGGTGCTGTCGTCCGCCGGGATCGCCCTGTGGGCGGTGGTGCTGTCCACGGGGGCCGCGTCGGAGGTCTGGGAGGGGTTCAAGGACACCGCGCGGGGCAACGAGAGCCTGTCGCTGGAGAAGGGCGACTGCTTCGACGCGCCCGGCGGGCTGGAGGGCGACACCCTCGACGTCGACCGGGTGCCGTGCCGGGGAGGGCACGACGGCGAGGTGTTCGCGGTCGTCACCCTGCCCGGCGGCCCCTTCCCGGGAGACGCCCGGATCACCGACATCGCCGACGAGAAGTGCTACGCCCTCCAGGACCAGTACGCGATGGACACCTGGGCGATGCCGGCCGATGTCGACGTGTACTACCTGATGCCGTCCCGGGAGAGCTGGCGCTTCGGCGACCGCGCGATCACCTGCCTCTTCGGCAACACCGAGGCCGGAGCCGGGCTCACCGGATCGCTGCGCGGCGACCCCACCACCCTCGACACCCACCAGGTCGTCTTCCTGTCCACGGCCAACGCCCTCGACGCGGCGCTCTACGAGGAGCCCGAGAAGGCCCCAGAGGAGGACCTCGCCGCCCACCGGGCCTGGGCCGCCCAGGTCCACGACGTGCTCGGCGAGCAGATCGAGGCCCTGCGCGGACACCCCTGGCCGGCCGGCGCCCGCACACCCGTCGCCGGCCTCGTGGCGGACCTGGAGGACGCGCGGACGGAGTGGGAGAGGGCGAGCACCGCGGGTGACGCGGACACCTACCAGGCGCACTACGACAAGGCGTACGGCTCCGTGGACGGACCGGCGACCGTCACGGCGCGCAAGGCCCTCGGTCTGGCGGCCACCCCGCCGGCCCCCGGGGAAGGCGAGAGGGAAGTGTCCGAAGCGCAGGTGTGAGGGTGGCTATAGCGGGGAGAAAGTGCCTGCGTAAAGCCCTCCGCCCCCCCATGTCATCACATCGAGTGATTCTCTGGCCTTTACTTGCCTCGCACAACCTACGGTTGCCACGCTGTTGCTGTCTGTACAAGCTGATGGGAGCGGCCAGTGACATTCGGTGAGCAGCCGGCGTACCTGCGCGTCGCGGGTGATCTCCGCAAGAAGATCGTCGACGGTCAGCTGCCACCGCACACCCGCCTGCCCTCCCAGGCCAGGATCCGCCAGGAGTACGGGGTCTCGGACACGGTCGCGCTGGAGGCCCGCAAGGTGCTCATGGCGGAGGGCCTGGTCGAGGGCCGTTCCGGCTCGGGGACCTATGTGCGCGAGCGGCCCGTGCCCCGCCGCATCTCCCGCTCCGGCTACCGCCCGTCCGGCGGAGCCACGCCGTTCCGCCAGGAGCAGGCCGACGGCGAGGGGCGCGGCACCTGGGAATCCAGCAGCGAGCAGTCCGAGGCGAGCGTCGCGATCGCCGGACGGCTGGGCATCGAGCCGGGCGAGCGGGTCATGTGCACGCGGTACCTCTACCGCGAGGGCGGCGAGGCGATGATGCTCTCCACCTCCTGGGAGCCGCTCACCGTCACGGGGCGCACGCCCGTGATGCTGCCGGAGGAGGGGCCGGTCGGCGGCATGGGTGTCGTCGAGCGCATGCGCGCCATCGACGTGGTCGTGGACAACGTCACGGAGGAGGTCGGCGCCCGGCCCGGCCTCGCCGAGGAGCTGCTCGTCCTGGGCGGTGTCCCGGGGCATGTGGTCCTGGTCATCCAGCGGACCTTTTACGCCTCCGGACGTCCGGTGGAGACGGCCGACGTGGTCATTCCGGCCGATCGGTACCGGGTCGCCTACCACCTTCCGGTCAAGTAGCGCACGCTCCCATCCGCCCCGCGGCGCGCTTCTCGCGCGCCCCGCTCACCCGGTCGCCGTACGGGCCGACCTGGACCGGGGTGCCGCACAACCCTTGACCGACCGTCGTTCACGCAGGTCGGCAGCCGTGTATGCGGTATGCCCGCGGCCGGTTGCTCAGAGGCGCGCGAACGGCGCGTTCACCGGCGTGCGCCCCCTGGGTTCTGGCTGGTTGCGTACCTCTTCGTGAAAACCCGTATTCGCTCCGTGAAGGTTAGGCGTAGGCTCGGGCATATGCGCATTGCGGTTTCCTCGGCGGGCGGGGCACGGCACAGGCCGCGGGCGGGAAGTGGAGGGGCGCGATGAACGACAGCACGGTCACTCTCCCCTGGCTCGTGATACGAGAGGACGACAACGGCAACCGCTACCGAGTGGGCCGGTACGCGACCCGGGCCGAGGCCCAGAGGATCGCGGACAGCCTCGACGGTCGCGGCCACAAGCAGCTCTACTGGGTCGAGCGGCTCGGCCACAACGGGCCGGCCGTGGCGCACGACTGACCGGCGCGAGGGCGCCCGGGGAGGGCCGCCCCGCAGACCGGCGGCGCTCCCGTAGGCTCCCGGCATGAGTGAGCGGATCGTCGTGGGGGCCGCGCTGGTCGAGGACGGGCGGTTGCTGGCCGCCCGGCGCAGCGCGCCCGTCGAGCTGGCCGGGCGCTGGGAGCTGCCCGGCGGCAAGGTGGAACCCGGGGAGACGGCCGACGCGGCGCTCGCGCGGGAGCTGCGCGAGGAACTCGGCGTCGACGCCGAGGTCAGGGGGCGCGTTCCGGGGGAGTGGCCCCTCAGGGCGCCCTACGTCCTGCACGTGTGGGCCGCCCGGCTGCGCCCCGGCTCAGCGGCTCCCGTGCCGCTCCAGGACCACGACGAACTGCGCTGGCTCGGCCCCGGCGAGATCTGGGACGTGCCCTGGCTCGACCAGGACGTCCCGGCCGTACGGCAGGCCCTCGCGCACCTGGGAATCGGGCACCCCCCGGCCTCGCGCGGCCCCGCTTCCTGAAGGCCGGGACGCCTTCGCCGGAGGGCCGCGACGCCTTCGGCCCCGGAGGGCCGGGACGCCTTCGGCCCCGGAGGGCCGGGATACTTCGCCCCCGGAAAGCCGAAACATCCGGACCCCGGAAGGCCGGAACAGCCCGGCGCCTGAAGCCTGCCGGGGGCGCGCGACCTCCATCGCGCTGCCGTACCAGCGCTCTTTACGCCGTTCGTGCCACAGTGCGCTGCTCCGCGCGGTACTCCACCTCCAATATCGGGTATGTGCCCATTAACCCCATGAAACCGGACATGGGTGGGGCTCCTGCCTGGGAAGTGATCGGCGTGATCGACACCGAGGACGACTGCGCCGGCTGGACCTTCCCCGCCGAACCGGGCGCCGTGCGCACCGCCCGCCATGCCGTGCGCGGCCAACTGCGCAACTGGGACCTCGACAGCCTCGCGGACCTCGCGGCACTGCTGGTCAGCGAGTTGGTCACCAACGCCCTGCGGCACGCCACGGGCCCCATCGGCGTCCGCCTGGTGCGCCGCTCGGGCCTGGACGGCGCCCTCCTGGTCGAGGTCTCCGACCCGCTGCCGGACCCGCCCCGCGAGCGCGCCGCCCGACTCGAGGACGAGGGCGGCCGCGGACTGCATCTGGTGGCCTCCTCCTCCCGCCGCTGGGGCACCCGGCCCGGTGCCACGGGCAAGACGGTGTGGTTCGAACTCGCGGTGCCGGAGTGAATATCCGGTGTACGTACGGATCGCCGCTGTAGAGCGATTGGTTCAGGCCAGTGGCGGTTGCCGGTGCACGGGATTCGACGGCGTGTCCCCTGGTTAGAAGACTGGCAGTGTTGTCACGGTCCGGACCGAAAACCATCGGGACCGTGCTGTGATCGTGAACATCGTGTTGTGCGGCACCGTAGTGCTGGATACTGCGGGCAGCCGCCCCCGGTGACCGGTGCCGGACGCGGTGAGCTGGAGGGGACGGTTCGCGTGAGCGAGATACCAGCGAAGGCCACGGAGTCCGAGGACCCGTCGGAGGGCGCGAGGGCAAGGGCTGCCGACGGCCTGGCCTCCGCGGTGGGAGGTGCGCTCGCCGCCGACGGGGTCCCGCAGGGGGACGCCATCTGGCAGAGCAGTCCCCCCGGCTCCATCTACGACTACATCAAGGTCGCGTCCTTCTCCATCGGCCCCGACGGGCTCGTCGACCAGTGGAGCCTGCGCGCCGAGCACCTGTTCGGCATCCGCGCCGACCGTGCCGTGGGCATGGACCCCATCGAGGCGTTCATCGACCCGCGCCACCGTGAGCGCGGCATGCGCAAGATGGCCGAGATCCTCGACGGCCGCGAGTGGACCGGCGTGGTGCCCTTCCGGATGCCGAGCGGCGCCGAGGGGGAATGCGGCCACGAGGGGCTCGCCGAGGTGTACGTCATGCCGACGCGCACCGAGGAGGGTGAGAAGGCCGCCGTCTGCATCGTCGTCGACGTGCGCACCCTGCGCAGCATCGAGACCGACCTCGCCGCCTCGCAGGCCATTTTCAGTCAATCCCCTTTCGGTTTCCTGCTGATCGACACCGATCTGCGGGTCCGCCGCGTCAACCAGCGGTTCGCGTCGATCTTCGGCGGGGACGTCGACGACCACCGCGGCAAGGGCGTCCACGACTACCTCCAGCGCGGCGAGGCCGACCGGGTCGCCGCCACGCTGCGGCGGGTGCTGGAGACCGGCAGTTCCATCACCGACATGCACGTCACCGGCTTCGTGCCGGGTTCCGACGAGCGGCGCCACTGGTCCGTCAACCTCTATCGCGTGCACAGCGGTTCGGGCCGTCCCATCGGGATCGCCTGGCTCGGGATCGACATCACCGCCCGCCGCGCCGCCGCCCGCGAGGCCGCCGCCGCCCGGCGCAATCTGGCCCTGCTGAACGAGGCCGGAGCCCGCATCGGCAACTCCCTCGACCTGGAGATCACCGCCCGGCAGCTCCTCGACGTGGTCGTCCCGGGCTTCTGCGACCTGGCCACGGTCGACCTCTACCAGGGCCTGCTGGCCGGCGACGAGACGCCGCCCGGGCTCGCCGACGGCAGCGCCGAGCTGCGCCGGGTGGCCTTCGCCAGCGCCGTCTCCGACGCGCCCTTCGCGGGCGCCGGTGTGCCCGTCGCGGTCGGCGCGGTCCACCACTACCCGTTCAACTCGCCCTGCGCGGACGCCCTGCGCACGGCCCGGCCCCAGACCGTCGCGGGCGAGGACGGCGGGCTCGTGCAGTCCACGCTCGCCGTGCCGATGGTCGCCCACGACACCGTCGTGGGACTCGTGCAGTTCGCCCGCACCAAGGGCAGCGAGCCGTTCGGCGACCGGGACCGGGACCTGGCCGTCGAACTCGCCGCCCGGGCCGCGGTCTGCATCGACAACGCCCGCCTCTACCGGCGCGAGCACGAACGCGCGTTGATACTGCAGCGGTCCCTGCTCCCGCCCGGCGACCCGGAGGCCTCCGGCCTCGACATCGCCTGCCGCTATCTGCCCGGCAACGTCAACACCGGCCGTCCCAGCGAGGTCGGCGGCGACTGGTTCGACGTCATCGAACTGCCCGGGCACCGCACCGCGCTGGTCGTCGGCGACGTCATGGGCCGCGGCCTGCGTGCCGCCGTCGCGATGGGCGAACTGCGCACGGCGGTCCGCACGCTGGCCCAGCTCGACCTCGAACCGGCCGAAGTGCTCTCCCAGCTGGACGAGATCGCCCGTGGCCTCGGCGCTCCCGGAGGAGTCCAGCAGGCGACCCGGGCGGCCCGCCGCCCCCGCGAGGCGGACCTGTCGGAGGTGTACCTCGCCACCTGCGTCTACGCCGTCTACGACTCCGTCACCCGGCGCTGCACCTTCGCCAACGCGGGCCATCTGCCGCCGGTGCTGGTCGAGCCGGGCGAGGCGGCGCTGATGCTCGACGTGCCGCCGGGCATGCCGCTCGGCGTCGGCGGGGAGCCCTTCGAGGAGGTCGAGGTCGAACTGCCCGAAGGCGCCCTCCTCGCGCTCTACACGGACGGACTGGTCGAAAGCCGCGACCACCCCCTGGACGAGGGCCTCCAGGCCTTCGTCAGCGCCCTCTCCGACCCGGCCCAGCCGCTGGAGGACGTCTGTGACCACGTCCTCAACACCCTCGACACCCATCACGGCGAGGACGACATCGCCCTGCTGATGGCACGTGTCCAGGGCCTGCCCACGGAATCCGTCGGCGACTGGACCCTGCCGCGCGAGCCGCGCAGCGTGGGCCGGGCCCGTGAGTACGCCCGCGCCCAGTTGCTCGCCTGGGACATGGAACCCCTGGTCGACACCACGGAACTCCTGGTCAGTGAACTGGTCACCAACGCCCTGCGCTACGGCGAGGGCGAGATCCGTCTGCGCCTCCTGCTCGACCGGACCCTGGTCTGCGAGGTGTGGGACTCCGGCCTGGTCCAGCCCCGCCGCCGCCGGGCCCGTGACACCGACGAGGGCGGCCGGGGACTCCAACTGGTGGGCCTCCTGAGCGCGGCATGGGGCTCCCGCCGCACCCCCCGGGGCAAGACCGTCTGGTTCGAACTGCCCCTGCCCGGCGGCGACACGAGCCTCACGGATCCGGCGGAGGCCCTCCTGAGTCTGTTCTGACCCGCAACCGAACAGAGGTGCTGATCGTCCTCCCCGGCAACATCAACCGCACCACCGGGGGGAGACGGCATGCACCGCACGAAAGACGCCGACAACGAGAACTCCGCACCGTTACAGGGGGATCCCGAGCCCGCCCGGGGCAGCGGCACCAGGCGCAGACGCTGGGTCAGACGCACGGCCATCGCCGTCCCCCTGCTCCTCCTGCTCCCTCTCCTCGCCGTTCTGGCAGCCGCCCGCATCAACTACATGGGCGACCCGGCGGACGGCACCCGGACCCGTGACCGGGACGCCCTCTGGCTCGGTCACGCCTGGGTCGACGGACGGAAGAAGGACGCCGACGTCGACGCCCTGGCCCGGCGGCTGAAGGACACCGGCATCCGTGACCTGTACGTCCACTCGGGCCCGCTGGAGCACGACGGGACACTCCCGAAGTCGGTGTATCCGAGGGCCCGTTGGTTCATCGAGGCCGTCCACGACAAGATCCCCGGCGTCCGTGTCCAGGCCTTCCTCGGCGATGTCCTCGCCACCGAGAGCCCGGACGGCATGCGTCTGGAGAAGCCGGAGACCCGTGCCGAGGTCGTCCGCTCCGCCCGCCAGGTCCTGGACACCGGCTACGAGGGCGTCCATCTGGACCTGGAGCCCCTGCACTCCGGCGACCGCGACTACCTCACCCTCCTCGACGCCCTGCGCCGCGAGACCCGCTCCCGGGACGCGCAACTCTCCGTCGCCGCCCACCAGATCGACCCGCTCCCGGCCTTCCACACCGTCTGGGGCGGCATCACCGGCCACCCCAAGTGGTGGTCGCAGGAGTTCTTCGGTCAGGTCGCCCGCCGCGTCGACCAGATCGCCATGATGTCGTACGACACGATGCAGCCCCTGCAGAGCACCTACGGCGGTTACGTCGCCCAGCAGACCTCCCTCGCCCTGGAGGTCACCCCGTCCTCCACCGACCTGCTGATGGGACTGCCCTTCTTCCACGAGAACCGCTTCGGGCACTGGAACCACGCCGAGACCGTCCCCCCCGCCGTACGCGGTGTCCGCCTCGGCCTGTCCCGGACGGACGCGGACCGGGCCCGCTTCGGTGTCGCGCTGTACATCGACTTCGCCGCGACCGAGGCGGACTGGCGGGCGTACGAAGAGGGCTGGGCCGGCGAGTGATCAGCCTGCCGAGGAGCGCCTCCTGATCTTCGATCCCAGCCACACCAGCGGGTCGTACTTGCGGTCGACCGCCCGCTCCTTCAGGGGGATCAGCGCGTTGTCCGTGATCTTGATGCCCTCCGGGCAGACCTCCGTGCAGCACTTGGTGATGTTGCAGTAGCCGAGGCCGTGTTCGTCCTGGGCGGTGGTCTTGCGGTCCAGGCCCGACTCCGCTGCCGCGTCCAGCGGGTGCATGTCCAGCTCCGCCACCCGCATCAGGAAACGCGGCCCGGCGAACGCCTGCTTGTTCTCCTCGTGGTCGCGCACCACATGGCAGGTGTCCTGGCACAGGAAGCACTCGATGCACTTGCGGAACTCCTGCGAGCGGTCCACGTCCTCCTGCATCATCCGGTACTCGCCCGGCGCGACACCGGCCGGCGGCACGAAGGCCGGGACCTCCCTGGCCTTGGCGTAGTTGAAGCCGACGTCGGTGACCAGGTCGCGGACGACCGGGAACGCCCGCAGCGGCGTCACCGTGATGGTCTCCTCCCGGTCGAACACCGACATGCGCGTCATGCACAGCAGCCGCGGCCGGCCGTTGATCTCCGCCGAGCAGGAACCGCACTTGCCCGCCTTGCAGTTCCAGCGCACGGCGAGGTCGGGCGCCTGGGTCGCCTGGAGGCGGTGGATGATGTCGAGCACCACCTCGCCCTCGTTGACCTCGACCTCGAAGTCCTCCAGGCCGCCGCCGCTCACGTCCCCGCGCCACACCTTGAAGTGGGCCGTATAGCCGCTCATTCGTAGAGCTCCTCTTCGGAGAGGTACTTGACCAGCTCCTCCTTGTCGAACAGGGCGAGCAGGTCGGCACGGACGGGTTCGGTGGTCTCACGGGTGAGGGCGATCTGGCCGCGGACCGGGTCCGTCGCCGCCAGTCCGCCCGTCGGGTCGGTGAGCGCGCACAGCAGGTTGATCCGCCGCCACGCGCGGTCCATCGACGGGTGGTCCTCGCGCGTGTGCCCGCCACGCGACTCGGTGCGCTCCAGCGCGGCCCGCGCCACGCACTCGCTGACCAGCAGCATGTTCCTGAGGTCCAGGGCGAGGTGCCAGCCGGGGTTGAACTGCCGGTGCCCCTCCACCCCGGCCCGTCGGGCCCGCAGCCGCAGCTCGGCCAGCTTCTCCAGGGCCTGCTCCATCTCCGGCTCCCGGCGGATGATGCCGACCAGGTCGTTCATCGTCTGCTGGAGCTCCTGGTGCAGGGTGTACGGGTTCTCCGGCGGGCCGCCCGCCGGTTCCTCGATCTCCGCCTCGGCCGAGAAGGGCCGCAGGGCCTCCGCCGCCGCCGAGTCGATCTGTTCGTCGTCCACGACGGGCCGCGTCCCCGCCAGACCGGCCGCGTACTCGGCCGCGTGCCGGCCCGCCCGGCGGCCGAACACCAGCAGGTCGGACAGGGAGTTGCCGCCGAGCCGGTTGGAGCCGTGCATGCCGCCGGCCACCTCGCCGGCCGCGTACAGCCCGGGCACCCCGCGCGCGGCCGCCGTGTCGGAGTCGACCGCGACCCCGCCCATCACGTAGTGGCAGGTGGGCCCGACCTCCATGGCCTCCGCCGTGATGTCGACGTCCGCCAGCTCCTTGAACTGGTGGTACATCGACGGCAGCCGGCGCCTGATGACCTCGGCGGGCATCCGCGTCGACACGTCGAGGAACACGCCTCCGTGCGGCGAGCCGCGCCCCTCCTTCACCTCGGCGTTGATCGCCCGCGCGACCTCGTCACGGGGGAGCAGTTCGGGCGGGCGCCGGTTGTGGTCCGGGTCGTCGTACCAGCGGTCGCCCTCCTCCTCCGTCTCGGCGTACTTGTCCTTGAAGACGTCGGGGATGTAGTCGAACATGAACCGCTTGCCGTCGGAGTTGCGCAGCACCCCGCCGTCGCCGCGCACCGACTCGGTGACGAGGATGCCCTTCACCGACGGCGGCCAGACCATGCCGGTCGGGTGGAACTGCACGAACTCCATGTTCAGCAGCGGAGCGCCCGCGAGCAGGGCCAGCGCGTGGCCGTCGCCGGTGTACTCCCAGGAGTTCGACGTCACCTTGAAGGACTTGCCGATGCCGCCGGTGGCGATCACCACGGACGGTGCCTCCAGCACGAAGAAGCGGCCCGACTCGCGCTCGTAGGCGAAGACTCCGCAGACCCGGCCCCCTTCCTTCAGCACGCGCGTGACCGTGCACTCCTGGAAGACCTTCAGCCGGGACTCGTAGTCGCCGGTCGCACGGAAGTCCTCCTGCTGGAGGGAGACGATCTTCTGCTGGAGGGTGCGGATCAGCTCCAGGCCGGTACGGTCACCGACGTGCGCGAGGCGCGGGTACTCGTGGCCGCCGAAGTTGCGCTGGGAGATCCGGCCGTCCTTCGTACGGTCGAAGAGTGCGCCCCAGGTCTCCAGCTCCCAGACCCGCTGCGGCGCCTCCTGGGCGTGCAGCTCGGCCATCCGCCACTGGTTGAGGAACTTGCCGCCGCGCATGGTGTCGCGGAAGTGCACCTGCCAGTTGTCACCGCTGTTGACGTTGGCCATGGCCGCGGCGATGCCGCCCTCGGCCATCACCGTGTGCGCCTTGCCGAACAGCGACTTGCAGATCACGGCCGTACGGGCGCCCCGCTCCCGGGCCTCGATGGCGGCGCGCAGGCCCGCGCCGCCCGCGCCCACCACGACGACGTCCCACTCCTGCCGGTCGACCACGGACATCGATAAGGCCCCATCCCTCTAGAAGAAGCGCGGATCGTCGAAGGCACCCGACGCGACCAGGTAGACGTAGAAGTCGGCGAGCGCCACGCTCAGCAGCGACGCCCAGGCGAGCTGCATGTGCCGGGCGTTGAGCTTCCCCGCCCACTGCCACATCCGGTAGCGCACCGGATGCCTGGAGAAGTGCTTGAGCTTGCCGCCGACGATGTGCCGGCAGGAGTGGCAGGAGATCGTGTACGCCCAGATCAGGACGATGTTGACCAGGAACACGAGGGTGCCGAGCCCCATGTGGCCCCAGGCGTAGGTCTCGTCGCGGAAGGCGAGCACCGTGTCGTAGGTCAGGATCCCGGCGACCACGAGCGCGGCGTAGAAGAAGTACCGGTGGATGTTCTGCAGGATCAGCGGGAAGCGGGTCTCGCCGGTGTACTTCCGGTGCGGTTCGGCCACCGCGCAGGCCGGCGGGGACGCCCAGAAGCCCCGGTAGTAGGCCTTGCGGTAGTAGTAGCAGGTCAGGCGGAAGCCGAGCGGGAAGATCAGGATGATGATCGCGGGCGAGATGCCCCACCAGCTGCCGAAGATCTCCCAGTTCGGGCCGGACCGCATCGGCTCGCAGTTCTCCGCCAGGCACGGGGAGTAGAAGGGCGAGACGTACGGCGCCGCGTAGTAGTCGGTGTTCGCGAAGGCGCGCCAGGTCGAGTACACGATGAAGGCGAGCAGGCCGGCGGCGGTGCCGGCCGGGGCCAGCCACCAGCGGTCGGTCCGCAGGTGCGGGGCGGCGATCGCGGCCCGCGCAGCGCCCCGCACACCGCCGCTCTCAGGTCTGGGTTCGGTGGCGGGGGGTTCCGTACCAGTGGCCACGTGACGACTCCGGTCGGGTTCGGGGGAGGTGCCGGTCGGGCTCGACTCCTCCCCGGGTCAGGGAGCGCGCCGGTCCCGGGCGCCGAGCCCCTCGTCGTCCGAGTCGCTCCACAGGGCGGAGTCGTACGGCGTGTCCGAGATGGTGACCAGCTCGGGGCGGATCGGCGCGGCAGGTGACGCGGCGGCGTCGCGCAGGAGGGCGACGCTCTCGCGCAGGTGGTTCGCGTCGGCACGGACGCGGCGCATCTCCAGGCCGCCGGTGCCGAGCTGCTTCTCCAGGCGCCCCAGCGACCGGAACACTTCGTCGAGACTGCGCTGGACGGACATCAGTTCGTCGTGAACGGACATGACTTGCCCTCACTTCCGCGGGTCCTTCATGGCCCAAGGCGGCAACGCGCATGCGCCTGCGAGTGTTGCGCGTCACACCTTGTGCTGTGAAGGGATGTGCATCGATTGGCCGAGGCGTACGGGTGCACTGCGCGGTGCGTTGCGCCGCACGGGTGACTTCCCGTCCGTGGCCGCCGTGTCGCCCTGTGTTGCCGAACCCTTTCCTCTTCAGTGGCCGCATACATCAGATGAACGCCAAATACCGCCAAAAGTGATCGTAACGCCCGCGGCTTCCCGGAGGTAGCACAGATGTCCCAGCACGGCGTCGGCCCGCGCGCGGTCATGCGCTCGGTCGCCTTCCTCACCGCCGGAGTGCTCGCGGTGCCCGCGCTCGCCGGATGCGGCTCCGACGACCCCTCCGGCAAGCCGCTCGCCGGGCAGGACATCCAGCCCGCGCCCCGCGACCGGATCACCGACGGGGGCACCCTGCGCTGGGCCGTCGACTCCGTGCCGGACACGCTGAACACCTTCCAGTCGGACGCCGACGCCACCACCGCCCGCGTCGCCCAGGCCGTCCTGCCGTCGATGTTCCGCATGGACGCCTCCGGACGCCCGGAGCGCAACCCCGACCATCTGGAGTCCGCCGAGGTCGTCGACACCGAGCCCAAGCAGGTCGTCCTGTACAAGCTCAACCAGCAGGCCGTCTGGAGCGACGGCCGGGAGATCGGCGCCGCCGACTTCGCCGCTCAGTGGCGCGCCCTGTCCGGCAAGAACACCGCCTACTGGACCGCCCGCAACGCCGGCTACGACCGTATCCAGAAGATCGAGCGCGGCGACAACGCCCTGGAGGTCCGGGTCACCTTCAGCCGCCCCTACGCCGACTGGCGCTCGCTGTTCTCCCCGCTGTACCCGAAGGACGTCATGGGCACCCCGGACTCCTTCAACGACGGGGCCCGCAAGAAGCTCAAGGTCACCGCCGGACCCTTCACGGTGAAGAAGGTCGACCGCAAGGACGAAAAAATCACCCTCGCCCGCAGCCCGCGCTGGTGGGGCAAGCCGGCCAAGCTCTCCGAGATCGTGCTGCGCACCGTCCCGCGCGACGAGCGGGCCGCCGAGTTGGCCGCGGGCGAGCTCGACCTGGCCGAGATCGATCCCACGGCTGCCCGCCGCATCACCGTCGCCGCCCGCCCCAAGGGCTCCGCAAGCGCCCTGATGGGCCCCGGCGCGGACCGGTCCGCCGCGGACTCCCTCGAGTCCTGGGCCCGCGCCAACGGCTCCGACGAGGACGCAGCCGACGAGGAGATCGTCGCCCGCAAGAAGCTGCGCAAGGCGGCCGCCACGTACGCCCGGCAGCAGCGGGCCCTCAGCGGCTTCGAGGTCCGCAAGTCCCTGGAGCCCGCCTACACCCAGCTCGCCCTGAACGGCTCCGAGGGCCCGCTCACCGACGAGCGCGTCCGCAGGGCCGTCGCCCGCGCCCTGGACCGCAAGGAACTCGCCCGGGTCGTCCTGGGGCCCCTAGGCCTGCCCGCCGTCCCGGTCGGCAGCCACCTGGCCCTGTCCGGCCAGGCCGCCTACGCCGACAACAGCGGCGCCCTCGGCGGCCAGGACACCAAGGAGGCCCAGGCCCTGCTCGCGGACGCCGGGTGGGTGCGCGGCGGCCCGGTGGAGGAGGAGAAGAAGAAGGAGAAGGCGGCCGGTCCCGAGGGCGGCAAGGCCGACGACACCGGCGAGGACAGCAAGGCCGACGAGACCGGCGAGAGCGGCAAGGCCGACGACACCGGCGAGGACGACAAGGCGCGGCGCGGACCGGACCCCGCCGAGCACCTCGCCCGGGACGGCAAGCAGTACGCACCCGGGCACCAGGGTGGCGCACCCGGGGCGTACGCCCCGGAGGGCACGGCCGCCCCGGCGAACCAGGAGGCCGCCCCGCTCGCGAAGAACGGCAAGCCCCTGACCCTCCGCTTCGTGCTGCCCTCCGGCCCCGGGTCCCAGACACTGCGCACGGTCGCGGACCGCGTCTCCCGCATGCTGGGGCGCGTCGGCATCACCACCGAGATCTCCAAGGTCTCCGACGAGTCCTACTTCAAGGACCACATCGCCTCCGGCCAGTACGACCTCGCCCTGTACTCCTGGCCCGCCACGGCGTTCCCCGCCACCGACGCCCGCCCCGTCTACGCCAAGCCCGTCCCGGCCGCCGACGGCTCGCTGAACGTCGAGCAGAACTACACCCGGGTCGGCACCGACCAGGTCGACCAGCTCTTCGACGAGGCCGTGGCCACGCTCGACGAGGGCGAGTCCAACGCCCTGCTCCGCAAGGCCGACTCCCGGATCTGGGCGGCGGCCGGCTCGATCCCCCTCTTCCAGCGTCCCCAGCTCCTGGCGGCCCGCAAGAACCTGGTCAACACCGGCGCCTTCGGCTTCGGCACGCCGGTCTACGAGGACATGGGCTTCCTGAAGAAGGGCGTGAAGCCGGCGGCGGGGCCGTCGGTGAAGGGCTCGACCGCGCCGTAGCTCTGGGAACGCTCAAACGCCTTGCCGCCGCCGCCCGGCGTCCGCACCATGAGACCAGCAGTGATCATGGTGCGGCCGCCGGGCGTCCGCACGCGGGGGGACGGGGGCATGCGGATGCGCGGCACGGTGGGACGGGTCTGCGGGGCCGGACTGGTCGTCGGGGTGCTGGTGACGGGGGTGGGGGCGTGTACGGGGAGCGCGGGCGGCGGCAAGGAGGCCGACCAGGGCCGTAGGCCGGACAGACCCGTCGCGACGGTCTGCGCGAACGGCACCTTCACCTGGTCCCACCTCACCGAGCGGGACCGCCTGACCGGCGTCTCCGACCCCGAACGGCTCGGGAAGGCAACCGGCACCCTGCAGAGCCCGATGCGGCGGGTGTACACCCCCAGCCCCTCGGTACGCGCCGAAGGACCGGCCCCGTCCGCCGCGGAGATCCTCTTCTCCCTCGGAAAGAAGATCGGCGAGATCGACTCCGACGCGCGCACCCTTGCCGAGGCGGGCGGCGACACCTGGTCGTTCACCGACGTCCGGCAGCCGGCCCCGAAGCTCGAAGAGGAGCGCATCAGGCCCGGTGCGCCGGGAAGGTTCGTCCAGTACGCCGGTGTGCGGGAAGTGACGGCCGGCTTCCGCTACACCTGCCCGGACGGCCGGACCGTCTCCGGCCGGGCCCGCAACTGGACCGTCGACATCTCCGGCCTGACCGACTGCGACGAGCGCCCCGACACGGCCCTGGCCAGGGAGGTCGCCCAAAACGCCTGCTCCGAGTAGTCCTCGGACAGGGCCTGACCTGCACAGACGGAGCCCGGCTAACCCCTGCGCCCGCAGCCCCGTACCATGGGGTGAGGCCGTGGCATGTTGAGCCCGGCAGGGCCCGCGCACCACCGACGTACGCGCAGGGCATTCACTACTCCGGGAGTACGCCTTTTATGGCCACGCGCCACGACATCCGCAACGTCGCCATCGTCGCCCACGTCGACCACGGCAAGACCACCATCGTCGACGGCATGCTGAAGCAGGCCGGTGCCTTCGCCGCGCACCAGCTCGACTCGGTCGACGACCGCATGATGGACTCGAACGACCTGGAGCGTGAGAAGGGCATCACGATCCTGGCCAAGAACACGGCGGTGAAGTACCACCCGAAGGACGGGGGGGACGTCATCACCATCAACATCATCGACACCCCCGGTCACGCCGACTTCGGCGGTGAGGTCGAGCGCGGTCTGTCGATGGTCGACGGCGTCGTCCTGCTCGTGGACGCCTCCGAGGGCCCGCTCCCGCAGACCCGCTTCGTGCTGCGCAAGGCCCTCCAGCAGCGCCTGCCCGTCATCCTGTGCATCAACAAGACGGACCGCCCGGACTCCCGGATCGACGAGGTCGTCAACGAGACCTACGACCTCTTCCTCGACCTGGACGCCGACGAGGAGCAGATCGAGTTCCCGATCGTCTACGCCTGCGGCCGCGACGGCATCGCCTCGCTGACCAAGCCGGACAACGGCACGGTCCCGTCCGACTCCACCAGCCTGGAGCCGTTCTTCTCGACGATCCTGGAGCACATCCCGGCCCCGACCTACGACGAGGACGCCCCGCTCCAGGCCCACGTCACGAACCTGGACGCCGACAACTTCCTCGGCCGTATCGCGCTGCTGCGCGTCGAGCAGGGCGAGCTGCGCAAGGGCCAGACGGTCGCGTGGATGAAGCGCGACGGGTCCGTCAGCAACGTCCGCATCTCCGAGCTGATGATGACCGAGGCGCTCACCCGCAAGCCGGCCGAGATGGCCGGCCCCGGTGACATCTGTGCCGTCGCCGGTATCCCGGACATCATGATCGGCGAAACCCTGGCCGACCCGGAGAACCCGGTCGCGCTGCCGCTGATCACGGTCGACGAGCCCGCGATCTCCATGGTCATCGGTACCAACACCTCCCCGCTGGTCGGCCGCGGCGCCACCGGCAAGGGCGCCGACAACAAGGCGGCCGTCAAGGACCGCAAGGTCACCGCCCGCCAGGTCAAGGACCGCCTCGACCGCGAGCTGATCGGTAACGTCAGCCTCCGGGTGCTGGACACCGACCGGCCGGACGCCTGGGAGGTGCAGGGCCGCGGTGAGCTGGCGCTGGCCATCCTGGTCGAGACGATGCGCCGGGAAGGCTTCGAGCTGACCATCGGCAAGCCGCAGGTCGTCACCAAGGAGGTCGACGGCAAGACCTACGAGCCCGTCGAGCGCATGACGATCGACGTGCCCGAGGAGCACATGGGCGCCGTCACGCAGCTCATGGGCGTCCGCAAGGGCCGCATGGACAACATGTCCAACCACGGCTCCGGCTGGGTCCGCATGGAGTTCGTCGTGCCCTCGCGCGGTCTCATCGGC
Organism: Streptomyces sp. NPDC029041; assembly: GCF_040637515.1. Classification (NCBI taxonomy): domain Bacteria; kingdom Bacillati; phylum Actinomycetota; class Actinomycetes; order Kitasatosporales; family Streptomycetaceae; genus Streptomyces; species Streptomyces sp. NPDC029041. The sequence continues at coordinate 345,963 of NZ_JBEZWO010000004.1, read as the reverse complement.
TTCCGGACCGAGTTCCTGACCCAGACCCGCGGCACGGGCATCGGCCACTCCATCCACGAGGGCTTCGAGCCCTGGTTCGGCGCGCTCCAGACCCGTAACAACGGCTCCCTGGTCGCCGACCGTGCCGGTGCGGTCACCGCGTTCGCGATGACCAACCTCCAGGAGCGCGGCGTGCTCTTCGTCGAGCCGGGCACCGAGGTGTACGAGGGCATGATCGTCGGCGAGAACTCCCGCTCCGACGACATGGACGTCAACATCACCAAGGAGAAGAAGCTCACCAACATGCGGTCGTCCACGGCCGATGTGACCGAGTCGATCGTCCCGCCGCGCAAGCTGTCGCTGGAGCAGTCCCTGGAGTTCTGCCGCGACGACGAGTGCGTCGAGGTCACCCCGGAGGCCGTGCGCATCCGCAAGGTGAACCTGGACGCCCGCGAGCGCGCCCGCGCCGCGAGCCGCGCCAAGCACGGCTGACGCCCGCCGCCGAGAGACGACGACACCGGGCACCCCGCGAGGCGGGGTGCCCGGTGCTGTTGTCTGAAGGAGGGGCAACGCGAAGGCAAGGGTAGGGAAAACCCTCGACTTGCCCGCGACAGCCGTCCGGGGCGCTTCTCTCCCACTACCCTGCTCCGGAAGCGCCACGCGCCCCCGGCCTCGGGGGATCGCGCAACGGCCTTGCCGCACAAGCTACTTGAGCGCGCGACGGACGCCGATGGAACCCTGCACGGATTCCACGGTACGTCGCAAGCGGTTTATCTCACTCTCGCGTCCGGAATGCGGACAGTCGGCACCGATAGATGTGTAACAAGTCCGTTTCGCAGGGATCTTTCACCAAACCCTTTGTCCGGATTTTGGAAGATGTATACGCGAGCTGTGATCGAACCGAGACCTCGAGGGTGTGGTTCGGTCCCGGTGTTTGGCAGATAGTTAGGCGCGTAGAGCTCGGATGAACGGGTCAGTAGCCGGCAGCGGCGCGACTCACGAGCGCGGGGGCACTCGACGAATTCCGGCACCGGCGACGGGCGGGGGCCGTGATGTGTCGTGTGCTCCCTTCGCGGTGAACCAATGACTTCTAGGAGGAACCCATGCGCGGTGCCAAGAGCGCCAAGTGGGTCGCGGGGGCGATAGTCGTCGCCCTGGCCGCCACTGCCTGCGGCGGCGGCGACGACAGTGCCGGCGACGACATGAACAAGGGGAAGGCCGACCCGAACGGCATCGTCACTGCGCAGCTGAGCGAACCTCAGAACCCGCTGCAGCCGGCCAACGCCAAGGAGAGCCAGGGCAGCCGCGTGCTGCGCACGATCTTCGCCGGCCTGGTCGACTACGAGCCCGGCACCGGCAAGCTCGAGTACGTCAACGCCGAGTCGGTCACGCCGAACGACGACTCGTCCGAGTGGACCGTCAAGCTCAAGCCGGGCTGGAAGTTCCACGACGGCACGCCGGTCACCGCCAAGTCCTACGTGGACTCCTGGAACTGGTCCGCCAACATCAAGAACAACCAGACCAACTCCAGCTGGTTCGCGGACATCGTCGGCTACGAGGACGTGCACCCGGAGAAGGGTGACCCGAAGAGCGACAAGATGTCGGGTCTGAAGGTCGTCGACGACAACACCTTCACGATCAAGCTCACGCAGCCGGTCTCGTACTTCGCGTACAAGCTGGGCTACGACGTGTGGGCGCCGCTGCCCGAGGCCTTCTTCAAGGACCCGAAGGGCTTCGGCGAGAAGCCGGTCGGCAACGGCCCGTACAAGTTCGTGTCCTGGGAGCACAACAAGCTCATCAAGGTCCGCAAGTTCGCGGGCTACAAGGGCCCGAACGCCGCCAAGAACGGCGGTATCGACTTCAAGAACTACACGACCGCCGACGCCGCGTACTCGGACCTGCGCTCGAACAACGTGGACTGGATCGAGCAGGTCCCGACCACGGCGCTGACGAACTACAAGTCGGACCTCGGCGACCGCGCCATCGACCAGCCGTACTCGGCCGTCCAGTCGATCGTCCCGGCGTTCTACACCAAGCAGTTCAAGGACATCGACCCCAAGGTCATCCAGGGTCTGTCCATGGCGATCGACCGCACGACGATCACCAAGACCGTCCTCCAGGGCACGCGTACCCCGGCCGACTCCTACGTCGCCCCGGGCGTCCTCGGCTACAAGAAGGGCGCGCTCGGCGACATCGTCAAGTTCGACCCGGCCCAGGCCAAGAAGCTCATCCAGGAGGGTGGCGGCGTCCCGGGCAACAAGATCCAGATCCAGTACAACGCCGACCAGGACCACAAGCCCTGGGTCGACGCGGTCTGCAACTCGATCCGCAAGTCCACCGGCGTGGAGTGCACGGGCGACCCGAAGCCGACCTTCCAGGCCGACCTCGACGCCCGTGACAAGGAGCAGGTCAAGTCCATGTACCGCGGTGGCTGGGTGCTGGACTACCCGGTCAACTCGAACTTCATGCGCGACCTGTACGGCTCCACGGCGGCCGGCAACACCAGCGGCTACTCCAACAAGGAGTTCGACAAGCTGAGCTCCGAGGCGGACAAGGCCGGCTCGATCGACGAGACGGTGGCCAAGTACCAGGAGGCGGAGCAGCTCCTCGCCAAGGACATGCCGGCGATCCCGCTCTGGTTCTACAAGGTCAACAGTGGTCAGTCCACGCACATCCTGGGCAAGATCAAGTACGGCCAGGACGGTGACCCGATCTTCGACCAGATCCAGGTCAAGCAGAAGTAACCAGACGACCGCAGACCGGTGCCGCCCCTCCCGCACAAGGGGAGCGGCGGCGCCGGTCCGTAGGCACAGGCCTCCACCTCACCCCTCAACCTGCGGTGCAGATGAGTGCGCAGGCCTCGCCGACCCCTCACGGCATGGAGGCGCAAGATGGGGCGCTACGCCGCCAGGCGACTGCTCCAGATGATCCCGATCTTCATCGGGACAACTCTGTTGATCTTCCTGATGGTCCACATCCTGCCGGGCGACCCGGTCCGGGCCATCTACGGGGACAAGGCTCCCGATCCCGCACAGATCGCGCAGATCAAGCGCGAGTACGGCTTCGACAAGCCCGTCCTCGAGCAGTACTTCCACTACATGCTGAATCTCCTCAAGGGAGACTTCGGCAACAACCTCGCCGGACGCCCGGTCATCGACCTCATGTCCGAGGCCTTCCCGGTGACCCTGCGGCTGACGCTGCTGGCCATCACCATCGAGATCATCATCGGTGTCGGGCTGGGCGCGTGGGCCGGTCTGCGGGCCGGTAAGGCCGCCGACACCGGCGTGCTGGTCTTCACCCTGACGGTGATCTCCATCCCGGTGTTCGTGCTGGGCTTCATCGCCCGCTTCATCTTCGCCGACGAACTCGGCTGGCTGCCGCCCAACGTCCAGGACTCCACGGACTACTCGCAGTTGTTCCTGCCCGCGTTCGTCCTGGCCATGCTCTCCATGGCCTACGTGGCGCGGCTGACCCGGACGACCTTCGCCGAGAACCTGCGGGCCGACTACATGCGTACCGCGCTGGCCAAGGGCCTGCCCCGGCGCCGCATCATCGGTGTCCACCTGCTGCGCAACTCGCTGATCCCCGTGGTCACCTTCGTCGGTACCGACGTCGGCGGCTTCATCGGCGGCGCGGTCATCACCGAGGGCATCTTCAACATCCAGGGTGTCGGCAACCTCCTCTACCGGGCGATCCAGACGAGCGAGGGCTCGACGGTCACGGGTGTGGTGACGGTCCTCGTCCTCGTCATCCTCCTGATCAACCTGCTCATCGACCTGCTGTACGCGGTCCTGGACCCGAGGATCCGGTATGCCTGACGTGACCAAGGCCCAGACCACCGACGCCGTGACCGTGGACGCCGTGGCCCCGCCGGCCGTCGACGCTCCCGGCAAGCAGAGCGCGCAGAAGAGCGACAAGCCCCGCTCCCTGTGGGGCGACGCCTGGTACGACCTGCGGCACCGGCCCATGTTCTGGATCTCCTCGGTGCTGCTGGTCCTGCTGCTGGTGATCGCCGCGTTCCCCGGCTGGTTCACCAGCGTCGACCCGCGCGACGGCGACCTCGTCCACCACTACCTGGGCAAGCCGGAGCTGGGTCACTTCTTCCAGCCCGACTGGTTCGGTTACGACCAGCAGGGCCGCTCCATCTACTCGCGCGTCATCCACGGCACCCGCGCCTCGATCCTCGTCGGCGTCTGCGTCACCGCGGCCGTCACGCTGATCGGCGGTCTGCTCGGCATGCTGGCCGGCTACTTCGGCGGCTGGGTCGACTCGGTGATCTCCCGGGTCGTCGACATCTTCTTCGGCCTGCCGTTCCTGCTCGGCACCATGGTCGTCCTGAACGCCTTCACCGAGCGCAAGGTGTACGTCGTCATCCTGGCCCTGGCCTTCCTCGGCTGGACGTCGATCGCGCGGGTCATGCGCAGCTCCGTCATCACGGCGAAGCAGGCGGACTATGTGACGGCTGCCCGGGCGCTGGGCGCCGGCACCCCGCGGATCCTGTTCCGCCACGTGATGCCGAACGCCGTCGCGCCCACCATCGTCGTGGCCACGATCGCCCTCGGCGGTTACATCTCCGCGGAGGCTACGCTGTCCTTCCTGGGCCTCGGGCTCAGCGACCCGACGATCTCGTGGGGCATCGACATCTCCGAGGGCAGCAAGGTGATCAGGGACAACCCGCACACGCTGCTGTTCCCCGCGGGCATGCTCAGCCTCACCGTCTTCGCGTTCATCATGCTCGGCGACGCGGTGCGCGACGCCCTCGACCCGAAGCTGCGCTGAGGAGGGCGTACGTGACCACCATCGACAAGACCCGGAACGTCCCCGAGCCGCGCGGCGCGGCCGACGGCGACGTCCCCCTGCTCGAAGTGCGCGACCTGCACGTCGAGTTCCACACCCGTGACGGTGTGGCCAAGGCCGTCAACGGCGTCAACTACACCGTGAACTCCGGCGAGACCCTCGCCGTGCTCGGTGAGTCCGGCTCCGGCAAGTCCGTGACCGCGCAGGCGATCATGGGCATCCTCGACATGCCGCCCGGGCGGATCCCCCAGGGCCAGATCCTGTACCGGGGCGAGGACATGCTCACCATGTCCGGCGACGCCCGGCGCAAGATCCGCGGCCGGAAGATCGCCATGATCTTCCAGGACGCGCTGTCCGCGCTGAACCCGGTGCTGTCCGTCGGCTACCAGCTCGGCGAGATGTTCCGCGTCCACCAGGGCTTGAGCAAGAAGGAAGCCAAGGCCAAGGCCATCGAGCTGATGGACCGCGTGAAGATCCCGGCCGCGAAGGAGCGCGTCGGCGACTACCCGCACCAGTTCTCCGGCGGTATGCGCCAGCGCATCATGATCGCGATGGCGCTCGCCCTGGAGCCGGATCTGATCATCGCCGACGAGCCGACCACGGCCCTCGACGTGACGGTCCAGGCCCAGGTGATGGACCTGCTCGCGGAGCTTCAGCGCGAGTACAACATGGGCCTCATCCTCATCACCCACGACCTCGGCGTCGTCGCCGACGTCGCGGACAAGATCGCGGTGATGTACGCGGGCCGGATCGTGGAGACCGCGCCCGTGCACGAGCTGTACAAGCGGCCCGCGCACCCCTACACCAAGGGTCTGCTCGAGTCGATCCCGCGCCTGGACCAGAAGGGCCAGGACCTGTACGCGATCAAGGGTCTGCCGCCCAACCTGACGCGTATCCCGTCGGGCTGTGCCTTCAACCCGCGCTGCCCCATGGCGCAGGACATCTGCCGCACGGACGTCCCGCCGCTGCTCCCGGTCACCGAGCGGGACGGCGGCGAGCTGGCCGGCCGCGGCAGCGCGTGCCACTTCTGGAAGGAGACGATCCATGGCTGAGCTGGACAAGACGGACGAGTCCATGGACGCCACCCCCAACGTCACCGAGGTCGAGACGGTGGAGGCCGCCACCGACGAGGAGGCCGTCGCCGCCATCGAGGCGCCGGTCGAACGCGGTGAGCCGATCCTGCAGGTGCGCAACCTGGTCAAGCACTTCCCGCTGACGCAGGGCATCCTGTTCAAGCGTCAGATCGGCGCGGTCAAGGCCGTGGACGGGGTCTCCTTCGACCTCTACCAGGGCGAGACCCTCGGCATCGTGGGCGAGTCCGGCTGTGGCAAATCCACCGTCGCCAAGCTCCTGATGATGCTGGAGAAGGCCACCGCGGGCGAGATCTTCTACAAGGGCCAGGACATCACCAAGCTGTCCGGGCGCGCGCTGAAGGCGGTCCGGCGCAACATCCAGATGGTGTTCCAGGACCCGTACACCTCGCTCAACCCCCGTATGACGGTGGGCGACATCATCGGGGAGACCTTCGAGATCCACCCCGAGGTGGCGCCGAAGGGCGACCGCCGCCGCAAGGTCCAGGACCTCCTGGACGTCGTCGGCCTCAACCCCGAGTACATCAACCGCTACCCGCACCAGTTCTCGGGCGGTCAGCGCCAGCGCATCGGCATCGCCCGCGGCCTCGCGCTCAACCCCGAGATCATCATCTGCGACGAGCCGGTCTCCGCGCTGGACGTGTCCGTCCAGGCCCAGGTCATCAACCTGATGGAGAAGCTGCAGAACGAGTTCAACCTCTCGTACCTCTTCATCGCGCACGACCTGTCGATCGTCCGGCACATCTCGGACCGCGTGGGTGTGATGTACCTCGGCAAGATGGCCGAGATCGGCTCGGACACGGAGATCTACGACCACCCGACGCACCCCTACACCCAGGCGCTGCTGTCGGCCGTCCCGGTCCCCGACCCGGAGTCCCGTGAGGGCCGCGAGCGGATCATCCTCACCGGCGACGTCCCGTCCCCGGCCAACCCGCCCTCGGGTTGCCGCTTCCGCACCCGCTGCTGGAAGGCGCAGGACAAGTGCGCCCAGGAGGTACCCCTCCTGGCGATCCCCGAGCGCTTCCAGGGCGCGGACACCCCGGCGGCCCACGAGTCCGCCTGCCACTTCGCAGAGGAGAAGGACGTGGTCCACGCGGCCTGACCTCTTCGCCTCGTCTTCCCGGCCTCCCTGCAAGGGGATGCCGGGAAGACGTCGTTCGGGGAGCCCGGATGCTGCATCACATCGAACTGTGGGTTCCGGACCTGCCGCGGGCGGCCGCCGAATGGGGCTGGCTCCTCGGCCGCCTGGGCTGCCGTCCGTACCAGGAATGGGAACACGGCCGCAGCTGGCGTCTCGGCCCGGCGTACCTCGTCGTCGAGCAGTCGCCGGCGATGAGCGCCGCCGAGCACGACCGCATGCGGCCGGGGCTCAACCATCTGGCGTTCCACGCCGGGGCACCGGCGCGCGTCGACGCGTTGGCCGTCGAGGCCCCCGCCCACGGCTGGAGGCCGCTCTTCGCCGACCGCTACCCGAACGCCGGCGGCCCCGAGCATCACGCGGCGTATCTGACGAACTCCGACGGCTTCGAGGTGGAACTCGTGGCCTCCGAGCCTCCCACCCCCTCAGACGCCCGCCAACTGCGTTAACACGCAGGCAACTTCGCCGACCCGGTTCCGATATACGGACACGTCAGGCTGGTCAGCGTACGGCCGTGCGGGTGCCGTAGACGGGCCGGGACGCCGGAAGGCGTGCCGGCCCGTCGCCGTGTTCAGCCGGTCGTGAGGCCCAGGGAACGCTTCAGGAAGTCGACCTGCAGGAGGAGCAGGTTCTCGGCGACCTGTTCCTGCGGGGTGATGTGGGTGACGCCGGACAGCGGCAGCACCTCATGGGGGCGGCCGGCGGCCAGCAGGGCCGAGGACAGGCGCAGGGCGTGGGCGACCACGACGTTGTCGTCGGCGAGGCCGTGCACGACCATCAGGGGGCGGTGCGGCCCGGCGGGGGAGGACAGCCCCTCGGCCGTGACGAGGGAGCTCTTCGCGTACGCCTCCGGGTGCTCCGCCGGAGTGCCCAGGTAGCGCTCGGTGTAGTGGGTGTCGTACAGACTCCAGTCCGTCACCGGTGCGCCCGCGATGCCGGCGTGGAAGACGTCCGGGCGGCGCAGCACCGCCAGGCCCGCCAGCCAGCCGCCGTAGGACCAGCCGCGGATCGCCACCCGGGACAGGTCCAGGGGGTGGCGCTTCGCGAGGTCCTCCAGCGCCTCCACCTGGTCGTCCAGCGACAGCGTGAAGTCGTGGTGGATCGCCTTCTCCCAGGCGGGGGAGCGGCCCGGGGTGCCGCGGCCGTCCGCGACCACGACCGCGAAGCCCTGGTCCGCGAACCACTGCGAGGTGAGGTGGGCGTTGTGCGCGGCCACCACCCGCTGGCCGTGCGGACCTCCGTAGGGGTCCATGAGCACCGGCAGTGGGGTGTCACCGTCGTAGTCCCGAGGCATAAGCACGGCGCACGGGATGCGACGTGCGCCCCCCTCGGTGAGCGTCACGCGGGGGGACATACCAGGATCTTCGGCGTACGAAGGGACAGTCCTGGTCGGTTTTCCGTCGCGCAGGACCTGCACCAGAGAACCTGGCCGGTTCAGTGCCGCCGAGACCAGGACCGTCACCTCCCCGGCCCGCACCGCCGCGTGCACGCCCGGCTCCCGCGACACGCGCTCCACGCCCAGCTCGTTCACCCGGTACACGTGCACCTCGCCCGTCTCCGCCTCCCCCGCGGCCTCCGCGCCCGCCGACGCCGAGATCAGCACGTCGTGCTCGGAGACGTCCAGCAGGGCCCGGACGTGCAGCTGCGCCCCGGTGAGCGGCCGGTCCCCGACCGCCAGTACCCGCGCACCGCCCTCGTCGGCGATCCGCACCAGCTGACCGGACGGGCTCCAGCACGGCACCCCGGGGAAAAGATCAAGCCATGTTCGATCTTCGTCGGCGTGCACCATCCGTGTCGCGCCGGAATCCGGATCCACGGCCAGGATCAGCTGACTGCGCTGGTCGCGCGCCTGTACGAGCAACAGCGGCGCGCCCGCCGCTGACCAGTGGACATGTGCCAGGTACGGGTAGCGCGTCCGGTCCCAGACGACCTCCGTCCGCACTCCGTCCAGGTCGATCACGAACAGCCGCACCTCCGCGTTGGCGGTGCCCGCCGCCGGGTACGGCACCCGCTGCGGCTCCCGCTCCGGATGGGCGGGGTCGGCGATCCACCAGCGCCGCACCGGCGTGTCGTCCACCCGCGCCACGAGCAGCCGGTCCGACTCCGGAGCCCACCAGAAGCCCCGCGAACGCCCCATCTCCTCGGCCGCGATGAACTCGGCCAGTCCGAACGAGACATTCTCCGACTCCGGCTCGGCGAGCGCCCGGTCGCCCTCTCCCTCGGCGCCCACCACGCGCAGGGCGCCCTGCGCGGCATACGCGACGTGCCGCCCGTCGGGCGAGGGACGCGGGTCGATCACGGGCCCCGGCACGGGCAGTTCACGTGCCGTCCCGGCCCGCAGCTCGGCCGCGAAAAGCCGCCCCGACAAGGCGAAAGAGGCCAGCTCGACGGCCGTGTCGGTGGCGTACCCGACGATGCCGGCACCACCCTCGCGGCTGCGTTCACGCCGGGCCCGTTCCTCGGGCGAGAGGTCCTCCGAGGCGCCGCCCAGCAGGGCGCGCGGGTCGGCGGCAACGCGCTCGGTGCCCTCCTCGGGGGCGAGGACCCAGAGTGCATTCGCCCGGTCCGTGCCGGAACCGGAGCGCAGGAACACGACACGCGAACCGTCGGGTGCCACGGTGAACGAACGCGGCGCGCCGAGCGTGAAGCGCTGGGTACGGGCGTGCCGGCGGGGGAAGGAGTGAGGCTCGGTCGTCATGGCCTGACCATATTGGCCATGCGCCCCCTTGTGCGGCCGTGCGCCGATCGATGCGCGCAGAGGGATAGTTATGATCAATGTCGCATAGTGGGTATGAACCTGCTGGCTGCTGTACGGATTTGATGCCCCCATAGTCCGACCCCCCGCGCCCTCGTGGATCTTTGGAGGTGAACCGCCGTGGCACTCTCGATTTCGGCGGTGGTGCTGCTGGCGATCATCGTCTTCCTGCTGATCAAGAAGTCGGGACTGAAGGCGGGGCATGCGATCGTCTGCATGCTGCTCGGCTTCTACCTGGCCTCCTCGACCGTCGCTCCCACGATCAGCGAGCTGACGACGAACATCGCGGGCATGATCGGCAGCATCAAGTTCTGAGCGCCGTGGGACCTCGTAGGCTGGCCCCATGACGGAACTGCCCGACCGGCGTCTGCTCCTGGTGCACGCGCACCCGGACGACGAGTCGATCAACAACGGCGCGACCATGGCCAGGTACGCGGCCGAGGGTGCCCACGTCACCCTGGTCACCTGCACCCTCGGCGAACGCGGCGAGGTCATCCCGCCCGGGCTCGCCCATCTGACGGGTGCCGCGCTGGGCAAGCATCGCCGCCGTGAGCTCTCCGCCGCCGTGGCCGAGCTCGGCGTCCAGGACGTCCGCCTGCTCGGCGGCGCCGGGCGCTACAGCGACTCCGGGATGATGGGCCTGCCCGACAACGACGACCCCGGCTGCTTCTGGCAGGCCGACGTCGACGAGGCCGCCGCGCACCTCGTCGAGGTGATCCGCGAGGTACGCCCCCAGGTCCTCGTCACCTACGACGACCACGGCGGCTACGGTCACCCGGACCACATCCAGGCCCACCGCGTCGCCATGCGTGCCGCGGAACTGGCCGCCGACGCCGGCCTGCCGATCCCCAAGGTGTACTGGAACCGGGTCCCCCGGCCGGTTGTGGAGGAGTCCTTCGCGCGGCTGAGGGAGGACCTGCCCGGCACGGTCTTCACCAAGGCCGCCGACGTCGACGACGTCCCGGGTGTCGTGCCGGAGGAGCGGATCACCACCGTGATCGACGGCACCGCCCACGCCGCCGCCAAGGCAGCCGCGATGCGCGCCCACGCCACCCAGATCACCGTGGACGGGCCCTACTTCGTCCTGTCCAACGAACTCGCCCAGCCGATCCTCGCCACCGAGTACTACGAACTGGTGCGGGGCGAGGCGGGTCCCGGTGAGCGGGAGACGGACCTGTTCGCCGGCCTCGGGGAGGCATCGTGAGCGACCGGACGTCGATGCTGGCCCAGCCGATGCGCCCGCCCACCGCCGGACGCGTCGCTGCCTGCCTCGGGTTCTTCGTGCTCGGGGCCGTGGTCGGCGTCGCCGGGGCCCTGGTGCAGCCCGGCTGGTTCCCGGGCGGTCTGCTGCTCGCCCTTCTCGCGGAGGCCGGAGCGGTGCTGGGCGCCTCATGGGCGGTCCGCGGCCGGGTGGGGGGTGTCGTGGCCGCCGCCGGCTGGATGCTCGCCGTCGTCCTGCTCACCGCCAGCCGCCCCGAGGGTGACTTCCTCTTCGCCGCGGGGAGCGGCTCCTATCTCTTCCTGCTCGGGGGCATCGCCGTAGCTGTGATCTGCGCCACCCTCGCCCCGGGGCGGCAACCGGACGGCGGTCCCGTCCGACTTGCCAAGTGACGTACCACTTCGCCAGGCGTGGCCGTGGGGGTCCGGTGTGGGTTTCCACGGCGGTCACGGGATACGGGCGAGAAGTGGCCAGTATGGTGGTGCGCGCCGCCGAGCTGCCCGCGTGAGGTCGTGTCGGGCGGCGGAGCCAACCGGGAGAACCTGCCTTGAGTCGTGAAACTGACACTCCGTCCTCCGGGCCCAACGGGCGCGGCGGAGCCGCCTACCCGTCGGGTACGCCGCCTTACGGCATTCCGGCGGTCCCCGACGCCGGTACGGACGCGGCCCGTTCCGCCACGCGGCCGGAGGAACGCAAGACCGAGACCACGCTGACGACCCGGATCCGGATCAACATCCCCGGGTCGCGGCCCATTCCGCCCGTGGTCGTGCGCAAGCCCGTCGCCGAGACGGAGGGCACGGCCGACACGGACACCCGCGGTGAGGCTCCGGCGACGCCGGGCACCGCCCCGTCCCCGTCACCGGTCGAGCCTCCCGCCGAGCCCGGCCAGCCGGGCGACGACAAGCCGGCCAGCGACTGGTTCGCACCCCGCAAGTCGGGCGGCGGCAAGGGCGGTCAGGGCAGCGGTTCGACCAACGGGGCCGGAATGCCGGGCGGTTCGCGTCCGGCGGCGGGCGGTCCCGGTGCCGCGGCGCCGGGTTCCGGTGCTTCCGGTGGGGCGCGGCCCGGCACCGGACGGCCCGGCGGTGTGGTCGGCTCCATGGGTGCGCCGGGCGGCTCCCGGTCCGGCGGTACGAACGGCGCAGGGCTTGCGGGCGGCGCGACCGGTGGCCCCGTCGCGCCCGGGCACGGTGGCGGCACCGGCTCCTTCGACGTCACCGAGGCCCTGGCCGCCGGCCCGCTGGGCAACGGCTCGCGCCCCGCCCCGGGCGGCGGCGAACCGCGCCGCGACGACCTGCCGTACTTCTCCGAGAACGGCCGCGAGGGGCAGAACGGGCAGAGCGGACAGGGTGCCTACGGCGGCCCCTCCGGCGGTCCCGGGTCGCACGGCCCGGCCGGCCCGACCGGCGGACCGGTCACAGGCGACGGCCCGATGGTGCCGCCGGCCGGCGGCCCGGGTGGCTTCGACGCACCCGGCGGGCAGCAGGGCTCCGGCGGCTTCGACGCACCGGGCGGTCCTGGCGGCTTCGGCAACGAGCCGGGCGGACCGGGCGGCCCCAACGACTTCAGCTCCTCCAACGGACCCGCTGCCCCCGGCGGCCCCGGCGGCCTTGGCGCCAACGGCCCCGGCGGCTTCGGTGCCCCGGGTCGGCCCGGTGCCCCCGAGGCGTTCAACGAGCCCGGCCGCCCCGGCACCCCCACTGCCCCCGGCGGCTTCGGTGACCCGGGCAGGTCCGGTGGCCCCGAGGCGTTCAACGAGCCCGGCCGCCCCGGCGGGCCCAACGGCCCCGGGGCCCCCGGTGCCTTCAACGAGCCCGGCCGGCCGGGAGGCGCCGGTGCTCCCGGCGGCCCCGGCGGCATGGGCGGCGGCCATGGCGCCCCCGGAGCGCCTGGCGGCCCCATGGGCAGCGGCCCGCTCGCCGGCGCCCCCGGCGGCACCCCCGCTCCCGGCGCCGCAGGCCCCGGCCCCGGCGGCGGCATGAGCGACGACACCGCCATCCTCACCCCGCAGAAGCCCGCTCCCGAGCCGTCGGACGGCCCGGGCCACGGCCCCCGGCACGACAACGTCTCCGGGCACACCGTCACCAGCGGCATCCCCGTCGTACCGTCCGGCGCGGCCTCGCCGTTCGCCCCGGGCGCTCCCGGTGACGGCCCGGTGCCCCACGCGGCTCCGAAGCTGCCCGAGCCGGTCTCCCCGCCCCCGGCGAGTTCCGCGAAGGCGCCGAAGAAGAAGGGGCGCAGCAAGCTCGTGCTGGTGGCCGTCGGCGTGGTCGTCCTCGCCGGTGGCGTCTACGGCGCCGGTCTGCTGATGAACCGCACCGACGTGCCCAAGGGCACCACCGTGCTCGGTGTCGACATCGGCGGCACCACCCGCGACGGCGCCGTCAGGAAGCTCGACCAGGCTTTCGACGGCCGCGTCGGCACGCCGCTGAAGGTGTCGGTGGGCGGCAAGACGGTCCCGCTCGACCCGGACAAGGCGGGCCTGCAGTTCGACATGGACGCCACGGCCGACGCGGCGGCGAAGAGCGACTACAACCCGGTCTCCGTGATCGGCTCGCTCTTCGGCGACCACCGTGTCGTCACGCCGGTCATGCCCGTCGACGAGGAGAAGCTGCACGCCTCCCTGGAGGCGGCGGCGGGCGGCTCCGGCGCGTCGACCGACGGCACGATCGAGTTCAGGAACGGCAAGGCCGTCCCGGTGTACGGCAAGACCGGCAAGGGCATCGACCTCGCCAAGTCGACGACGGTGGTGGAGGAGGCGTACCGCACCCAGGTGGAGACCGGCACCGCGGGCACGGTGAACCTCCCGACCACCACCCGGCAGCCGACCGTCTCGAACGCCGAGGTCGACCGGGTGCTGAAGGACTTCGCGCAGCCCGCGATGTCGGCCAAGGCCTTCGTGCAGACCGACCCCGCGCACAGCATCCCGTTCGGCGCGCTGTCGCTGCCGAAGATCCTGAGCTTCAAGGCCGTCGACGGCAAGCTGGTCGACACGTACAACCTCAAGGCGCTCCAGGAGGCGTACGGCACGACCTTCGACGGCGTGCAGATCGAGGGCGCGAGCGGCAAGCGCGACGTCACACCGCAGGACGTCGTCACGGCCCTGCGCAAGGCCCTGCGCGGCAAGACGCCCGCGGAGCGCGTCGGAGTCATCGTCACCAAGCCGAACTGACCTCCGGCCACGCGCCGTACGAGAGCCCCTGCCCGGCGAGGGCGGGGGCTTTCGCCGTCACCCCGTCGGCATGACACCTGTCATGCGGCACTCCGGACTCCCGGCACTGCCCCCGCCGGCACCCCCGAAGCCACGATGTCCGTATGACAACGACAGCTTCGGTGGTCGCGTTCGACCAGGTGAGCAAGGCGTACGACGCGGTCCGGGCCGTGGACGGGCTGACCCTCGCCCTCAGGCCGGGGGAGACGGTGGCACTGCTCGGCCCCAACGGTGCCGGCAAGTCCACCACCCTCGACCTGCTCCTCGGCCTCAAGAACCCCGACAGCGGCACCGTCCGGCTCTTCGGCGCCGGCCCCCGGGAGGCCATCGTCGCCGGGCGTGTGGGCGCCATGCTGCAGAGCGGCGGGCTCATGGACGAGGTCACCGTCGCCGAACTCGTGCGGCTCGCCTGCGACCTGCACCCCAAGGCGTACCGGCCTTCCGAGGTCCTGTCCCGGGCGGGTGTCGCGCAGATCGCCGACCGCAAGGTCGACAAGCTCTCCGGCGGACAGGCCCAGCGCGTCCGCTTCGCCCTCGCCACCGTCGGCGACAGCGACCTCATCGTCCTGGACGAGCCCACCACCGGCATGGACGTCACCACCCGCCAGGCCTTCTGGGCCACCATGCGGGAGCAGGCCGACCAGGGCCGGACCGTCCTCTTCGCCACCCACTACCTCGAAGAGGCCGACGCCGTCGCCGACCGGGTCCTCGTCCTGCACCGCGGCCGGCTCCTCGCCGACGGCACCGCCGCCGAGATCAAGGCCAAGGCGGGCGCCCGCCGGGTCTCCTTCGACGTGGAGGGCACCGTCGACGAGGTGGCCCTGCGCGCCCTGCCCTTCCTGACCGGCATCGACGTCTCCGGCCGGACCGTGCGCATCCAGTCCGCCGACGCCGACGCCACCGTCCACGCCCTGTACGGCCTCGGCGTGTACCCCCGCAACCTCGAAGTCGCCGGACTCGGCCTGGAACAGGCCTTCGTCGCCCTCACCACCGCCGAGGAGGCGAAGTCGAAGTGAACAGCCTGATCAAGCTGGAGCTCACCCGCGCCCTGCGCAACCGCAAGTTCCTGTTCTTCTCCGTGATCTACCCGTCGGTGCTGTTCCTGATCATCGCGGGCAACGCCGACAGCACCGCGAAGGTCCCCGGCAGCGACCTGACCCTCCCGACCTACATGATGGTCTCGATGGCGTCCTTCGGCGCCCTCACGGCCGTCCTCATGGGCAACAGCGAGCGCATCGCCAAGGAGCGCGAGGGCGGCTGGGTGCGGCAACTGCGCCTGACCACCCTGCCGGGCCGCGGCTACGTCCTCGCCAAGACCGCGAGCGCCGCCGTCGTCAGCCTGCCGTCCATCGTCATCGTCTTCGCCGTCGCGGCGGCCGTGAAGGACGTCCGCCTGGACGCCTGGCAGTGGCTCGCCCTCACCGGCGCGATCTGGGCCGGCAGCCTCGTCTTCGCCGCGCTCGGCGTCGCCATCGGCTACCTGGCCAGCGGCGACGCGGTCCGGCCGATCACGATGATCACCTACTTCGGCCTGTCCATGCTCGGCGGCCTGTGGATGCCCACGACGACCTTCCCGGGCTGGCTCCAGGACATCGCGAAGTGGCTGCCCACGCACGCGTACGCTGCCCTGGGACAGGCCATCGAGCAGAGCCGGGCCCCGCACGCGCAGGACCTCGCCGTCCTCGTGGTGTCGTTCGTCCTCTTCGCGGGCGGTGCGGCCTGGCTGTACCGGAAGGACACCCTGAAGGCGTGAACGACGTCGGCGTCGGGATCGGGCAGCGCCCGGTCAACCGCAGGCAGAAGGTGGTGAAGTCCCTGTGGACCGGCATCTGGCTGGTCTACCTGGGCGCACCCGTCACCGACCTGCTGCACGGCGGCCACAGCACCGGAGTGCGGATCCTCGGCTGGCTCGGCCTGGCCGCCTTCGTGGCCTGGTACATGCTGCTGGTCTTCCGCACCGGCCGCGGTGAGCGCAACGGCCTGGTCCTCGGCTCGCTCGGGGTCCTCGCCGCCCAGTCCACGCTCCTCGCCCTCACCCTGGGCCGTGAGTGGCTGGTGCTGTTCGTGTACGTGTCGATCGCGTCCGGCGCCGCCCTGCCGCTGCGCATCGCCCGCTGTACCATCCCGGGCGCCTGCGCGCTGCTGACCGCCGTGGCGTTCGCCGTGCCGGGCGGACACTCCTATCTGGCCGGGCTGCTCATCCCGGCCCTGCTCGGCGGCTTCGCGATGACCGGCGTGCGCGAACTCGTCCGGACGACCATCGCCCTGCGCGAGGCCCGCGCGACCGTCGCCCAGCTCGCCGCCAACGAGGAGCGCCTGCGCCTGGCCAGGGACCTGCACGACCTGCTCGGCCACTCGCTGTCCCTGATCACGCTCAAGAGCGAGCTGGCCGGGCGGATGCTGCCCGACCGTCCCGACAAGGCGGCCCAGCAGGTCGCCGACATCGAGCAGGTCAGCCGCCAGGCCCTCGTCGACGTGCGCGAGGCCGTCACCGGCTATCGCCGGCCCCGCCTGAACGCCGAACTCGCCGGTGCCCGCGTCGCCCTGACCGCGGCCGGAGTCACCGCCGAACTGCCCGCCGAACCCGGCCTCGCCGGTGTGCCCGAGGAGTGCGAGTCCGCCCTCGCGTGGGCGCTGCGCGAGGCGGTCACCAACGTCGTACGGCACAGCGGCGCCCGCCGCTGCACGGTCGAGCTGGTGCGCCGTCAGACCCTCGACGGGCCGGTCCTGGAACTCACCGTCGAGGACGACGGCTCGGGCGGCAAGGGCACCGGCGCCGGAAACGGTCTCGCGGGTCTCACCGAACGCCTCACGAAGGCGGGCGGCACCCTGGAGGCGGGCCCGTCCCAGCACGGCTTCCGCCTGGTCGCCCGCGTGCCGGCGGCCGGAGGGGCGGACGTAGGATCCCGGGCATGAGCCGCACGATCAAGGTCCTGCTGGCCGAGGACCAGTCGATGGTCCGCGAGGCCCTGGCCGCCCTGCTCGGCCTGGAGGAGGACATCGAGGTCGTGGCCCAGGTGGCCCGCGGCGACGAGGTCCTCGACGCGGCCCGCCGGCACGCCGTGGACGTGGCCCTGCTGGACATCGAGATGCCCGGCGCGACCGGCATAGAGGCCGCGGCGCGCCTGCACACCGAGCTCCCCGCCGTGAAGCTGGTCATCCTCACCACGTTCGGCCGCCCCGGTTATCTGCGCAGCGCCATGGAGTCCGGCGCCGACGCCTTCCTCGTCAAGGACGCCCCGGCCGCCCAGCTCGCCGAGGCCGTCCGCAAGGTCCTCACCGGGGAACGGGTCATCGACCCGACCCTCGCGGCAGCGGCTCTGGCGGAGGGCGCCAACCCGCTGACGGACCGGGAGCGAGAGGTCCTGCGGGCGGCCGCCGACGGCTCCACCAACGCCGAACTGGCCACGACCCTGCACCTCTCCCAGGGCACGGTCCGCAACTACCTCTCCACGGCGATCCAGAAGCTGGCGGTACGCAACCGGGCGGAGGCGGTCCGGGTGGCACGGGAAAAAGGCTGGTTGTGAGAGCGCCCCGTCAGGGGCGCGGGGAACTGCGCGAAGCAGGTCCACGCACCCGCACACGCAAGACCACAGGAGCCCCTGTGGCGAGAAGACGTCAGTTGAGCATCGCCCGGGCCGCGAAAGCCTCCCCCCGCACCCGCTCCGCCGCGGCCTCGTCCACGGCCTCCACCACCTCCGCGTAGGCCTCCAGCTCCGAGGCGCCATCGAGAAACTCCCCCCGCCGCACGAGCAACTGCGCCCGCTCGTACCGCAACCGCGCCGGATGCGACGGCAGCAGCAGCGACAGCTCGACCGCCCACAAGGCCACATCCGACCGCTCGGGCCGGGCCGCGGCCCACGCCCGCACGTTGTTCAGGATCCGCAGCACCACATCCAGCGGATCCGCCGGCCGGAGCATCGACGGATCGATCCCCGCCCCCGTCGCCCCGGCCACCAGCACCTGCGCGTCGGCCCCGCTGAGCACCCGCCCCCCGTCGTACGGATCGGCGAGCACCTGCTCCTCCTCGGGCCCGAACCCGACGACGAAATGCCCCGGCAGGGCCACCCCGTACACCGGCGCCCCCGCCCGCCTGGCGACCTCCATCCACACCACCGACAGCAGGATCGGCAGCCCTCTGCGCCGCACGAGCACCTCGTGCAGCAGCGACGACTCCAGGCGCCGATAGTCGGCCGGGGTGCCGTGGAACCCCATCCGGTCGCCGAGCAGCTCCCGCAGGGCGACCGCCCAGGCCCGCGGTCCGGCGGGCCGGTAGGGCAGCAGACCGGCCAACCGGTCCAGTTCGACCTGCGCGGCGTCCAGGCCCGCCTCGTCCAGCTCCCCGTCCGCCTCCGCGCCCACCAGCAGGCACAGCGTCGACAGATCGGGCCGTTCGGACCGGGCCTCCTCGGCGAACCGCCGCCGTAGCTCGGCGGAACGCCCGGGGGACGGGGGATACGGGGGACGCATGGCTGGCTCGTGCCCTCTCGCGACGATCGTCTACCGGCCGGTGCCGTCGGCGTCCGGCGCCCGGTAGTGGTGGTAGGCGTGGTGCACGGCGAAGCCCATGGGGGCGTACAGCGCCCGCGCTCCGGCGTTGTCGGCCTCGACCTGGAGCCACGCGGCCGACGCGCCCTCGTCGAGCGCCCGGCGGGCCAGCGCGGCCATCACGGCCGTGGCGAGACCCTGCCGCCGCAGCGCCGGATCGACCTCGACGGCGGCGAACCCGGCCCACCGCCCGTCGACGACACACCGCCCGATGGCGGCCGGCCCCGTCGGCCCGGGCACGCTCGCGAACCACACGGAGGGCCCGCTTCGCAGCACCCGCAACGCCACCTCGCTCACGCCCTTGCGCTGGTACCGGCCCAGCCAGGCCTCATCGGCCTCCCGGGACAGGACGACCCCCGCCGCGTCCCCCCGGTCGGCGACCGGCGCCAGCGGCCCGGTCCACAGCTCGGCGGTCACCTCCCGCACCCAGCCACGTCGCTCCAGCTCGGCGCAGAGCAGCTCCTGCGTGCCCTCGGCACCGGTCGCGGTCTGGACGTAGGCCGGCAGTCCGCGCTCGCCGTACCAGCGCCGTACGGCACCGAGCGCCTCGTCGAGCGGCACGCCCGGCTCGCCCAGCGGCAGCACCGAGTTGGCCCGCCGGGTGAACCCCGACGCGGCCCGCAGCTCCCACTCGCCGAGCCGTTCGCTCTCCACGGGCCGCCAGGCCCGCGCGGCGACCCGGGCCAGTTCCTCGTAGGAGGCGGCCGGGCCACGGCGACGCGCCGGTGCGGAGGGCACGGTCTTGCCCGCGACCAGCGCCGATTCCGCGATACGGACGCTCTCGCCACTCTTGCGTGTGATGAGCAGCACACCGTTGTCCCATGATGTGAGAACACCGACCGTGTCGGTGAACTTCTCCACCGGAACCGGATGTTCCATCAAGCTCCGCACGGAGACCCGTTTGCCCACGTCAGCAGGCGTGATACGGACCTCGAGTCGCCCGGCGGCAGAGATTTCCACAGGTCAGTTCACCCCTCCTGTTCGGATCATGCCCAGGAACGGAGATACTAGGGGCGGGCATCGACGACGCCGCGCTCCCGCGCGCCAGGCGGCGGAGCCTGAGGAGGCCCGCCAGCGCCCTATCGAGGAGGAACGACAGCGTGACCTACGTCATCGCGCAGCCTTGTGTCGACGTCAAGGACAAGGCGTGCATCGAGGAGTGCCCGGTCGACTGCATCTACGAGGGCCAGCGGTCCTTGTACATCCACCCGGACGAATGCGTCGACTGTGGTGCCTGTGAACCGGTCTGCCCGGTCGAGGCGATCTTCTACGAGGACGACACTCCCGAGGAGTGGAAGGACTACTACAAGGCGAACGTCGAGTTCTTCGACGAGCTCGGCTCGCCGGGCGGCGCCAGCAAGCTGGGGCTGATCGAGCGCGACCACCCCTTCGTCGCCGCGCTGCCGCCGCAGAACCAGTAGGAGCGGCCCGCACTTCCGTGCCGCCTCGGTCCCGTACGGCCCGATCACCCGTTGGTCGCCGTACGGGGCCGAGGCGTTTGCCGTCACCGGCTCGTACGTACCAGAAAGTGAGCCAGAACCCGTGTCCGCAGTCTCCGACCGCCTGCCCACCTTCCCCTGGGACAAGCTGACCCCGTACAAGGCCACGGCCGCCGCCCATCCGGACGGCATCGTCGACCTGTCCGTCGGCACCCCCGTCGACCCGGTGCCCGAGCTGATCCAGAAAGCGCTGGTGGCCGCCGCCGACTCGCCCGGCTACCCGACCGTCTGGGGCACGCCCGAGCTGCGCGACGCGATCACCGGATGGGTGGAGCGCCGCCTCGGCGCCCGGGACGTCACCCACCGCCATGTGCTGCCGATCGTCGGCTCCAAGGAACTCGTCGCCTGGCTCCCCACCCAGCTGGGCCTCGGCCCCGGCGACCGGGTCGCCTTCCCGCGCCTGGCCTACCCGACGTACGAGGTCGGCGCCCGGCTGGCGCGCGCCCCGTACGAGGTCTACGACGACCCGACGGAGCTCGATCCCGAGGGCCTGAAGCTGCTCTGGCTGAACTCCCCGTCGAACCCCACGGGCAAGGTCCTGGCCAAGGAGGAGCTGACCAGGATCGTCGCCTGGGCCCGCTCGCACGGCATCCTGCTCTTCTCCGACGAGTGCTACCTGGAGCTGGGCTGGGAGGCCGACCCGGTCTCGGTCCTGCACCCGGACGTCAACGGCGGTTCGTACGAGGGCATCGTCGCCGTCCACTCGCTCTCCAAGCGCTCGAACCTCGCCGGCTACCGCGCTGCCTTCCTGGCCGGCGACCCGGCGGTCCTCGGCCCGCTGCTGGAGATCCGCAAGCACGGCGGCATGATGACCTCGGCGCCGACACAGGCGGCGGTGATCGCGGCGCTCGGCGACGACGACCACGTCCGGGTCCAGCGCGCGCGCTACGCCTCCCGCCGTGAGCTGCTGCGCGAGGCCCTGGTCACCCACGGCTTCCGCATCGAGCACAGCGAGGCCAGCCTCTACCTGTGGGCCACCCGGGGCGAATCCTGCTGGGACACGGTGGACCACCTCGCCGAGCGGGGCATCCTCGTGGCCCCCGGCGACTTCTACGGCCCGGCCGGCGCCGAGTTCGTCCGGGTGGCGCTGACGGCGTCGGACGAGAGGGTCGCGGCGGCGGTACGGCGCCTGTAGCCGCTGCCGCGGTGAGTGAGCACATGCCCGAGGGGCCCGGGGAAGCTTCCCCGGGCCCCTCAGGACTCGTCGGACATGGGGCTCGGCGTCAGCCGACCGGCAGGCCCTTCGTCGGCAGGGTGCCCGTGGCGGGCACGCCGCCCTTGGTCAGGGAGCCCGTCGGCAGACCGCCCTTGGCCGAACCGGCTGCCTCACCGACGAGCTTCCCGGCGGTGCCCGCCGCCTCGCCGGCCGCCTTCTGCGCGACGGGCGTGGCCTTCTTGACCGTCTTGCCGCTGAGCTTGCCCGCGGTCGGCACCGCCTTCTTGACGGTCTTGCTGCCGGTGTCGCCCGCGGTCTTGGAGACGTCCGTCGCCGCGGTGTCGACGGTCTTGCCGGCGTTCGCCGTGTCCAGGGCGGTCAGCCCGCCGAGGTTCGGGTTGGCCGGCAGCTCGGGGGCCGCACTGGCGGAGCCGGCCGCACCGACCCCGGCAGCCGCTCCCGCAGCGACGATCAGCGCGGCACGGGCGATACGGCGGGTCAGGGGGAGGGACATGGTGCTCCTTCAACGGGAGAGAACAGAGGTTCGTGAAGTGTCCGACCGACACCGGGCGTTGATCGACTGGCTGTGATCGGCTCCGGGCTCGGACGCAGTGACTACCGCTCGAAACCCTCGAAGGTTGCGGCGCCGGAACGTAAAGAGTTGGTAATGCGTCGCATAATCAGCTACGGACAAACGGGCGAAAAGGTCGCCGCCGGAAAGCCCGCCGCATCCCTTCCCGCCCTGTGCGCCCAAGGGTTTTCATGAGGGTGTGGGGGAGGGGCGAAAACCCGCGCACACCGTCGCCGCGGGGCCGCACGGATAACGCCCAAGGGTGAGTTCCCGTACCCCTGCGCGATCTAGCGCATCGTGACAATACGGACGGCGTCCGCGGTGCGTTCCGCACCCGCGGTGCCCTTCCGCGCGGTGGTGCGCCACTGGCTGGCGGTGTTCCCCGCCACCCACTCCCGCCCCGCGTAGGTGACGCGCGCGATGTGCAGCTCGGAGGCGTTGGCCACGGCCCAGTGCGCCAGCTGCCAGCCGCGCAGGCCCGGGCCCCGCCCGGTTGCCGAAGGGGTGCCGCCGCTCACCGGCAGTGTCACGGTCCGCCCGCCGCTCCCGTCCGTGGCGCTCGGGGACGGTGTGGGCGTGCTCTCCGACGTACCGCGCACCTCGGCACCGGCGGGGTCCAGAACGTCCCGCCCGAAGTCGCGCACGAGCGCGGCACGCACCCCGTCCGGGCCCGACGCCCGGGTCGCGGCCGGGCGGCCGTCGCAGGTCAGCGTGGCCGCGGACTGGCCGGTGAGGGCCGCGGCCAGCAGTGCGGCGTCCGGCTCGTGCTTGGCGTAGGCCTGCGGGAAGCCGCTGCGCTGCACGCGCTGCGCTGCGACGGTGAGCGGCAGCCGGGTGTACCCGGGCACCTTGACGAGATGGTCGTAGAACTCACCGGCCGAGTACGTCGGGTCCATGATCTCCTTCGGCGTTCCCCAGCCCTGCGAGGGCCGCTGCTGGAACAGGCCGAGGGAGTCCCGGTCGCCGTGCCTGATGTTGC
The DNA here is from genome assembly GCF_040637515.1 of Streptomyces sp. NPDC029041. NCBI lineage: Bacteria > Bacillati > Actinomycetota > Actinomycetes > Kitasatosporales > Streptomycetaceae > Streptomyces > Streptomyces sp. NPDC029041. The sequence goes on along the minus strand of NZ_JBEZWO010000004.1, from coordinate 323,020 downwards.
GCAGGGCCGACTCCTGCAGCGCGGTCGCCAGGGCGATGGTCACGGCCCGCTCGGGCAGACGGCGCGCGGTCCCGACGGCGGTGATCGTCGCAGCGTTCACCGCCTGCTCGGGCGTGAACTCGTACGACGCCCCGTCGCCCTTGCCGGAGACCACCTTGCAGCCCGGCCCGCCCGAGCCCCCGGTGACGTACTGCACGACGAGGTAACCGGCCACCGCGAGCAGGGCCACGAAGGCGGCTCCGCATCGGAAGAGGCGGCCACGACGCTTGGGGGAGGACGACTCTGGCACGCCGTACAAGGTACTGGAGAGTACGCAGTGACATGAGCCAGGTGGGGACAGTGCGGCCGGGACAGGGCGCGTTAGGGTCGACAGCATGGCCGACACCTCGCTTGACCTCACGCTGGACGCCGCGGAGCTCACCGCCCGGCTCGTCGACTTCCGCTCCGAGAGCGGCACCGAGAAGCCCCTCGCCGACGCGATCGAGACCGCGCTGCGCGCCCTGCCCCATCTGACGGTCGACCGGTACGGCAACAACGTCGTGGCCCGCACGAACCTCGGGCGCTCCGAGCGGGTGATCCTGGCCGGGCACATCGACACCGTCCCTATCGCGGACAACGTCCCCTCCCGGCTCGACGAGGACGGCGTCCTGTGGGGCTGCGGCACCTGCGACATGAAGTCGGGCGTCGCCGTGCAGCTGCGCATCGCGGCCACGGTCCCGGCCCCCAACCGCGACCTGACCTTCGTCTTCTACGACAACGAGGAGGTCGCCGCCGAGCTGAACGGCCTCAAGCACGTCTCCGAGACGCACCCCGAATGGCTGGAGGGCGACTTCGCGGTGCTCCTCGAGCCGTCGGACGGCCAGGTCGAGGGCGGCTGCCAGGGCACGCTGCGGGTCCTGCTGAAGACCACCGGCGAGCGGGCGCACTCCGCGCGCGGCTGGATGGGCTCCAACGCGATCCACGCCGCGTCCCCGATCCTCGCCCGGCTGGCCTCCTACGAGCCCCGCTGGCCGGTCATCGACGGCCTGGAGTACCGCGAGGGCCTGAACGCGGTCGGCATCAGCGGGGGAGTGGCCGGCAACGTGATCCCCGACGAGTGCGTCGTCACCGTCAACTTCCGCTACGCCCCCGACCGCACGCCCGAGGAGGCCGTCGCGCACGTCCGGGAGGTCTTCGCGGACTGCGGGGTCACCGAGTTCGAGGTCGTCGACCACAGCGGCGCGGCGATGCCCGGACTGTCCCACCCGGCGGCGAAGGCGTTCATCGAGGCGGTCGGCGGCACCCCGATGCCCAAGTACGGCTGGACGGACGTCTCCCGCTTCTCGGCGCTCGGTGTGCCCGCGGTCAACTACGGCCCGGGCAACCCCCACTTGGCGCACAAGCGGGACGAGCGCGTGGAGGTCGCCAAGATCCTCGCGGGCGAGGAACGGCTGCGGAACTGGCTGACCGCCTGAGCCCGCCGGACGCCCCGCGGGTTTACGCCGCTCCATCGCGGACATGCTCACGTCCCTCGTTCGTAACCCGCGTAGATCTACGCTGAGGTGGAAAGACAGGCACGACGGAGGGAGCGCACATGGCGACCGGCAACCCCGAGGGGAAGAAGCAGCCGCCGGAGGAGAAGCGCCTGGGCCCGGTCCTCCAGCGGCGGGACCAGGTGCAGGCCAGCACCACCGACCAGCGGCTGCTGGACGAGCGGGCCCCCTCCGACTGGGTCCACACCGACCCCTGGCGCGTGCTGCGCATCCAGTCGGAGTTCATCGAGGGCTTCGGCACCCTCGCCGAACTCCCGCCCGCGATCAGCGTGTTCGGCTCGGCCCGGACCCCGGCGGAGTCGCCGGAGTACGAGGCGGGCGTGCGGCTGGGCCGGGGCCTGGTGGAGGCGGGCTTCGCGGTCATCACGGGCGGTGGTCCGGGCGCGATGGAGGCGGCCAACAAGGGCGCCCTGGAGGCCAAGGGCATCTCGGTCGGCCTCGGCATCGAGCTGCCGTTCGAGCAAGGCCTCAACCCGTACGTCGACATCGGCCTGAACTTCCGCTACTTCTTCGTGCGGAAGATGATGTTCGTCAAGTACGCCCAGGGCTTCGTCGTCCTGCCCGGCGGACTCGGCACCCTCGACGAGCTCTTCGAGGCCCTCACCCTCGTCCAGACCCAGAAGGTGACCCGCTTCCCGATCGTCCTGTTCGGCACGGAGTACTGGGGCGGCCTCGTGGACTGGCTGCGGGACACGGTGATCGCGCAGGGCAAGGCGGCGGAGAAGGACCTGCTGCTGTTCCACGTGACGGACGACGTGGACGAGGCGGTGGCGCTGGTGTCGAAGGAGGCGGGGCGGTAGGAGCCTTTCGAGGTCATCTTCCTGTCCGACCGTGTCGGGCGGCGGGCGGGCGTGGGTTCCGGGGGTCCAGGGGGCGGAGCCCCCTGGTACTCGGGCTAGGCCAACCCCCGCCGCGCTACGGCAGGACCCCGATGCCCCGCGATCGCCGCCACCATCTCCAGCACCTGCCGCGTCTCCGCGACCTCGTGCACCCGGTACACCTGCGCCCCCAGCCACGCGGACACCGCAGTCGTCGCCAGCGTCCCCACGACCCGCTCCTTCACGGGCCGGTCCAGCGTCTCCCCGACGAAGTCCTTGTTGGACAGCGACACCAGCACCGGCCACCCCGTGGCGACCATCTCGTCCAGCCGCCGCGTCGCCTCCAGGCTGTGCCGGGTGTTCTTGCCGAAGTCGTGCCCCGGATCGATCATGATCGACTCCCGCGGCACCCCCAGCGCGAGCGCCCGCTCGGCCAGGCCGACCGTCACGTCCAGGATGTCCGCCATGACGTCGTCGTACTCGATCCGGTGCGGCCGCGTCCGCGGCTCGGCCCCGCCCGCGTGCGTGCACACCAGCCCCACCCGGTGGCGTGCGGCGACCTCCGCCAGCCCGGGATCGACCCCGCCCCAGGCGTCGTTCAGGAGATCGGCCCCGGCCTCGCACACGGCCTCGCCGACCTCGGCCCGCCAGGTGTCCACGCTGATGATCACGTCCGGGAACCGCCGCCGCACCTCCGCGACGAACCCGACCGTCCGCCGGGCCTCCTCCTCGGCCGTGACCTCCTCGCCCGGCCCGGCCTTGACCCCGCCGATGTCGATGATCGCGGCCCCGTCGGCCACCGCCTGTTCCACGCGCGCGAGGGCCGGCTCGTCGCGGAAGGTGGCGCCCCGGTCGTAGAAGGAGTCCGGGGTGCGGTTCACGATCGCCATGATCACCGGCTCGTGTGATCCGAATTCCCGCTTGCCCAGCCTGAGCATCCCCTGTGACCTTTCCTGGATACGTCCCGTCTTCCGCCGCCTGCGACCCTAACGGTCGGACTCGCATGGCACGATCGGAGCCTGACAACATCCGACTCGGAGGACGTCCGCAGCGTCCGATCCATCCGACCGTGGGGGCCCCGCGATGGTTATGTTCCTGTTCCTGGTCGTCGCGCTCGCCGTCGTGGTCGGCGCGGTGACGCTCGCCGTGGTGGGCGGCGGTGAGAGCAGCCCGCTGCCCGAGGCCGCCCCCGAGCGGCTGCGGGACCCGCTGCCCCCGGACCGGCCGGTCGACCGCGCGGACGTCGAGAGCCTGCGCTTCCCGCTCGCCGCCCGCGGTTACCGCATGGCCGACGTGGACGACGCCCTCAGCCGCCTGGGCGCCGAGCTCGCCGAGCGCGACGCCCGCATCGCCGACCTGGAGTCCGCCCTCGCCGGTGCCCGGTCGTCCGCCGCCCACGGGCCGGTGTCCGCCGGGGAGGACCATGTCTCCATGGACAAGCCGGAGCGGGAGGACCGGCCGTGAGCGACGGCGCCGCCCTGGCCGGCCCGGACGGCGCACTGCGCTGCCCCTGGGCCCTGTCCGCCCCGGAGTACGTCGCCTACCACGACGAGGAGTGGGGCCGCACCGTCCACGGCGACGACGCGCTCTTCGAGCGGCTCAGCCTGGAGGCCTTCCAGTCCGGCCTGTCCTGGATCACCATCCTGCGCCGCCGGCCCGGCTTCCGTGCCGCCTTCGCCGACTTCAAGATCGCGTCGGTGGCCGCCTTCACCGAGGAGGACCGCGAGCGCCTCCTGGCCGACGCGGGCATCATCCGCAACCGGGCCAAGATCGACGCGACCCTCGCCAACGCCCGTGCGCTGGCCGAATGGGCCCCGGGCGAGCTGGACGAACTGATCTGGTCCCACGCCCCCGACCCGGCCGGCCGCCCGGCCCCGAAGACCCTGTCCGACGTGCCGCCGGTCACCCCCGGGTCGACGGCCCTGTCCAAGGCCCTGAAGAAGCGGGGCCTGCGCTTCGTCGGCCCGACGACGGCGTACGCATTGATGCAGGCGTGCGGTCTGGTCGACGATCACCTGGAGACCTGCGTCGCCAGAAGCGCCCCGTAAGGGGCGCGGAACGGCGCGACCGGCCCCCACACGCCCGCAGCCGTCGACGGCGCTGCCGCCCCGGGCTCACCGCCCCAGATACTTCGGCTTCTCCTTGTTGACGAAGGCCTGCACCGCGATCGCGTGATCCTCGGAGGAGCCGGCCCGGGTCTGGAGCTCGTCCTCCTTCTCCAGGGCCTCCTCAAGGGAGTGCGTCAGCCCGTACGCCACCGACTCCTTCAGCGCCGCGTACGCCACCGTCGGACCCTCGGCCAGCGCCCGCGCCACCTTCTCGGCCTCCGCGCGCAGCTCGGCGGACGGCACCAGCCGGTTGGCGATGCCCAGCTCGTACGCCTCCTGCGCGCTGATGCTCCGCGGGAAGAGCAGCAGGTCGGCGGCGCGGCCCGGACCGATCACCCGCGGCAGCGTCCAGGAGATCCCCGAGTCGGCGGTCAGCGCCACCCCGGCGAACGAGGTGTTGAACGCCGCGGAGTCCGCCACGATCCGGTAGTCCGCGGCGAGCGCGAAACCGAAGCCCGCCCCGGCCGCCACCCCGTTCACCGCGGCGACGACCGGCTTCGCCGCCCCGGCCAGCGCCCGCACGATCGGGTTGTAGTGGTCCCGGACCGTGCTCATCGTCTGCCCCGAGCCGGTCTCCCGGTCCTGGACCAGCAGCCCGATGTGCTCCTTGAGGTCCTGCCCGACGCAGAACGCCCGGTCCCCGGCGGCGGTCAGCAGGACCGCCCGCACGGCACCGTCGCCCGCCGCCGACTCGACCGCCTCCCGCAGGGCGACCTTGGTCTCCACGTTCAGCGCGTTCATCGCCTCCGGGCGGTTCAGCGTGATCGTCGCGAGTCCGTCGCTCACCTCGTAGAGCACGGTGTCGGGCATGGCGTATCCCCTCCGGGTCGCGGAACGGGGACGTACCGGCCGGTACGCCCCGGGTCTGCAGGACAGCATGACGGAGATCGCGGGCCGGTAACCGGACCGGACGTGTGACCTGCGTCAAACAATTCTTGTCCGGATCGGTTCGGCGGAAGTGCGTGCGGTGGCGGAGTATCGCAGTCTCATCGCCGAATTGAGTGGTTTTGCTCGCGTGCGTTGCCCAAGCGATGCCGACCGATGTTGGTCATCGGGTCCTGAGATGCGGGATAATGGCTTGGAAGCAATGTGTTCGATGCCGGTGTCGCGTGTCCTGCCACAAGGACCGCACGTGTGCCCTTCTCAGGGGCCGTCGGCTTTGGCGATGAGCTGGGTTTCAGGAAGGGGAACGAGCATGGCGGCCATGAAGCCGCGAACGGGTGATGGCCCGCTCGAGGTGACCAAGGAGGGGCGGGGCATCGTCATGCGCGTTCCGCTCGAAGGCGGCGGTCGGCTCGTCGTCGAGCTGACCCCGGACGAGGCCGACGCGCTCGGCGACGCCCTCAAGAAGGTCGTCGGCTGACGCGCAAGCGACCATACCCTTTCAGTTGCCCCGGCATCACCTCGGTGCCGGGGCGGCTGTTTTCCGGCCGATGACACTCGCCTGCCCCGGCTCCCGCTCCGGCTAACGTGCGACCCGGCTAGCGTTTCACCGCGCACAGCAGCCCGTCGCCCACCGGCAGCAGTGACGGCACCAGCTCCTGGCTCTCGCGCACCGCGCGCAGCAGCTCCCGCAGCCGCAGCACCTCCGTGGGCTGCGGCCCGGAGTCCACCGTCCGGCCGTTCGCGAAGGCGCCCTCGAAGACGACCAGCCCGCCGGTGCGCAGCAGACGCAACGATTCGGCGAGGTAGTCCATGACCTCCAGGCGGTCGCCGTCGCAGAAGACCAGGTCGTAACCGGCGTCAGCGAGGCGGGGCAGCACGTCCAGGGCGCGTCCCGGGATGAAGCGGGCCCTGTTGCTGGCGAAGCCGCAGGCGCGGAAGGCCTGACGGGCGAACTGCTGGTGCTCCGGCTCGGGGTCCACGGTCGTCAGGACACCGTCCGGCCGCATACCGTGCAGGAGGTGGATCCCGGAGACCCCGCAGCCGGTCCCGATCTCCGCGACGGCTTTGGCGTCGACCGACGCGGCCAGCAACCGCAGCGCGGCGCCCGTGCCGGGCGTCACCGAGCGCAACCCTGCCTCGCGGGCCCGGTCCCGGGCCCAGTGCAGTGTTTCGTCCTCGGCGACATAGGCGTCGGCGAACGCCCAGCTCGTCTGCCGGTTGCCGGTAATGACCCTCTCCTGTCCCCGTGAATGCCTGGGCGTGACTGTATCCGTTGGGCACGGGAACCCGCAGATGGGACCGGTCGTTTAAAGGGATGAGCGAGCGGCGCGGGCCGGGACGGGGGGACGGGCAGTGGATCAGGACGCCGAGCAAGGGCCGACGCAGCAGTACGAGGCGTATCAGCCCAGATCAAACTCTCGTAAAACCACTTATCCGGTCCTAACGGGCGAGGTGGCTATGGTAGGGGCTCCACTGGACACCACCAGAGCTGACAGGGGAGGTGCGGCTGCGCCTGTGGATCGCGGAGGAGTGTTCCGGCGCTTCCGCGGACCGGCAGGCAGGCCGACATCTGTGAACGACACCGCTGCTGACCACAGTCACGCCGCTGACTTCGCCCAGACCGCGACCTTCACCACCGACGCGGACGGGCAGGCGTGGACTCCGCCCACGTGGGAGGAGATCGTCAGCACGCACAGCGGCCGGGTCTACCGGCTCGCCTACCGTCTGACCGGCAACCAGCACGACGCGGAGGACCTCACGCAGGAGGTCTTCGTCCGCGTCTTCCGCTCCCTGTCGACCTACACGCCGGGCACCTTCGAGGGCTGGCTGCACCGCATCACCACGAACCTCTTCCTGGACATGGTCCGCCGCAAGCAGCGCATCCGCTTCGACGCGCTCGGCGAGGACGCGGCCGAGCGCCTGCCCAGCAAGGAGCCCACGCCCCAGCAGATCTTCAACGACGCGCACTTCGACGCGGACGTCCAGCAGGCCCTCGACACCCTCGCCCCCGAGTTCCGCGCCGCGGTCGTCCTGTGCGACATCGAAGGGCTGTCCTACGAGGAGATCGCGGCGACCCTCGGCGTCAAGCTCGGCACGGTCCGCTCCAGGATCCACCGCGGACGCTCCCAGCTGCGCAAGGCTCTCGCGCACCGCTCCCCGGAGGCGCGCGCCGAGCGCCGCTCCTTCGTGCCCCGGGTTCCCGCCTTGGGAGGAGGGGGCGCGAGCGCGTGAGCGGATCTCGGCCGAAAGCCTCCGAGGGTCACCTCGCAGAGCAGCATCTGGGAGACCGACTCTCCGCCCTGGTGGACGGAGAGCTCGGTCATGACGCGCGTGAGCGCGTACTGGCGCACGTGGCCACCTGCCCGAAGTGCAAGGCGGAGGTGGACGCCCAGCGCCGGCTGAAGAACGTCTTCGCGGAGGCGGCCCCGCCGCCCCCCTCCGAGAGTTTCCTGGCCCGCCTGCAGGGACTACCGGGCGGCGGCCCGGACGGTGAGATCACACCGCCGGGCGGAGGAGCGCTGCCCGGAGGGCTGTCCGGACGCTTCGGATCGTCCGGGGCCTTCGGCGTGAAGAGCGGGGAGCGGTTCGAGTTCGGGTACGCCCCGTCCCGGCCCCACCTGCCCGTGGTGCCCGCCTCCCCGGGTGGAACCCCCGGCCTTCCCTCCGACGCCGGCGGTCCGCTGCCCGGCCACCGGGGTCTGCCCTCGGAGCGGGGCTTCCGCATGCACGACGTGGGCCGGCACGACGGCGACCGGTCGTCCCCACGGCTGCGCATCGCGTTCGTGGCCGCCGGTGCCGTCTCTCTGGCGGCCATCGCGCTGGGCGGCGTCACCACCGGCACCCCGGCCGACGCGGAGGCCCGCGGTGGCCAGGGCACGGGGAGCAAGGTCACCCCGATGCGCACCCAGGGCACCGGCGCGGCGACGCCCGAGTCGCAGCGCCGCCGGACGGCCCCGCAGCTCGGGCCGGTCCACGGCGGGAGCATGCTCGGCCGGCCCCCGGCCGCCCCGACCGAGGTATCGGCTCCGCTGATGCCGGGGGTGCCGTCCGCCGCGCAGCACCACGCGTTCCACGCGCTGACCGCCCCGGTGATGGCCGGAGCCGCCGTCATGTCCCCGTTGATACGTCCGCTCGAAGCTGCCACTCCGGCCGCCCTGACCTCGTGGTCCGCGGTCCCCGAGATCAGGGCTCCGCTGCTCGCCGTGCCCCTCGCGGATCCGACTCCGTCCTCCTCGTCCCCGGCTTCCTCGCGTACGGCTCACTGAACGGCCTCTGCGCACCGGCCCGCGAACCTGATTGAATCCGGGGGGTAGTCGCCCGTGGCCGAGGTGAGGCCGGGCGCCGGTTCGAGGAAGTGCGGCCATCGCGAGGCGCCGTGCCGCGGCTGTGGGGAGAGCATGAACGAGGGGAAGCCCACGAAAGCGAAGTGGTGGAGCCGTCCACGGCCGCAGGACCTCGAGGGGGAGCCGGAGGGCACGGACCAGATCGGGGCGGAGGACCCGGCGGAGAGCGGTGTGCACGGGCCTGTGACGGCCCCGGGCCCGACCGGCTCCGACGGGGACTTCGAGCTGCCCCGTCCCGCGCCCCGGCACGACGCGGACGGCGACTACGAGCTGCGGCGCCCCGAGGCGGTTCCGGCCGAGAGCGCCGGACGGCCGACCGCGGCGCAGCCCGGGGCGGCGGAGGCCGGCGTTGCCGGGGAAGCCGGGCAGGGCGGTCCCGTCGCCTCCGTCTCACCCGCTGAGCCGGTGCAGGACGCTCCCCGGCCGCTGCACGACCCCGACCCGTACAGCACCCCGCCCTACGGCGAGCCCGGTCCCTGGGCCCCCGCACCGCCCGTCCAGCACCCGGCGACGATCCCCGCGCAGGGCGGGGCGATACCGGGACAGCCGGCCGTGCCGGGCCCCGCGGCCGTACCGTCGCCGCCCGAGCCGCACGGCGTACCGTCCGCCCCGGCCACCGGTGAGCACGCGTCCTCCGCTCCTCCCTCGGCCGAGATGCCGCATCCCGGTGCTCCCGCTGCTTCCGCGCCCCTGCCGGCCGCGCCGGTCCACGCCCTCTCTGCCGCACCCGCCTCCGACCCCTGGCAGCGCTACGACCCCTGGGCGTCCCCCGGTGCGGCCGGCGGACCGGCGCCCTTCCAGCAGAACGGCGCCGCCGTGCTCAGCACGGAGCAGCGGCGCAGGCGGGGCAGGAAGTCCCTGGTACTCGGCGCCGTACTGCTCGCCCTCGTGTCCGGGGGCATCGGCGGGGCCGTGGGGACGTACATGGAGCGCAACGGGGGCATCGGGACCGTCGAGTTGCCGCAGGCCGGCAAGGAGGCCTCCGCGCGGGACGCGGACAGTGTGGCCGGGATCGCCGGACGGGCCCTGCCCAGTGTCGTCACCCTGCACGTCAGAGGCACCGGCGAGCAGGGCACGGGCACCGGCTTCGTGCTCGACACCCGAGGGCACATCCTCACCAACAACCACGTCGTGCAGCCCGCCGGATCCGGCGGCGAGATCACCGTGACGTTCAACGGCGGGCAGACCGCGAAGGCCGAGGTCGTCGGCCGGGACAGCGGCTACGACCTCGCCGTCGTGAAGGTGAGGGGCGTCAGCGGACTCACGCCCCTGCCGCTGGGCAACTCGGACAACGTGCAGGTCGGCGACCCGGTCGTGGCCATCGGCGCCCCCTTCGACCTGGCCGGCACGGTCACCTCCGGCATCATCAGCGCCAAGGAGCGGCCCATCACGGCCGGTGGCGAGAAGGGCGACGGCAGCGACGTGTCGTACGTCGACGCGCTGCAGACCGACGCACCCATCAACCCCGGCAACTCCGGCGGGCCCCTGCTCGACGCGCGGGCCCGCGTCATCGGCATCAACTCCGCCATCCGCTCGGCGGACAGCGGCTCCACGCAGGACAGCGCCCGGGCGGGTTCGATAGGCCTCGGCTTCGCCATACCCGTCAACCAGGGCAAACGTGTCGCCGAAGAGCTGATCAACACCGGGAAGGCCACCCACCCGGTCATCGGCATCACCCTCGACATGGACTACACGGGCGACGGCGCCCGCGTCGCCGCCGAGGGCAGCGAGGGCGGGCCGTCCGTCACCGCGGACGGCCCGGGAGCCAAGGCGGGGATCAAGTCGGGCGACGTCATCACGGAGGTCGACGGTGTGCGGGTGCACTCCGGCGAGGAGCTGATCGTCAAGACCCGGGCGCACCGCCCCGGCGACCGGCTGGAGCTGACCGTCCAGCGCGGCGGCAAGGGCCGTGAGGTCTCGCTCGTCCTCGGATCGTCCGATGGCTGAGACATGAGGCCCGGGCCATGGGATGGCGTCCCATCAGGCCGCACAACGGACCCACAAGGCAAACAATCGGGAAAGCGCTCACACCTCCCGCACTCGGAGGTCCCGGGACAGTACCGGTCGGACAGGATCGCCGGGTACCGTGGATCCGGCCCGGACCACGGCAAGACCCGCACCGACCACGAGGGCCGAGGACCGAGGACATCGCTAGGAGCTTCAGGTGTTCAATGACATAGGACCACTCGAGCTGGTGACGCTCATCGTCCTCGCCGTGCTCGTCTTCGGTCCGGACAAGCTCCCCAAGGTCATCCAGGACGTGACGCGCACGATCCGGAAGATCCGTGAGTTCTCGGAGAGCGCCAAGAACGACATCCGGGAAGAACTCGGCCCGGAGTTCAAGGACTTCGAGTTCGAGGACCTCAACCCCAAGACGTTCATCCGCAAGCAGCTGGACAACGAGGACCTGGGGCTCAAGGAGATCCGCAACGGCTTCGACCTGAAGAAGGAGATGGCCGAGGTCACCGACGCCGTCCACAGCCGTGACTCCGACACCTCCTCCGCTTCTCCGTCCGCGGGTTCCGCCGGTCCGTCCGGTGGTCGCATCGACATGACGAAGAAGCCCGAGACGCCCGGCCCGGACGACCGGCCGCCCTTCGACGCCGACGCCACCTGACGGACACGGCCAGGTCGCAGACCCCGGGCGAGTGACGCGTTTCATACTCCGGTCGGGCTGTGTACGGCCTGAACGAGGCGCCCGTGCGGCCCACGCGCCGGGCGGTTTCCCTGCTGCTCGCAGCGGTGTGGCTATGCTGCCGAGTTGTTGTGCGGACCGTGACGAGTACGCCCGAAGGGGGGCGGGCCGTGCCGGTCCGACTAGAGCGAGGAGGCGTCCGGGCACATGGAGACGACGAGTCGGGCTGTCGCGCAGACGCCGGCCGCGGAGGGCGGGCAACAGGCCCCCTTCGCCCGGCGTACGGTCGACGACTACCTGCGTGCGCCCTTCCCGTGGTACGGCCTCGACGAGGCCTTCACGGGGCCGCGCCGGCTGATGCAGGTGGGTACGACGGCCGACGGGGCCGTGGAACACGGGTCGATCGGGCACGGGGACGAGCCCACCATCCGCAACGAGCATGCGGCCGGGGGCGATCAGGACGCCAAGGAGAAGTTCGCGGTCGTCGTGACGGTGGCGGCGAATCCCTCACGGCGCACGGCGGACGGGACGGGGCTCCTGGAGGCCACCTCGGTGTCCTCGGCGGCGTGGCTCGCGGGGGTGGGGCTGCTGTCCTTCACCTGGCCGGGGCAGATGGACCACGCGCTGCGGGACGACTGGCTGGAGCAGCAGACCGAGACGGCGTGGGTGCTGGCGGACGACCTGGACGGGGACGACTGGTCGACGCTGTCGCTGCCCGTGGACGGGGTGCCGACGCCGTTCCACTACCGGGAGTCGGAGTTCGGCTGGGTGCTGGCCGGTTCCACGTCGGCCGGGGTGCATGTCGGGGCGTACGGCAGGGGCATGAGTGCGTACGGGCTCGGGTTCGCCGTGGTGAAGGACATCGCCGCGTACGCGTGAGCTCCCCGGGGCGCCGGGTTTTCGGCGCCCCTTCACCGTGGGGCGTTCGGACCTGGGGGCGGCTGCGGGTACGTCGTGGCTCGTCGCGCGGTTCCCCGCGCCCCTGAGTCAGTTCAGAACTTGTTCCTCGGAGTGATACCGAGCGACAGGCCCGACAGGCCGCGCTGGCGACCGCCCAGCTTGCCCGCGATCGCCCGCAGGGCCGCGCCCGCCGGGGAGTCGGGGTCCGTGAGGACGACCGGCTTGCCGTCGTCGCCGCCCTCGCGCAGGCGGACGTCGATGGGGATGCTGCCGAGGACCGGGACGTTCGCGCCGGTCGTGCGGGTCAGGCCGTCGGCGACCAGTTGGCCGCCGCCCGTGCCGAAGACGTCGACCATCTCGTCGCAGTGCGGGCAGGGCAGGCCGGACATGTTCTCGACCACGCCGACGATCTTCTGGTGGGTCTGCACGGCGATGGAGCCCGCGCGCTCGGCGACCTCGGCCGCCGCCTGCTGCGGGGTCGTGACGACCAGGATCTCGGCGTTCGGGACCAGCTGCGCGACGGAGATCGCGATGTCGCCGGTGCCGGGCGGCAGGTCCAGCAGCAGAACGTCCAGGTCACCCCAGTACACGTCCGCCAGGAACTGCTGCAGGGCGCGGTGCAGCATGGGGCCGCGCCAGACGACCGGGGCGTTGCCCGGGGTGAACATGCCGATGGAGATGACCTTCACGCCGTTCGCCGAGGGCGGCATGATCATGTTCTCGACCTGGGTGGGACGGCCGTCGGCGCCCAGCATGCGCGGCACGGAGTGGCCGTAGATGTCGGCGTCGACGACACCGACCTTGAGACCGTCGGCCGCCATCGCCGCGGCCAGGTTGACCGTCACCGAGGACTTGCCGACGCCGCCCTTGCCGGAGGCGACCGCGTAGACGCGGGTGAGGCTGCCCGGCTTGGCGAAGGGGACCTCGCGCTCGGTCTGGCCGCCGCGCAGGGCGGACGCCAGCTCCTTGCGCTGCTCGTCGCTCATCACGTCGAGCGTGACGTCGACGCGGGTGACGCCCTCGACGGCGGAGACCGCGTCGGTCACGCGTTGCGTGATCGTCTCCCGCATCGGGCAGCCCGAGACCGTGAGGTACACGGTGACCGCGACCGCCCCGTCCGCGCCGATCTCCACCGACTTGACCATCCCGAGTTCGGTGATGGGCTTGTGGATCTCGGGGTCGTTCACCGTCGCCAGTGCCTCGCGCACCGCGTCTTCCATAGCCATAGGACGATGGTACGGCGCCGTACCGGTGCGTAGGAAAGCGTCTCAGCGGTCGTCTGTGTCACGTCCGCGTGACCGTTCCGCCGGGAATACGACGGGCTCGTGACGGTGGCCGTTCTGCCGCTCCTCCATCTCCTTGACCATGTCCTGCAGCTCCGATCGGATCCAGTCGCGGGTGGCGACCTCGCCCAGGCCGATGCGCAGGGCGGCGATCTCGCGCGTCAGGTACTCGGTGTCGGCGATCGACCGCTCGTTCTGCTTGCGGTCCTGCTCCAGGTTGACCCGGTCCCGGTCGTCCTGCCGGTTCTGCGCGAGCAGGATCAGCGGGGCGGCGTAGGAGGCCTGGAGGGACAGCATTAGCGTCAGGAAGATGAACGGGTACTCGTCGAAGCGCAGGTGGCCCGGGGCGAGGCTGTTCCAGACCACCCACAGGATGATGACGACCGTCATCCAGACGATGAACCGCCCGGTGCCCAGGAAGCGCGCGATGCGCTCCGACAGCCTGCCGAAGGCCTCCGGGTCGTACTCGGGCAGGAACCGGCGCCGGCGCGGCAGCGGCTGGTCGAGGCGGGTGGTGCGGGGCCGGGAGGCGGCCGTGGCGCCCGCCGGCGTGCGTTCGCGCGGGCTCTCGCGGTCAGGAACCATCGGTCGCCACCTCCTCGTCCAGGTGGAACTCCTGCTCCCGCCAGTCCTCCGGAAGCATGTGGTCCAGCACGTCGTCCACGGTCACCGCGCCCAGCAGCGATCCGGCCTCGTCGACCACGGGCGCCGCGACCATGTCGTACGTGGCGAAGAACCCGGCGATGGCGGGCAGCTCCGCCTCGGGGTCGAGCGGCTGGAGATCGGTGTCCACGATCGAGCTGACCAGGGACGGCGGTGGCTCCCGCAGCAGGCGCTGGAAGTGGACCGTGCCCAGGTACTTCCCGGTCGGCGTCTCGTCCGGGGGCCGGCAGACGTAGACCTGGGCGGCCAGAGCGGGGGAGAGGTCGCGGTTGCGGACGCGGGCGAGGGCGTCGGCGACGGTGGCGTCCGGACGCAGCACGATCGGCTCGGTGGTCATGAGACCGCCCGCCGTGCGGTCCTCGTACGACATCAGGCGCCGCATGTCGGCCGCGTCGCCGGGCTGCATCAGGCTCAGCAGCCGCTCCTGCTCGTCCGTGGGCAGCTCGCCCAGCAGGTCGGCCGCGTCGTCCGGGTCCATGGCCTCCAGGACGTCGGCGGCGCGTTCCTCCTTCAGCTTGCCGAGGATCTCGATCTGGTCGTCCTCCGGCAGCTCCTCCAGGACGTCGGCGAGCCGGTCGTCGTCGAGGGCGGCGGCGACCTCGGCCCGGCGCTTGGAGGAGAGGTGGTGCAGGACGTTGGCCAGGTCGGCCGGGCGCAGTTGCTCGAAGGTGGCGAGCAGGTTCTCGGCGCCCTGCCCCTGCTCCTCCAGGGAGAAGCCGGTGACGGCGGTCCACTCGACGGTCAGCGCCTCGCCCTTGGCCCGCCGGAAGGCACTGCCCTTCCTGCCCTTGCGGACGAAGACCCGGTCGATCTCCCACTCCCGGCGGGCGGGCAGCTGATGCACCGACAGGTCGAGGACCGTGACCTCCTCGCCGGTCTCGGTGAGCGTCACGCGCCGGTCCAGCAGCTCCCCGAAGACCAGCCGCTCGGTGGGACGCTGCTCGAAACGCCGGACGTTGAGCACGCCGGTGGTGATGATCTGGCCGGACTGGATGGCGGTGACCCGGGTCATCGGCAGGAAGATACGGCGGCGGGTGGCGAGTTCGACGACGAGGCCGAGCAGCCTCGGCGGTCGCTGCCCCACCCGCAGCATGACGACCAGATCGCGCACCCGCCCCACCTGGTCGCCGGCTGGGTCGAAGACGGCGACACCTTGCAGGTGCGATACGAAGATCCGGGGGGCGCCCGCTGCCATGGCCGCGGCTCCTTTTCGTGCGGGGTGGTTCGTGGTGGCTGTTTCTGTGGCTGTTTTTGTGCCTGTGTCTTCCGAATTGCCCGCTCGGGTGGGCTTCAGGCTAGCCCGTCCTGATCGGTGACGCGTCGGCGGCCGGTCCGGACGGACTGGCTCCGATCCGCCCGCACGACCCCGGTACCCTGCGGTACGCCGTTCAGGTCTCCCGTCAGAGAGGCAGCCCCACCTGTGACTCCGATTCGCCAGAGCCGTGGCCGCCGTGCCGCGCTCGCGAGCGCGACGTGCGCCCTGCTCGTGACGGGAACGGTGCTCACCGGCTGCGCGGAGGATCCGAACGAGGGCACCAACGGGGTCGGCAGACTCCCCGCCGCCAAGATCCAGGGCAAGACCCGGTCGGCCGCCGAGGCCGCCGGCGCGGTCCGGGTGCACGGCAACGTCGTCAGCGGCGGGCGGACGTACGCGCTCGACATGCGGCTGAAGGACGACGGCGGCGACGGTTCGGTCACCGCCAAGGGCGCGACCTTCAAACTGCTGCGCATCGGCGAGCAGCTCTACGTCAAGGCGGACGCCGAGTTCTGGACTCACGGCAGCGGCCGGGGCGGGAGCGGCGAGGCGGACGCGGCGGCGGCCTCCAAGCTCGACGGCAAGTTCGTGAAGGTGCCGCAGGGCGACCCCTCGTACAAGAAGTTCAGCGGTCTCACGGACAAGGCTCTCCTCCTCGACGGTCTGCTGACCCTGCACGGGACGCTCGCGACGGACGGCCACGACGAGGAGGCGGGCGTCCGCACCATCCGCGTCACCGGTGACAAGGGCTCCGGCGGCACCCTGGAGGTCTCGCTGGAGGGCAAGCCGTACCCGCTGCGCCTGGAACGGGCCGGCGGGGCGGGCACCCTCACGTTCTCCGCCTGGGGCGAGGACTTCTCCCTCAGGGAGCCGGAGAAGAACGAGACGGTGGACTACGGCAGGCAGCTGCCCTCGTCGTAGGCCGTCAGGTCCGTTTGCGCTTCCTCAGCAGCAGGCGGTGCAGCCCCGCCGGGACCGGCCGGCGGGTGATCGCCGGGGACGGCAGGGGAGGCTCGGACAGCGAGCCGTCGGGCAGGGGCGCCGTCGCCCCCGTCGGTTCCAGGCGCAGCACCCTGCACTCGCGGGCCCAGCGGTCGGTCATGGCCTCGCCGTCCGGTGCGTTCAGCCGCTTGCCCTTGAGCTCGGCGACCGCCGCGTCCCACGCCTCGGAGCCCGGGGCGAGCTCCGTGACCCGCGCCGTCCAGGTGGCCAGCCGGCCGCCCTTGTCCTTGCTGCGGACCGTCACCTCCGCCTCGGCGCCGTCGGCGAGGCCCGGCAGCGGCTGCTCGCCCGGCCCGTCGCCGACCAGGCACGCGGCACCCTCGTGCCACACGTGCCACAGCGCACGCGCCGGGCCGTCGGGGCCCTGGACCCACACGAGGCCGGACTTCTTGGTGGCCTCCTCGACGAGGGCCTGGTCGAGCAGCTCGCTTGTCATGGGCCCAGCCTAACCAGGCCGCTCACAGCCATCCGTTCCGCTTCAGCGTCCGGTGGATGCCGAGACAGATGACCACCGTGACGCCCATGATCGCCGGATAGCCGTAGCGCCAGTGCAGCTCCGGCATGTGGTCGAAGTTCATGCCGTACACGCCGCACACCATGGTCGGCACGGCGATGATCGCGGCCCAGGAGGTGATCTTCCGCATGTCCTCGTTCTGGGCGACGGACGCCTGCGCCAGATTGGCCTGGAGGATGGAGTTGAGCAGCTCGTCGAAGCCGAGGACCTGCTCCTGGACGCGGGCCAGGTGGTCGGCCACATCGCGGAAGTACTTCTGGATGTCCGGGTCGACCAGCCGCATCGGCCGCTCGCTCAGCAGCTGCATGGGCCGCAGCAGCGGCGACACGGCCCGCTTGAACTCCAGTACCTCGCGCTTGAGTTGGTAGATCCGGCCGGCGTCCGAACCGCGCGGTGCGCCCTTGCGCCCCGGGGAGAACACCTCGGTCTCCACCTCGTCGATGTCGTCCTGCACCGCGTCGGCGACGGCGATGTACCCGTCGACGACGTGGTCCGCGATGGCGTGCAGCACGGCCGAGGGACCCTTGGCGAGCAGCTCCGGGTCGTCCTGGAGGCGGTGCCGCAGAGCCCGCAGGGACCCCTGCCCGCCGTGCCGGACGGTGATGAAGAAGTCCCGTCCGGTGAAGCACATGACCTCGCCGGACTCGACGACCTCGCTGTTGGCGTCGAGCTGGTCGTGCTCGACGTAGTGGATGGTCTTGAACACCGTGAACAGGGAGTCGTCGTAGCGCTCCAGCTTGGGCCGCTGGTGGGCCTGGACGGCGTCCTCCACGGCCAGCGGGTGCAGCCCGAACTCACCGGCGATACCGGAGAATTCGGCCTCGGTCGGCTCGTGCAGGCCGATCCACACGAAACCCCCGTCGCGGCGCGCCAGGCGCACCGCCTCATGGGGGGTCAGAGCGGTCTCGGTCTCGACACGGCGGCCGTCCCGGTAGACGGCGCAGTCCACGACGGCCGAGGCCGCGGCGGGGCTGCGGGTGGCGTCGTAGGTCCCGCCCTCCTTGCGCAGCGACACACGGGACGGGCGGACAGCGGCGCGCAGGTCGCGGATCATCGACATGGCGGGCTCCTTCGCGGGCGGGCGACGAACGGCGCCGGCGACGGGTGGAACTACCCGGAATGAGGACGTTGTGACGACAGATGTTTCGCACGTCCACAAAGCGGGGAGCACCGCATCGTCGCGGTGGCCGGTTTCGTCACTGATTCAGCTACTGAGGCAGATCAGGCAAAGCGAAACGAAGCGCTCTTCCGCGGTGAAGCGAGTGCGAGAGGTGGCAGCCGGGGACAGAAGCAGCTACATCGGCGGCGCGAAGAGCGTGGTGCTACTGCACGGTCGACTTCGATCCATTGCAGCCCCACCTCCTCCGGCCGGTCCCTCGTAAGGGAGTTCCTTCGGCGTCGGGGCTTGATCGCGACGCTTCTGCGTGCTGCCCCGAACCACCGGGCAAGAGTAGCAGCCGACGCAACTGTCAAGGTGCTGCTTTGCCCGCTACTGACGAGTTCTATGCTCGCCGCATGGCAGATGTTCTCCCTCTGGTCGAAGCCCGGTTGCGCAGCGCGCTGGGTGAACCGGACGCGCGCGCGGCGGTCACCTTCCTCGGCACGGACCGCATCGAGGTGCTCCGCTTCCAGGAGGGCGGCATCGCCCGCTACGCCTCGCTCGGCATGTCCGCGCACCCCATGACGGACCCCACGGCGGTGGTCGCCGACCCGGTCAAGGGGCCGCGTGCCGAGCTGGTCCTGTCGGTCCGTTCCGGTCTCGCCGACACCGACAAGGTGCTCCGGCCGCTCGCCGTCCTCGCTGCGTCTCCGCAGGTGGAGGGTCTGGTGGTGGCTCCCGGTGCGTCCCTCGACGTCGGTGAGCCGCTGTGGCCGGGCGCCCCCTTCACCTCGGTCCTGGTCGCCGAGCCGGGCGGTCTGGTCGAGGATCTGGAGCTCGACGAGCCCCTCGACCCCGTGCGGTTCCTGCCGCTGCTGCCGATGACCCCGAACGAGGCCGCCTGGAAGCGCGTGCACGGCGCGCAGGCACTCCAGGAGAGGTGGCTGAACCAGGGGACGGACCTCCGGGATCCGTCCCGGAAGTCCGTCCCGCTGGAGTGAGGAAGCTCACCAAACTCCGGCTGCTTCACGTCAGTTGGCGAAGACGGAGACGCCGTCCTCGGTCGCGTGCTGCGGCTCCTGCTCCTCTGCTTCGTTCGTGAGGGCCTTGCGGCGTACGACGACCACGGCCGCGCCGACGACCGCGGTGACCGCCGCGACCACGAAGGGGATGTGGAGGTCGGTCCACTCCTCGATCTTCGGCGCGAAGTAGGGGGCGGCCGCCGCGGCGAACCAGCGCACGAAGTTGTAGCCCGCGCTCGCCACCGGCCGGGGCGCGTCCGAGACGCCGAGGGCCAGCTCGGTGTAGACGGTGTTGTTCACGCCGATGAAGGCGCCGGACAGGATCGTGCAGACGACGGCGGTGGCGTGCGAGCCGTAGCCGAGCACGAGGACGTCGGCCGCGAGCAGGACCAGCGAACCGCCGAGCACCTTCAGTGAGCCGAACCGCTTCTGGAGCCGCGGGGCGACGATCACCGAGAAGACGGCGAGCAGCACGCCCCAGGCGAAGAAGACCGCTCCGGACCGGTAGGGGCTCATGTTCAGCACGAACGGCGTGAAGGCCAGCACGGTGAAGAACGTGTAGTTGTAGAAGAACGCCGAGACCGCCGCGGAGGCGAGGCCGCCGTGCCCGAGGGCATTGAGCGGGTCCAGCAGCGAGGTCTTGCGGGCCGGTGTGGGCTGTTCCTTCAGGAAGACCGCGACGCACAGAAAGCCGACGGCCATCAGGAACGCGGTGCCGAAGAACGGGTAGCGCCAGCTGGCGTCGCCGAGCAGGGCACCCAGCAGCGGGCCGCAGGCCATGCCGAGGCCGAGGGCCGACTCGTAGAGCAGGATGGCCGCGGCACTGCCGCCGGCCGCCGCGCCGACGATGACGGCGAGGGCCGTGGAGACGAACAGTGCGTTGCCGAGGCCCCATCCGGCCCGGTACCCGACCAGTTCGCCGACGGACCCGGAGGTGCCGGCGAGCCCGGCGAACACCACGACGAACGCGAGGCCGAGCAGCAGTGTCTTCTTGCCGCCGATCCGGCTGGAGACGAAGCCGGTCACCAGCATCGCGACAGCGGTGATGAGGAAGTACGAGGTGAAGAGCAGGGAGACCTGGCCGGCCGTGGCGTCGAGGCCCTGGGCGATGGACGGCAGGATCGGGTCGACGAGCCCGATGCCCATGAAGGCGACGACCGAGGCCCCGGCGGTCGCCCACACGGACTTGGGCTGCTTCAGGAGGCCGCCCGCTCCGGCGTCGAAGGGGTCCATTGCTTGCTCCCTTTCCCGAGACGAGATAGTTGGTATATACACATACTAAGTTAGCGAAGCTAATTGATGCAAGCTGCACCTAGTGCGGGTGGTGAAGGGTTCCGTCCGGATGGGTGATCGTCCTTGACGCGGCGCGGCGCGGGTAGGACCGTGGGGCCCTATGAGGGGCGAACCCAGTTGCCCGAAGTGCGGTGGCCGGGTCAGGGCTCCCGGCCTCTTCTCCGACTCGTGGCAGTGCGATGTGCACGGCACCGTTCATCCGGTGCAGCCCGTGATACCGCCCAGCGTCGACGCCCTCAACGTCGTGGTGCACCGCACCCGGGTGCCGCTGTGGATGCCCTGGCCGCTGCCGGTGGGGTGGCTGTTCACGGGGGTGGCCTGCGCGGGGGACGACCGCACCGGCGGACGCGCGACCGCCGTGGCCTGTACGGGGCCCGGGCCGCTCGGCGGCATGGGCGAGCTGATCCTGGTGGCCGAGGAGCTCGGCGTCGGGCTCGGAGCGCGCTACGCGGGCATGGACGGTCCCGACCCGGGGCCGCACATGAACGTCGAGAAGCCGCCGCAGGCCAAGGTGCTGGCGGCCGGGCGCCCCACGCCGCTCTGGCACGTGGCCGGGGCGCCGGGCGACCGGGCGGTGTTCGCGGGAGAGGCGCTCGGGATGTGGCTGTGGGCCGTGGTCTGGCCCGAGCAGTCCGGTCTGCTGATGTACGACGAACTGGTGCTGGCGGATCTCCGCGAGGCGGGGGCCGAGGTGGAGCTGGTGCCGTGTGGCGCGCTGTCGCCGCGCTTGCTTCAGCCGTAGCGCCTACGGGGGTGAGAGTTCGGGGGCGTCGGCGGCTGCGGATGCGATGTGGCCGGTCGCGCAGTCCCCCGCGCCCCTTCGTGGGCGTTGATGTAGGGGGCGCTTGCCGGGTTCAGGTGTGACATCGGGCGTTGAAAATGCGGTTATCCTTGAGCAGCCCTGTTCGTGTCGTCTGTGTCTGGAGTCCGTGTCGTGCGTATCGATCTGCACACCCACTCCACCGCTTCCGACGGCACGGACTCGCCCGCCGAGCTGGTGCGGAAAGCCGCTGTGGCCGGGCTCGACGTCGTCGCGCTCACCGATCACGACACCACGCGCGGGCATGCCGAGGCGATCGCCGCGCTGCCCGAGGGCGTCACGCTGGTGACCGGCGCCGAGCTCTCCTGCCGGATCGACGGCATCAGCATGCACATGCTGGCCTACCTCTTCGATGCCGAGGAGCCGGCGCTGCTCGCCGAGCGGGAGCTGGTCCGGGACGACCGGGTACCGCGCGCCCGGGGCATGATCGCCAAGCTTCAGGAGCTGGGCGTGCCGGTGACGTGGGAGCAGGTGGCACGGATCGCCGGCGACGGGTCCGTCGGGCGCCCGCACGTGGCGAGCGCGCTCGTCGAGCTCGGCGTCGTGCCGACCGTGAACGACGCCTTCACGCAGGACTGGCTGGCCGACGGCGGCCGGGTCTTCGTGGAGAAGCACGAGACCGACCCCTTCGAGGCCATCCGCCTGATCAAGGGCGCGGGCGGGGTGGCGGTGTTCGCGCATCCCGGGGCGAGCAAGCGGGGGCGCACGGTGCCGGAGGCCGCCATCGCCGAGATGGCCGCGGCCGGGCTGGACGGCGTCGAGGTCGACCACATGGACCACGACGCGGACACGCGGGCGCGGCTGCGCGGCCTGGCCAAGGAGCTCGGGCTGCTCGTGACCGGGTCCTCGGACTACCACGGCAGCCGTAAGACCTGCGTGCTCGGGGAGTACACGACGGATCCCGAGGTGTACGGGGAGATCACGCGGCGGGCCTTCGGGGCGTTTCCCGTGCCGGGGGCCGGCGGGGTCGTCTGAGGTTCCCTTCTCCAGCCCCGTTCTGTAGCCCCTTTTCCGTAGGCCCGCTTCCTGCGCGGGTCCGTTTCCTCTTTTCTCACCCGGCGCTGCCCGCTGAGCCCCGCGTCCCGCCCCGCGTGACGCCCGCCCGGCGGCGGCCCCCTGCGCAAGGCTCACTCATGTTCGACCTCGCCGTCTTCGGCTCCCTGTTCCTGACCCTCTTCGTCATCATGGATCCCCCGGGGATCACACCGATCTTCCTCGCCCTCACCGCGGGCCGGCCCGGCAAGGTGCAGAAGCGGATGGCCTTCCAGGCCGTCTGCGTCGCCGCCGGGGTGATCACCGTGTTCGGACTGCTCGGCCACCAGATCCTCGACTACCTGCACGTGTCCGTGCCGGCGCTGATGATCGCGGGCGGCCTGCTGCTCCTCCTGATCGCGCTGGACCTGCTCACCGGCAAGACCGACGAGCCCAAGCAGACCAAGGACGTCAACGTCGCCCTGGTGCCCCTGGGCATGCCGCTGCTGGCCGGACCCGGAGCGATCGTGTCGGTCATCCTCGCCGTGCAGAAGGCCCACAGCGTCGCCACGCAGGTGTCCGTGTGGGCGGCCATCCTCGCCATCCACGTCGTGCTGTGGCTGGTGATGCGCTACTCGCTGGTGATCATCCGGATCATCAAGGACGGCGGTGTGGTCCTGGTGACCCGCCTGGCCGGCATGATGCTCTCCGCGATCGCCGTGCAGCAGATCATCAACGGCGTCACGCAGGTGATCCAGGGGAGCTGAGGGCCCGCTTCCGGGCTACCGGGGCAGTACGCTGCGGATCTCCCGGGCCGGACCGGGGTGGCCGAGGTACTCCTCCATCTTGTGCGCACGCTCGCGGCCGTTGGGGACGGCCAGTTGGTCGAGCTTTCCCCACCGTTCGTCCTCCAGGGGGCAGCCGATGGCCACCGCGTCGGTGGGGCACCAGACGTTCACCCAGTTGCGCACCCTGGGCGGCTGGTGCGGGCCGCGGGTGAGCAGCCGCTCGTTGACGCCGTCCAGGCCGAGCGGGCTTCCCGCGGTGACCAGCAGCACGGGGTCCAGGCTGTCGGGGATCCGGGTCAGCAGGTCCATGCCCACGACCGTGCCCAGGCTGTGCGTGACCAGCACCAGCTCGCCGCTGGTCGGCATCGTCTCCATCACGCTGTCCAGCACCGCCTGCCGCACGGCGCTGTCGCCGAGGTACAGGTCGACGTCGCGCAGGAACGTGGCGATCGTCCACTCGTCCAGGTCCGACCGGGCGGCGAGCCAGCTCAGCGGCCGGTGCAGTGCCCCGACCAGGCCCGCACCGAAGCCCTCGGTGGCCGCCGGACCGTTCTGCGGCATGCCGGCCCGGGCGGCCGCCTCGTAGAGCAGCCGCTCGTAGGAGCCCGTGGGTGATTCCGCGGCGAAGACCTCGGCGGCAGCGGCGGCGCTCACCCGGTCGAGACCGATGGGCTCGGCCGTGCTCTCCCGGCCGCTCACGAGGCCGTGCAGTCTCGTGCCGTAGAACGGGAACCACACGTCCTGCGGGTCGAGCGTGGGCAGGGACGCGAGGGTGAGACCGCGGTTCAGCCCGGCCGTCCAGGACAGGCGGAGTTCGTCGGGGTACTTCTCGTGCTGGTCCCGGCCGTGCAGGAAGACCAGATGACGACTGCCGTCGAAGGCACTACTGCGGGCCCGGAGCCCGACCCTGGGTCGCTCGGTCTCGCTCTCGGCCGTGGGGACCGTCACCGGAAGGCCGGGGGCGGGCCGGGTCGTGACGCCCGGTACCGCGGTCGTCCTCTCGGGCGGTGCCCCGGGGGCGCCTGTGGGGAGGGCCGACGCCGGGGTCAAGGCCTGGCCCAGGCCGGCGTCCGGGCCCATCTCGGCCAGCAGGGCGCGCCGCCCCGGGTCGAGGTCCAGCCCCGCCAGGTGCTTGAGGATCGAGCTGATCCGGACGCCTTCGTTGGCGACCCACTCGATGGCGTCGTCACCGTCGCCCTGCTGCCAGGGCCGGCCGTCCTTGCGCAGGACGCGTCCCCGGTCGTCCTTCTTCGGTACGCCGCTGTGGTGCAGCGCCACGACCTCCCACTGGTCGTTGAAGACGGGGGAGCCGGAGTTCCCCGGTTCGGTGTCGGTCGTGTAGTGCACGAAGTCGTCGAGGCGGACCAGCACCGCGTTGTCGCGCAGCGCGATCTCCTTCAGCCGCCCCGAGGGGTGGCCGATGATGTTCACCTTCTCGCCGAGCACCAGCTTGCCGGTCTGCACGCTCAGCCGGTTCCAGCCGAAGATCTCGCCCGGCGCGGGGCCGTCCGCGGTGGGCGCCAGCGCCACGAGGGCGAAGTCGAGCCGTCGGTCCGCGGCGAAGAAGGTCTGCGGGTCGAGCTCCATCCGGACGACGGTGTCGGGCAGGTTGTCCGCCGTGACCTGGGCGTTGAACTCCACGAAGCAGGTCCGCGCGAAGCCCTCGTCGGGCAGGACGTGGTGGTTGGTCATCAGCAGCCGCGGCGAGACCAGGAAGCCGGTGCCGTGCGGCAGCTCGCGGCCGCCTCGCCGCAGGGTGATCCGGGCGACCGTGGCCCCGGCCCGCACCCCGCGCGGCAGGAAGCTCCAGGCCTGGAGCTCGTTGGACAGGTCGATGATCCGCTCGTTGGCGTCGGGCAGGTCCATGGCCTCGCGGTGGATGTCGGCCACCACCGCCGAGGGCGACAGGCCGCCCCGGTCGAGGATCCGGTCGGCGCGGACGGCCAGGGCGTCGGGGGAGTCCGGGAAGCGCACCCCGGCCGCCAGCCGGCCCTCGACCCGCTCGCGCTCCGCGGTGGAGTCCTCATAGCGCCGCGCCGCCTCGGCGGCGGCCTGCTGGTGCAGTTCCTTGTGCGCCTGGTCCGTCACCGACATGTCCCACCGTCCTGTTCTGGTTCGCACCGTCCCCCTCAGGCCAGTACGCCCCCGACCAGGTGTGTCCGCAACAGCGGAGCCCCCGCACGGCCGATGCCGGCGGGGGCTCCGCGGTGCGGGAGAGCTGCGCGCGTTATGAGGCCGTGGTCTCGGCCGGGCGGATCCACAGGCGCTGCCCGATGGCGGCCGCCTGCTGAACGATGCGGTTGACGGAGGCGGCGTCCACAACGGTCGAGTCCACAGGTGTGCCGTCGACGTCGTCGAGTCGCATGATTTCGAAGCGCAAGGGCTTCTCCCTTCGTCTGGTCATCCTCCTGAGGAGAACTACTCGGTGTTCCGTATGAGTCAACGGGGACGCGTGGGTGAAACATTCCCTACGCTAAGGAAATTTTTCGAACAGCTAATTACTGAGTCGTAAGAGTGTCGTTACGGGACCGACCGGGACCGGTTGTGTTCGCAGCGTGACCGCCGGGACAATGGAGGCGATGAACGACGACCTCGCGGCCCTCAGTGCCCGCATCGACCGCACCAACGAGCTGCTCCAGCGCATGCTCGCCGAGGTGGCGAAGACGCCCTCGACCCACGCGATCTTCGTCGATGCCGGGTATCTGTACGCCGCCGCCGGCCGCCTCGTCGCCGGTACGGAGGACCGCCGCGCCTTCGACGTGGACGCCGAGGGCCTGATCGACGCGCTCATCGACAGGGCCCGCACGATCTTCGCGGACAGCCGGCTGCTGCGGGTCTACTGGTACGACGGTGCCCGGCGCCGGATCCACACGGCCGAACAGCAGACCATCGCGGAACTGCCGGACGTCAAGGTGCGGCTCGGCAACCTCAACGCCAACAACCAGCAGAAGGGCGTCGACTCACTCATCCGCTCCGACCTGGAGTCCCTCGCCCGGCACCGGGCCATCAGCGACGCGGCCCTGCTCGGCGGCGACGAGGACCTGGTCTCGGCCGTCGAGGCGGCCCAGGGGTACGGCGCCCGGGTCCACCTCTGGGGCATCGAGGCGCCGGAGGGCCGCAACCAGGCGGAGCCCCTGCTGTGGGAGGTCGACAGCCAGCGCACCCTCGACCTCGACTTCTTCAAGCCCTACGTCTCCCGGCGTACGGCCGCCGCCCAGGAGACGACGGGGGAGCGGCCCACCCGCGAGAACGTGCGGTTCGTGGGCGCGCAGATCGCGGCGAAGTGGCTGGCGGCCCGCGGCCGGGACGCGCTGGTCGAGCTGCTGCCCGGGCACCCCTACCTGCCCGGCTCGGTCGACCAGGACCTGCTCGTGGAGGCGGAGGGCCTGCTGCAGTACTCGCTGCGCGGCCAGGCGGATCTGCGACGGGCGCTGCGGGACGGGTTCTGGGAGCACCTGCGGTCGCAGTACTAGGCCGTCCCCGGACCTGCCCGGAACCGGCCCTGCCCTGGACCGTCCCAGAAGTCGGCGAGGGCGTGGGCCGTCGGCAGCGGCCGGTCGGCGTTGGGGGAGTGCTCGGCTCCCGTGATGACCGTGCGGTGTGCGTCCAGCCGCAGTGCCATGTCGTCGAGGATCGCCACCGGCCAGGTGTCGTCGTGCGCGCCCGACAGTACGTGGAACGGCAGGGGGACCGCGGCGAGTTCGGCCACACGGTCCGGCTCGGTGCACAGCTGACGCCCCGTCGCGAGCAGTTGGGCAGGGCTGTGGCCAAGCCAGCGGCGGCGCAACTGGTCCTGGTCACCGAGGCCCCGGGCAGGTCCGCCGACCTCCTCCGGCGGGCCCATGGCCTGGATGGCCTCCCACACCTCCGCCATCGACATGACGGCGAGGGCGTCCCGCAGCAGCTTCACGCGCTGCTGCTGGGAGACGGAGATCTCCGCCGGGCCGGACGAGACCAGGGTCAACGAGACGAAGGGGGAGTGGTCGAGCAGCACGGCCGCACGGGCGATCTGCCCGCCGAGCGAGTGGCCCACGAGGTGCACGGCTCCGCCCAGAGCCTCGGCCTGTGCGAGCACGTCCCGCGCCAGCTCCCGCTGGCCGTAGGCCGACTCGTCGTCCGAAGGCCCCTCCGACTCGTGCTGTCCCCGCCCGTCCACGGCGACGAGCCGGTACCCCCGCTCCGCGAGCGGCTCGTGGAGCAGCCTGAAGTCCTCCTTGCTCCCGGTGAACCCGGGCAACATCAGGACGACTCCCCTGACCTCCGCACCCGGCTTCGGCGACGAGTCGACGACGGCGAACTCGCCGCGTGAGGTGCGCAGGGGGTAGGCGCGGGCGCCCGAGGGCGGAGGAAAGGCGGGGTGGCTGGTCACGGGGCGAGGGTAGCGGGTGCGGCCGGCCGTGTGACCCGGGTGCGACACCTCGTCATGGGCTCCGGGTGGCGGTGGTTTCGGGGGTGGGGCCGGACGTGTCCCCTGGCTGAACGCCGACGGCCCGGCTGCGTGCCGGGTCCGGCCGGGGCGGCCGACGTGACCTCGGCGGTCCGTGCCGCGAGGGCCGGGTGCGCGGCCGTCGGGGGGCAGGCCTTTGCGGGACGGGGGGTGGCGGTGGCTTCGGGCGGTGGCCGGGCGTGTCTTCTGGCTGAACGCCGACGGCCCGGCTGCGTGCCGGGTCCGGCCGGGGCGGCCGACGTGACCTCGGCGGTCCGTGCCGCGAGGGCCGGGTGCTCGGACGTCGGGGCAGGCCTTTGCGGGACGGGGGGTGGCGGTGGCTTCGGGCGGTGGCCGGGCGTGTCTTCTGGCTGAACGCCGACGGCCCGGCTGCGTGCCGGGTCCGGCCGGGGCGGCCGACGTGACCTCGGCGGTCCGTGCCGCGAGGGCCGGGTGC
>NZ_JBEZWO010000004.1:141013-295105 GCF_040637515.1 Streptomyces sp. NPDC029041 | reverse complement strand
GCCCGGCTGCGTGCCGGGTCCGGCCGGGGCGGCCGACGTGACCTCGGCGGTCCGTGCCGCGAGGGCCGGGTGCGCGGCCGTCGGGGGGCAGGCCTTCGCGGGACGGGGGGTGGCGGTGGCTTCGGGCGGTGGCCGGACGTGCCTTCTGGCTGAACGCCGACGGCCCGGCTCCCTGTTCGGGAGCCGGGCCGTCGTGGGAGGAGCGGGTCAGCCCTCCGTGGGCTCCGCGGCGGCCGTGGCCTTGCGGGTGCGACGCGCCCTGGGCTTCGGCTCCGTCGCGTCCTCGGCAGCGGCAGCCGGGGCCGCTGCTGCCGTCTTGCGCGTGCGGCGCGGCTTGGCCGCGGCGGCCTCCGGCTCCTGATCCGCCTGCGCGGGGATCTCGGCCGGTTCGGCGGCCTTGCGGGTGCGGCGGCGCGGCGGGGCCTCCGTACCCTCGGCCGTGTCGACGGCGGTCTCGGCCGCCGCTGCCGTCTTCCGCGTCCGGCGCGGCTTGGCCTCGGCGGTCTCCGCCTCGGGGGCTGCGGCAGCCGTCTTGCGCGTCCGGCGCGGCTTCGTCTCGGCGGTCTCCGTCACCGTCTCCGCGACGGCAGCGGCGGTCTTCCGCGTCCGGCGCGGCTTGACCTCGGCGGCCTCCGGCTCCTGGGCCGTCTGGGCCGGGATCCCCGCGACGGCCGGGGCCGATTCGGCGGCCTTACGGGTCCGGCGGCGCGGCTTGGCCTCCGCGCCCTCGGCCGTGTCGACGGCTTCCTCGGCCGAAGCGGCGGCCTTGCGGGTGCGGCGCGGCTTGGTCTCCGCGACCTCGGAAGACTCGGCCGTGGCCGTGGCCGTGGCCGTGGCCGTGGCCGTGGCCACGGTTTCGGCGGTCTTGCGGGTGCGGCGACGCGGCTTGGCCTCGGCGGCCTCCGCCGTGTCGACGGCGGCTTCGGCCGCAGCCGCCGCCTTGCGCGTACGCCCGGGCTTGGCCTCGGCCGCCTCGACGGCGTCCTCCGCGCCCGGCGCCGCCGCAGCCGTCTTGCGGGTGCGGCGCGGCTTGGTCTCGGCCGGTTCCGACGCGGGCTCGCCGGTCCCGGCGGCCGTGTCGAGCGCCGACTCGGCCGCGGACGCCGCCGTGGCCTTGCGGGTGCGGCGGCGCGGCTTGGCAACGGTCTCGGTCTGTGCGGCGTCCGCGGCGGCCGGAGCCTCGGCGACGACCGCCGGCTCCGCGGCCGACGGCGTCACCGCGGCCTCGGTCTCCACCACAGGCGTCTCCGAACGGCGCGTACGGCGCCGTCGCGGCTTCGCGTCCGTCTCAGGGGCCTCCGTGGCCGTGCCCTCCGCCGTCGCGACGGCGTTCTCCGCCTGCTCGGACGCGGCGGACTCGACCGCCGCGGCGGCAGCCGGCTGGGACTGGGCCCCGCCGCGGGTGCGGCGACGGCGGCGCGGGGTGCGCGGAGCCGTCACGGCGTCCGCCTCGGCGGCGCCGTCGGTGGCCGTCGTGTCCGGTGCGGTGGTGCCGACGGACTCGGGAGCCCCGTCCACCGCGGTCCCGCCGCGGGTACGACGGCGGCGACGCGGCGTACGCGACGAGCCCTCACGCTCGGCCGAACGGGACTCGTCCCGGTCGCCCCGGCCACCTCGTCCGCCGCGCCCGCGCGGCGCGCGGCCGCCCGGCTCGCCCAGGTCCTCCAGCTCCTCCGCGTCCAGCCCGGCGCGGGTGCGCTCCGAGCGCGGCAGGATGCCCTTCGTGCCCTCGGGGATGCCGAGGTCGGAGAACAGGTGCGGAGAGGTGGAGTACGTCTCCGGCGGGTCGTTGAAGTCGAGCTCCAGCGCCTTGTTGATCAGCTGCCAGCGCGGGATGTCGTCCCAGTCGACCAGCGTGATCGCCGTACCCTTCGCGCCCGCGCGGCCCGTCCGGCCGATGCGGTGCAGGTACGTCTTCTCCTC
This sequence comes from Streptomyces sp. NPDC029041, assembly GCF_040637515.1. Lineage (NCBI taxonomy): Bacteria > Bacillati > Actinomycetota > Actinomycetes > Kitasatosporales > Streptomycetaceae > Streptomyces > Streptomyces sp. NPDC029041. The sequence continues at coordinate 293,182 of NZ_JBEZWO010000004.1, read as the reverse complement.
TTCCGGCGACTGGTAGTTGATGACGTGCGTGACGCCCTCGACGTCGATGCCGCGGGCGGCGACGTCGGTGCAGACGAGCACGTCCACCTTGCCGTTGCGGAACGCGCGCAGCGCCTGCTCACGAGCACCCTGGCCGAGGTCGCCGTGGACCGCGCCGGAGGCGAAGCCGCGCTGCTTCAGCTGGTCGGCGAGGTCGGCCGCCGTGCGCTTGGTGCGGCAGAAGACCATGGCCAGCCCGCGGCCTTCGGCCTGGAGGATGCGCGCCACCATCTCGGGCTTGTCCATGTTGTGCGCGCGGTAGATGTACTGCTTGGTGTTCGCGACCGTCGCGCCCGCGTCGTCCGGCGTCGTGGCGCGGATGTGCGTGGGCTGCGACATGTAGCGGCGGGCGAGGCCGATGACCGCGCCCGGCATGGTGGCCGAGAACAGCATCGTCTGGCGCCGCACCGGCAGCATGTTGATGATCTTCTCGACGTCGGGCAGGAAGCCCAGGTCGAGCATCTCGTCCGCCTCGTCGAGGACCAGGCACTTGACGTGCTTCAGGTTCAGCTTCTTCTGACCGGCGAGGTCGAGCAGCCGGCCCGGGGTGCCGACGACCACGTCGACGCCCTTCTTGAGGGCCTCGACCTGCGGCTCGTAGGCGCGGCCGCCGTAGATGGCGAGGACGCGGACGTTGCGCACCTTGCCCGCGGTCAGCAGGTCGTTGGTGACCTGCGTGCACAGCTCGCGCGTGGGGACGACGACAAGCGCCTGCGGGGCCTCGGTGAGGGCCTCGGGCGCGGCGCGTCCGGCCTCGACGTCGGCGGGGACGGTGACGCGCTCGACGAGCGGGAGGCCAAAGCCCAGCGTCTTGCCGGTGCCGGTCTTCGCCTGGCCGATGACGTCCGTGCCCGACAGGGCCACGGGGAGCGTCATCTCCTGGATGGGGAAGGGAGTGGTGATGCCGACGGCCTCAAGCGCTTCGGCGGTCTCGGGGAGGATTCCGAGCTCTCGGAACGTAGTCAGGGTGCTGCCTCTTCTGTGTGGGCGGCGCGAGGCGAGCGCGGGGTCGTGTCAGACCGTGCCGGGGACGTCGGGCTGCCTACGGGCGGGCCGTAGAGCACGGGACCGCGCCGACGCTCTAGCGCTCGTGCCGCTGAGGGTGTCCCCCTCCGGGTCTCGTACGCACTGTGGCGGACGGCCGGGGAGGGCTGTCGGGTCGGAGCCGATCGGGCCACCGACCGGGCATCCTCATACGTGCGGCCTGTCGAGGTACGTCGACGTACCAGCAGGCGCATTACCACCATACCCCGGAATCGCGCACATGCGATGGCCGATTCGGTCACGTAGTCGTCGTCACAGTGATTGACCAGGGCCTTACGGCCCCTGGCAAGCGGGTTATTGTGCGCTTCATGACGAGCTCTGACAAGCCTGACAACGCCTCGGACACCGCCGCCGCCGAACCCGCCTCCGTCGCCGCCCGGGACTGGGCGACGGCCTCCGCCGACCCGCAGTACCGCGCCGCGGTCGTGGATCTGCTCGGCGCGCTCGCCTACGGGGAACTTGCGGCGTTCGAGCGGCTCGCGGAGGACGCCAAACTGGCGCCGACCCTCGCGGACAAGGCGGAGCTGGCGAAGATGGCGTCGGCGGAGTTCCACCACTTCGAGAGGCTGCGCGACCGGCTCGCCGAGATCGGGGAGGAGCCGACGCGGGCGATGGAGCCGTTCGTCGCCGCGTACGACGGCTTCCACAAGCAGACGGCCCCCTCGGACTGGCTGGAGGGCCTCGTCAAGGCCTACGTCGGCGACTCCATCGCCAGCGACTTCTACCGGGAGGTCGCCGCCCGGCTGGACTCCGACTCCCGCGATCTGGTGCTGGCCGTGCTCGACGACACGGGGCACGGCGGCTTCGCCGTGGAGAAGGTGCGGGCCGCCATCGACGCCGACCCGCGCGTCGGCGGGCGGCTCGCGCTGTGGGCGCGGCGGCTGATGGGCGAGGCCCTGTCGCAGTCCCAGCGGGTGGTCGCCGACCGGGACGCGCTGTCGACCATGCTGGTGGGCGGTGTCGCGGACGGCTTCGACCTCGCCGAGGTCGGCAAGATGTTCTCCCGGATCACCGAGGCCCACACCAAGCGGATGGCCGCACTGGGGCTGGCCGCCTGAGGCCTGTCGTCTGGATCAGGTCGCGGGACACAGGACATCGGCGGTTCTTGTCAGTGCCAGGCCCCGCGTCTGCGGGCCGATCCGAACGACAGGTCCTCTAGTCCTCGTCGTCTGTCGGGAGCCGGCTGCCGGGCGCGGTGCCTTCAGCCGGCCCTGGACCCGCGACGCCGGGACGATCCGGCCGGGCGGGGCCCGGTCGCCCTTCGGCCGGTCCGCTTCCTCGCGAGCGCCACCACCGGCGACCCGTCACGCGGTCGCCGATCGGCGGCGCATTCTTCCCGAGGGGCGCAGCAGCAGCGACATCGAGGCCACCGAGACGATCGCCGCGCCGAGCAGGACGAGCAGTACGTGTCCGGCTGCCAGCGCGCTGTGCATGACGAAGGCACCGAAGAGGGCGCCGGCGACGCCGGTCGACAGCACCATGGAGCGGGCCGGGAGACGGTGCTGCAGGCGGTGTGCGGCCGCCCACGCCAGAGCCAGGCCGAGGATCGCGGAGCTCAGCGCTTCCAGGAGCATGTCGGGGTCCCTCCCACACGGCCGGCCTGCCCAAATCGGTCGTAGCCCGTCTTACCCCTGACCTGCGAAATCCAATCCACCCTTGTGGACGACCTGTGCTCCATCCGTGGAGGAACCGGTGCGGTGCCCGGGGAAGCCGAGGGCTACGGGGGAGGGGTGTCCGAGTGAGCGTGACGCAAACGGGCCGAAGCATCAGTGACGGTCGGCAGTAGCGCAAGCGGGACGGGTCGGCAGCGAGGCGGGCGGGACCTGTGGGCGGAAACGCGAACGGTCGACCGGAACGCGAACAGGTGACCGAAGCGCGGACGGCCGGCGGAAACGCGAACGGCAGGCGGAAACGCGAACGGTGAGCGGAAACGAACGGTGGGCCGAAACGCGAAGGGTGGGCGGCAACGCAAGCGGGGCGGGCCGGCCGCAGCCGTCCCGCCCCGCTCGCGCGTTGCGCCTACAGCGCGCCGAAGCCCACCTTGCGCGGGGCCGGCTCACCGATCTCGACGTAGGCGAGACGGTCGGCCGGGACGAGAAGCTTGCGGCCGTGCTCGTCCACGAGGCTGAGCAGCTGCGACTTTCCGGCCAGTGCCTCGGCGACCACGCGCTCGACCTCCTCGGCACTCTGACCGCTCTCCAGAACGATCTCGCGGGGCGCGTGCTGCACGCCGATCTTGACCTCCACGGCTATGTCCCTCCGACGGTCAGTGATGTGCGCGACCTTCCGCGCCGTACGCAGCACACATTAGCCCGGTGAGGGGACGTACATGCTCCGCCCGAGAACGCCACGAGCGAACATCGGGCGGGAACAAAGACGCCCGTCAGTGCTGCGGCTGGTCCATGCCGTGCAGCGGGAAGCCCGCGATACCACGCCACGCCAGCGAGGTGAGCAGCTGCACGGCCTGATCGCGCGGCACGCTGCGGTCGCTGTGCAGCCAGGACCGCGCCACCACCTGAGCCAGGCCGCCCAGGCCCGAGGCGAGCAGCATCGACTCCGCGCGCGACAGGCCGGTGTCCTCGGCGATGACGTCGCAGATCGCCTCCGCGCACTCGTTCGTGACCTTGTCGACGCGCTCGCGCACGGCGGGCTCGTTCGTCAGGTCCGACTCGAAGACCAGGCGGAAGGCGCCGCCGTCGTCCTCGACGTAGGCGAAGTAGGCGTCCATGGTCGCCCGCACGCGCTGCTTGTTGTCGGTCGTCGACGCCAGCGCGTTGCGTACGGACTGGATGAGCGACTCGCAGTGCTGGTCCAGCAGCGCGAGATAGAGGTCGAGCTTGCCCGGGAAGTGCTGGTAGAGCACCGGCTTGCTGACGCCCGCGCGCTCCGCGATGTCGTCCATCGCCGCCGCGTGGTAGCCCTGGGCCACGAAGACTTCCTGGGCGGCGCCCAGGAGCTGGTTGCGTCGGGCACGGCGCGGCAGGCGTGTGCCCCGCGGGCGAACCGCCTCTGTCTGCTCGATGGCTGTCACGCCGCCTCCCATGTTCGTCCATGTGCGGATCTGGCCGCGTCGCCATCGTACTTTTCGGTAACCGTGGCGTGCGCGGTGAGAGCGCAGAATTTCACGGACCGGACGGATGCGAAAGCGGTTGCGAAGGTTTTAAACAGGGTCAGAGCGGGCAAAAAGCTGCCTCTTTCCTGTTCTGTGGAGCGGTTCGTCGCCCGTCGGCGGCGATCGTCACCGGTAGTCGTCCTCGTCGAGCGAGACGATCCGGGCCTGCTCCACAAGATCCGCCTCGTTCGCGCGGTCCGGGTCGACAGCGGTCAGCGGGTCGTCGCGGTCCGGCGCGAGGTCCGCCTGCTGCTCGGCCGCGTCGACCTCGGGCGCCTCGACGTCGAACTCCTGCGCCTCCGGCGCGTCCTCGTCCTCGAACGTCTCCGGGTCGGTGGGGTCTACGGCCATGCTGGGCTCCCTTCCTACGAACGTCCCTGGGAATGCAGGGGCCACACGCGGGTGCCCTCTGTACGAGCCTAGGAGACACCCGATCCGGACGCTATGCGATCCGCGTCCGGGACGTGACGCAGTGCTGCTTCTGTCGACTGCCGCCCCTCCGTGCCCGGGTGCCTGTTCTTCCGCGTCTCCAACGGGCCGGTTCCTGTGATGGCGAACACAGGCGAACACATGAGCCACGGCGTGATCGTCTCGTAACATTGCCGCATGTCTTCGACCGAGCTGCCGTTCGTGCCGCCCGCCAATGTGCTGCCCAAGGTGGGGACCGTCCGGGTCGCGGAGGGTGAGCGGCTGAGGTCGGTCGAGCTGCCCGGCGTCACGCTCACGATGCGGTCGAGGCCTCCGGCGCGCGAGGGGCTGCCTCCCGCCCTGTTCGTGCACGGGCTCGGCGGTTCCTCGCAGAACTGGTCGGCGCTGATGGCCCTGCTGGACGACTCCGTCGACGGCGAGGCCCTCGACCTGCCCGGCTTCGGCGACTCCCCGCCACCGGACGACGGCAACTACTCCGTCACGGGGCACGCCCGCGCGGTCATCCGTTACCTCGACGCCGCCGGACGCGGTCCCGTGCACCTGTTCGGGAACTCGCTCGGCGGCGCCATCGCCACCCGTGTCGCCGCGGTTCGACCCGATCTGGTCCGTACGCTGACGCTCGTGTCGCCCGCTCTGCCGGAAATCCGAGTGCAGCGCACCGCCGTGCCCACCGGGCTGCTGGCGGTGCCCGGTGTCGCCCTCCTCTTCACCCGGCTCACCCGGGAGTGGACGGCGGAACAGCGGGTCCGTGGCGTGATGGCGCTGTGCTACGGGGACCCCGGGCGGGTGACGCCGGAAGGATTCAGCAACGCCGTGCAGGAGATGGAGCGGCGCCTGCGGCTGCCCTACTTCTGGGACGCGATGGCGCGCTCCGCGCGCGGGATCGTCAACGCCTACACACTGGGCGGCGAGCAGGGGCTGTGGCGCCAGGCGGAACGCGTCCTCGCGCCGACCCTCCTCGTCTACGGCGGCCGAGACCAGCTCGTCGGCTTCCGCATGGCTCAGAAGGCGGCCCGGGCCTTCCGGGGCTCGAGGATGGTGACATTGCCCGACGCGGGCCATGTGGCGATGATGGAGTACCCGGAGACCGTGGCCCTGGCATTTCGTGAACTGCTCGAGGACTCAGGAGAGTTGGGAGTACGGCGAGCCGGGCGGACCGACCGGCCGGCGGCCGGGGACGCTGCCGGCGGAGCAGGCACCGACGAGAGCATGGGGGGCTGAGGCGCGACGTGGGACGCCACAGCCGCCGCGGACCGGTCGTCAAGGACGACGGCGCGGACACGACCGCGGCACGGGACGGCCGGACCGGCGCCGCACAGGGCCGGTGGCCGGGCCAGGCGCCTGACGCCGGACGGGGGGCCAGGAGCGCACCGCCCGGCACACCGCAGGGGGGTGCGCCGTCGCAGGGCTCGCGCAGGGTGCCGGGGCCGAGGCCCGCGCCGGCGGACGGAACGCCGCCACACGGCATGCCGCAGGGAACGCCGCCGCGCGGCACGCCGCGACTGCCCGACGGCTGGCACACCGAGGGCACACCGGCCCAGGGCGTGCCACGTCTGCCCGATGGCACACCGGTACAGGGAGTGCCCCGCCTCGCTGAGGGCGCTCCCTCGCGTGGCGTACCGAGGCGCACTGACGGGACTCTCGCGCACGGCGTACCGAGGCGCGCTGACGGGACTCCCGCGCACGGCGTTCCCCGGTTGCCGGACGGCACCCCGGCGCACGGCTTCCCGCACACCCGCGGAGGGCATCCCGAGCAGCGGGAATCCGGGGGCGGCTGGGGCGAGCCGAGGGCGAGCGGCGGAGGGACCGCCGGTGTCGGTGTACCCATACCGCGGCAGCGCCGCGCATCCGTGCCCGGGCCGCGGCAGGACTACATCGATGCCTTCGTCGACGAGGAGGACGACGTTTTCGCGCCCCGTACGCCCGCCTCCGCGCACGCCGCGGACGCCTACGCCTCCGTGGCGGACTGGAGCGTCGGCAGCCCTGCCGACGCCGGGTCCGGCCACGACGACGCGGGGCCCACCGGCACGCCGGCGCCGGGCAGGGGCGGCAAGGGCCGTACGTTCACCGGCATCGCGGCCGCGGCGGTCACCACGGTGCTGGCCGTGGTCGTCGCCGGGCAGGTCGCCGACGATCACGGCGCCGCCGGGCTGCAGTCGCAGTCCGCCGGCGACCAGGCCCGGGACGTCCGGGACTCCGCGTCCCGTGCGGACGGCCGGGCGCCCGCCCCCGAGGCCAAGCTGCTGACGTACGACGAGAAGATGGGCAGGACGTATCCGCTCGGCGCCACCCTGAAGGGCTCGGGGAAGTTCGACGCCGTCCCCGGCATCGCCAAGGCGCCGGGTGCCGGGCAGAAGTACACCTACCGCGTCGACGTGGAGCAGGGCCTCGGACTCGACGGCGCGCTCTTCGCGGAGGCCGTCCAGAAGACCCTCAACGACCAGCGCAGCTGGGCCCACAACGGCGCGCGCACCTTCGAGCGGATCTACTCCGGCAAGCCCGACTTCGTGATCACCCTGGCCAGCCCCGGCACCACCGCCGACTGGTGCGCCAAGTCGGGCCTGGACACCACCCAGGACAACGTCTCCTGCGACTCGGCGGCGACCGAGCGCGTGATGATCAACGCCTACCGGTGGGCGCAGGGCTCGGAGACCTACGGCGACAGCAAGATCCACGCCTACCGGCAGATGCTCATCAACCACGAGGTCGGCCACCGCCTCGGCTTCAATCACGTCACCTGCGACAAGGACGGCGACCTCGCCCCGGTCATGCAGCAGCAGACCAAGTTCCTCGACCACGACGGCATCCGCTGCCGCCCCAACGCCTGGGCATATCCGGGTAGTTGAACCGCGCGCCGCGGGGATGTGGCGCGGCTCGCGTTGACATGCGCGGAATGATCGTTCATATTTCTGGGCATGTCGCCCCGTCACGCCTCCGTTCGCGCCGCCATCGAGCTGGCGCTCATCGGTGTGACCCCGCTCTGCGTGGCCGACATTCACTGTTGCTGACGCCCGCCCCCGGCGCGCGTCGCTCACACTCCCCGTGACTCGGTCACGGCTTTCCGACGACTCGGTGCCGGGCAGACGTCTGTCTTCTTCCGTCTCACCCTTCGTCTTTTCGTCTCGCGATCCGAGAAATCATGGTCCGGGACGCCTTCCGAGAGGTCGTCATTCCGATGCGCCAACCGTCCGTCACAGCGCGCCGCGTGGCCGCGGCATCCGTCAGCCTGGTCCTGGCAGCGGGCGCCGCCGCCTGCGGGCCGAAGGACAACGATGCCAAGGGCGCCGGCGGTGACTCCACGCCTCACAAGGGCGGCACGCTCACCGTGCTGAACGCCAACCCCCAGCAGGACTTCGACCCGGCCCGCCTCTACACCTCCGGCGGCGGCAACGTCCCGTCCCTGGTCTTCCGTACGCTCACCACCCGCAACCGCGAGAACGGCGCCGCGGGCGCGAAGGTCGTCCCCGACCTCGCCACCGACACCGGGCGTCCCGGCAAGGACGCGACCGTGTGGACGTACACGCTGAAGAAGGGCCTGAAGTACGAGGACGGCACCCCGATCACCTCGGCCGACATCAAGTACGGCATCGAGCGCTCCTTCGCTCCCGAGCTCTCCGGCGGCGCCCCCTACCTGCGGGACTGGCTGGTCGGCGCGGCCGACTACCAGGGCCCGTACAAGGACAAGAAGGGCCTCGACGCGATCGAGACGCCCGACGAGCGGACCATCGTCTTCCATCTGAACAAGCCCGAGGGCGAGTTCCCGTATCTGGCCACGCAGACGCAGTTCGCCCCCGTCCCGAAGAGCAAGGACACGGGCACCACGTACGAGGAGCACCCGGTCTCCTCCGGGCCGTACAAGGTCGTGCGGAACGAGAACGACGGTGAGCGGCTGACGCTGGAGCGCAATACGCACTGGTCCGCCGCGACCGACGCCGAACGCAAGGCCTACCCGGACAAGATCGACGTGCGGTCCGGGCTCGACTCGTCCGTCATCAACCAGCGGCTGTCCGCGTCCCAGGGAGCGGACGCCGCCGCGGTCACCACGGACACCAACCTCGGCCCGGCCGAACTGGCCAAGGTCACCGGCGACCAGGACCTCGCCTCCCGCGTCGGCACCGGGCACTTCGGCTACACCAACTACATAGCGTTCAACCCCACCGTCAAGCCGTTCGACGACCCCAAGGTGCGGCAGGCCATCTCGTACGCCATCGACCGGTCCTCCGTGGTCAACGCCGCGGGCGGGTCCGCGCTGGCCGAACCCGCCACCACCTTCCTGCCCGACCAGAAGTCCTTCGGCTACACGCCCTACGACCTCTTCCCGGCGGGCAAGACCGGTGACCCGGCCAAGGCCAGGGAACTGCTGAAGCAGGCCGGTCACGCGAAGGGCCTCACCGTCACGCTGACGCATTCCAACGCCAAGGACTTCGAGACCAGCCCCGAGATCGCGACCGCCGTCCAGGACGCGCTCAAGAAAGCCGGCATTACGGTCAGGCTGCAGGGTCTGGAGGAGAACGACTACTCCGCCAAGATCCACGACGTGAAGTCCGAGCCCGGCTTCTTCCTCGCCCACTGGGGCGCCGACTGGCCCTCCGGCGGGCCGTTCCTCGCCCCGATCTTCGACGGCCGCCAGATCGTCAAGGACGGCGCCAACTTCAACACCGGCCTGCTGAACGACAAGTCGGTCAACGACGAGATCGACGCGATCAACAAGCTGACCGACCTTGACCAGGCCGCCGAGAGGTGGGGTGCACTGGACAAGAAGATCGGCGAGCGGGCCCTGACCGTGCCGCTGTTCCACCCCGTCTACAAGCGTCTGGTCGGCAAGGACGTCAAGAACGTCGTGATCAGCGACTGGACCGGCGTGCTGGACATCTCCCAGGTCGCGGTGAAGTGACACCGTGAGCGAGGCACTTCTCGCCACCGAGGTGGCCGGCACGGACAGCACCGTCCCGGCCGCCTCGGGGGCCCGTCAGTTCTGGCGGCGGCTGCGCACGCAGCGCGCCGCCCTCGTCGCGGCCGGAGTCGTCGCGCTGCTCGTCCTGGTCGCGCTCGCCGCGCCGCTGCTCACCGCCCTGGAAGGCCAGGACCCGACCACCTACCACCCCTCCCTGGTGGACTCCGCGCGCGGCGGCGTGCCCATCGGGTCCCTCGGCGGAGCGAGCGCCGACCACTGGTTCGGCGTCGAACCGCAGACCGGCCGTGACCTGTTCGCGCGGCTGGTGTACGGGGCACGCGTCTCCCTGGGCGTCGCCCTGGCCGCGACCGTGGTGCAGGTAGCCCTCGGAATCACCGTGGGCGTCGCGGCCGCACTCGGGAGGCGATGGGTCGATCAGCTGCTGAGCCGGTTCACGGACGTCATGGTCGCCATGCCGCTCATGATCATGGCGTTGGCGCTGCTCGCGATCGTCCCGGCGAGCTTTCCGCGGCCGGTACTCGTCGCGCTCGTCATCGGCCTGATCGGCTGGGGCAACATCGCCCGGATCGTGCGCGCCCGGACGCTCACCCTCAGGGAACTCGACCACGTCGCGGCAGCCCGGCTCAGCGGCTGGGGCACCTGGAGCATCGCCCGCCGCGAACTCCTGCCCGGGATCGCCGCGCCCGTCATCACGTACGCCGCGCTGCTCGTCCCGACGAACATCACCGTCGAGGCCGCGCTGTCCTTCCTCGGCGTGGGGGTGAAGCCGCCCACGCCCTCCTGGGGGCAGATGCTCACGGCCGCCGACGTCTGGTACCAGGCCGCCCCGCAGTACCTGCTGCTGCCCGCGGGCGCCCTGTTCGTCACGGTGCTCGCCCTCACGGTCCTCGGCGACGGCGTCCGCACCGCCCTCGACCCGCGCGCGGCCTCCCGGCTGCGCGTCGGGACGGGACGCAGGCGGGAGTCGAAGGCGGACGCGGGAGGCACGGCATGAACGGCATCACCGGCTTCGTCCTGCGCCGCGCCGTCGGCGCCGCCCTCACCCTGTTCGTCATCTCGGTGATCGTCTACGTCGTCTTCTACGCCACGCCCGGCAATGTCGCCCAGATCACCTGCGGTCCGCGCTGCTCGCCGGAACAGGTGCATCAGGTGGCCCGGCAACTGAACCTCGACGACCCGTTGTCCGTGCGGTACGGCCACTTCCTGCAGGGCCTCGTCGCCGGCCAGGACTACTCGACCGGCACGTCCGTGCAGCACTGCCCCGCTCCCTGCCTCGGCCTGTCCTACCAGAGCGACCAGCAGGTCACGCGGCTGATCCTGGCCAAGCTCCCGGTCAGCCTGTCCCTGGTGGCCGGCGCGATGGTCATCTGGCTGGTCCTCGGCGTCGGCACCGGCGTGCTCTCCGCCTGGCGGCGCGGCCGGTTCTCCGAGCGGGTGCTGACCGGCATCACCCTCGCCGGCACGGCCACCCCGGTCTTCGTCATCGGTCTCGTCCTGATGATCGTCGTCTGCGGGGAACTGCAACTGCTGCCCTTCCCGCAGTACGTGGCACTCGGCGACGACCCCGAACAGTGGGCGTGGAACCTGCTGCTGCCCTGGCTGTCGCTCGCCCTCATCGAGGCCGCCGCGTTCGCCCGGCTGACCCGGGCCTCGATGCTGGAGACGCTGGCCGAGGACCACATCCGTACCTTCCGCGCGTACGGCGTCGGCGAACGGTCCGTCGTCGGGCGGCACGCGCTGCGCGGCGCGTTCGCGCCGGTCATCGCCCTGAACGCCAACAACGTCGGGTCGGCGATCGGCGGCGCGGTGCTCACCGAGACGCTGTTCGGCCTGCCCGGCATCGGACAGGAACTCGTCCATGCCGTCAACGTCGTCGACCTGCCGGTCGTGGTCGGCATGGTCCTGGTCATCGGATTCTTCGTGGTCCTCGCCAACGCCGTCGCGGACGTCCTGTACGCGGTGGCCGACCGACGGGTGGTGCTGTCATGAGCCTGGTCGACGTGACAGGCCTCCGCGTGGACTTCGGCGCGCTGCGTGCCGTCGACGGACTCTCCTTCCGTCTGGAGGAGGGCGCCGCCCTGGCCCTGGTCGGCGAGTCCGGCTCCGGCAAGTCGACGGTGGCGTCCGCGCTGCTCGGTCTGCACCGCGGCACCGGCGCGCGCGTCGAGGGCACGGTCGAGGTGGCCGGCACCGACGTGCGGCGCGCCTCCGACGAGGAACTGCGGCGGCTGCGCGGCGGACGGGCCGCCATGGTGTTCCAGGACCCGCTGTCCTCCCTCGATCCGTACTACGCGATCGGAGACCAGATCGCCGAGGTCTGCCGCGTGCACGCGCGCGTGTCCCGGCGGGCGGCACGCGCGCGTGCCGTGGAGGTCCTGGACCGGGTGGGCATCCCGGACGCCGCCCGGCGGTCCCGGTCCCGGCCGCACGAGTTCAGCGGCGGCATGCGCCAGCGCGCCCTGATCGCCATGGCGCTCGCGTGCGAGCCCCGGCTGCTCATCGCCGACGAGCCGACGACCGCCCTCGACGTGACGGTCCAGGCCCAGGTCCTCGACCTGCTGCACACGCTGCGCGAGGAGACCGGCATGGGCCTGCTGCTCGTCACGCACGACGTCGGCGTCGCCGCCGAGAGCGTCGACGAGGTGCTGGTGATGCGGCACGGCCGGGCGGTCGAACACGGCCCGGTCGCCGACGTGCTGGGCGCACCGGCCCAGCCGTACACCCGGGAACTGCTGGCCGCGGTCCCCCGGCTGGACGCGCCGCGGAAGGCCCCGGCGGCCCCCGGGGAGGTCGTCCTCGAGGCGGTCGGCCTCAGGCGCGAGTTCGGGCGCGGGAAGCGGGCGTTCACTGCCGTGGACGACGTGTCGCTGGTCCTGCGGCGCGGCGAGACCCTCGGGGTCGTCGGCGAGAGCGGCAGCGGCAAGACGACCCTCGGGCGCATGCTCGTCGGGCTGCTGGAGCCGACGGCGGGATCGCTGGCCTTCGAGGGCCGAACGCACAGCGGGGTGAACCCGTCCGTGCAGATGGTCTTCCAGGATCCGGTCTCCTCCCTCAACCCACGCCGCAGCGTGGGCGAGTCCATCGCCGACCCGCTGCGCGCACGGGGCGAGCGGGAGGAAGGGCGCATCCGGGAGCGCGTGGGTGAACTGCTGGAGCGCGTGGGGCTCGAGGCAGCGCATTACGACCGGTATCCCCATGAGTTCAGCGGTGGGCAGCGCCAGCGGGTCGGCATCGCGCGGGCGCTCGCGGCCGACCCGCGAGTCATCGTCTGCGACGAGCCGGTCTCGGCCCTCGACGTCACCACCCAGGCCCATGTGGTCGGCCTCCTGAGGGAGTTGCAGCGTGAACTCGGGCTCGCGCTGGTCTTCGTCGCCCACGACCTGGCCGTCGTGCGCCAGGTCAGTGACCGGGTCGCGGTGATGCGGCGCGGCAGGATCGTCGAGGAAGGGCCCGCCGGGGAGGTGTACGAGTCGCCGCGCGACCCCTACACCAGGCAGTTGCTGGCCGCCGTACCGGCGCTCGATCCGCAGGTCGCCGCGCGACGCAGGGCGGAGCGAAGGGAGTTGGCCGCGGCATGACCCGGGCGGGGGCATTCGGATCGGCCCCGGCAGGACCCCGGGCGGAGCGACTCGAATCGGCCGCGGCATGACGATCCGTGTCCGGTTGATCTCCTAGCGCGACAAAACGCGACCCGCACGGGAAAGTTACGACCGTTCACCCCTTTTGGTGGTGCGACGGACAACCGTCCGTCGCACCACCGCCTTGTCCGCATACGTTCGTCCCGCTGCGAGCCGCCGGGCAACGGCGGCTCTCCACACGGGAGATCGGGGGTGCACACGTGCGCATCGGACTGCTTACGGAAGGTGGCTATCCGTATGTGAGCGGTGACGCCAGGCTCTGGTGCGACCGGCTGGTGCGCGGGCTCGCCCAGCACGAGTTCGACGTCTACGCGCTCAGTCGCAGCGAGCACCAGGAGGACGAGGGCTGGGTCCCGCTGTCACCGAACGTCCACCGGGTGCGCACCGCGCCCCTGTGGATGGCCGAGGACGACGAGGCGACGCTCGGGCGCCGTGCACGCCGGCGGTTCACGGAGTGCTTCGGGGAACTGGCCGCGGTGGTGTGCGAGGGACCGGGGGCCGGGAGTGCTCCCAGTCCCGCCGGAGGGCTGTCCGAAGGCGCGCCGGCCTCAGAGGCGGACCGTTTCGCCAACGCTCTGTACGGGCTCGCCGAACTCGCGCGCGAGGAGGGCGGCCTGGCGGGAACGCTCCGGTCGGAAGCCGCCGTACGCACCCTGGAACGCGCCTGTCGTGCGCCCGGCGCCCACCGCGCCGCGCGGGAGGCGCGCGTACCGGATCTGCTCACCGTCGCCGCACATCTCGACCGCGCCCTGCGCCCCCTCTCCCTCGACTGGTACGAGGAGGACGGGCTCGGCGCCGTCGACCTCTGCCACGCCGCGTCCGGCGGTACGGCGGTCCTGCCCGGCCTGCTGGCCCGGCACTTCACCGGCGTACCCCTGATGGTGACCGAGTACGGCGTGCGCCTGCGGACGCACTATCTGACCGCCCCGGACGCCCCGCCCGCCGTACGGTCCCTGCTGGCGGCCTTCCAGGGCCGGCTCGCGGCCGAGGCCTACGGGCGGGCCGAGGTCGTCACCGCCGGCAACACCCACACCCGCCGCTGGCAGGAGCGCTGCGGTGCCGACCGGCACAAGCTCCGCACGGTACACCCCGGCATGGAGGCCCGGCCCTTCGCCGAGGTGGGCGAGACCCCGGACTGCACGGACCCGGACACGCTCGTCTGGGTCGGCCGTGTCGAGCCCGCCAAGGACCTGGTCTCGCTCCTGCACGCCTTCGCGGAGGTACGCAAGCAGGAGCCGAGGACGCGGCTGCGCATCGTGGGTGCCCCCGCCGGTCCCGAGGGGGCCGCCTACCTCGGTCACTGCAGGACGCTGGCCGCCCAGCTCTTCCCCGACGAGGCCGAGGGCCCGCACACCGCCGGCGACAATCCGGTGTCCTTCGAGGAGATCGGCGGCCCGGACATCCCGTCCGTCGCCGACGCCCACGCCTCGGGTGCCGTGACCGTCCTGTCCAGCGTGGTCGAGGGATTCCCCGTCGGCCTCGTCGAGGCCATGCTCTGCGGGCGCGCGACGGTGTCGACGGACGTCGGCGCGGTCGTGGAGGTCATCGGCGGCACGGGCCTCGTCGTACCGCCGCGCAATCCGCGGGCGCTCGCCGACGCGTGCGTGGCGCTGCTGCGCGACCCCCAGCGCCGGGCGCGCCTGGGCGCCGCCGCTCGTGCCCGTGCCCTCGAACTGTTCACGGTCGAGCAGAACATCGAGGCGTTCCACGGCCTTTACCTGGAGATCGTTTCCCGCGCGCCCGTCCGCCGTGTCCTCCTCGACGGAGCGGGGGCGCCCCTGCCGTTCGCGGTTCCCGCCGAGGCCCATGTGCCCGTCCGCTGGACCGCCGCCTCACCCCCTCTTGCCGCCGCCCGCAGCGGCCCCGGCCGGGCAGCGGGCGGACCTGTGCGGGCGACCACTCCCGTGCCCGCCCAGGAGGGTGCGTGATGAGCGACTTGAATGAACTGGCCCCGGAAGGCCGGAAAGCCCCGGAAGCCCCGGAAGCCCCCGAAGTCCCTGTCCCGCGGGCCCCGGAAGCAGCCCCGGAGGCGTTCGCGGAACGCACGGCCGGGAGCCGACAGCCCGCAGCCGGGCGCGAGGTGCCCGGCGTGGGGGAGCGTGCTGCCGATCGCAAGGTGCCCGGCGAGTGCGTGGCCGCCCGCAAGGTGCCCGGGAGCCGTGATCCGG
The DNA here is from genome assembly GCF_040637515.1 of Streptomyces sp. NPDC029041. Lineage (NCBI taxonomy): Bacteria > Bacillati > Actinomycetota > Actinomycetes > Kitasatosporales > Streptomycetaceae > Streptomyces > Streptomyces sp. NPDC029041. Next base: position 277,837 of record NZ_JBEZWO010000004.1, on the reverse strand, counting down.
TGCTCGACCGCCCGGCTCCCGGCGGGGGGGAATCCGCCGCCGCGCAGAAGGCCTCCGCCCCGCGTCGCGGCGCAGCCGATCCGGTCAAGGCGCTGATGCACCGGCACCGTGAACTCTGTGAGCGCGCGGTCGACCCCTTGGAGATCGCCGCAGGACTGGAGGCGCACGGCATCACCGACCGGATCGCCGCCCGCTTCCGCCACCGCGATGTCTTCTCCCTCGCCGAGGAGATGTACGCGCGGGTTGCGCGGGACGGGGACACGCCCCCGCCCGCACCGCCCGCCCCTCCCCGGGTGCGCGCCGACTGGGCGTTCCTGACCCTTCTGCCCGGTGCGCTGTGCGCCGCAGCCGTGGCCGCCGTGCACCTCACCCACGGGCAGCCGCGCCTGTTCGCGGCCGCGGCGGGCGCCCTCGCGGTGGCCCTGGGATTCCGTGCGGCCCTGCGCCGAGGGCCCCTGAGCAGGACCTACACGGGCCGGCCCGGGCCGCGGCCGGGCGCAGCCACCGGCAGGACCACCCCGTGGACCCTGTGGCTCGTCCTCTACGCCCTCCTGGGCGACGGGCTGCTCCGCAACGCCCTCACCGGAGGCCCCGACGCCCTGCCCACCGGCGCGCCCGACGGCCCCTGGCCCCTCACCGCCGCCCCCGTCCTGGCTCTCGCCCTGGCCTGCGCGCCCGCCGCCTGGATCACGCACCTCCTCACCGTGCGCGCCCACCGCAGGCTCGCCTCCAGCCGCGGTCTGGAGGACTTCGCCGCCGCCGTGCGGCCCCTCCTGCTCGGCACGTTCGCCCTGTTCCTGGGTGCCTCGGCGGCCCTGCTCGCCCTCTGCGGGGAAGTCCTCGGCGAGTCCGGTGCCTCCGCTCAGGCCCTGGCCCTGGGGGCGCTGCTGTACCTGGCCCGCGTCCTCACGGTGCACGGCTTCACCTACGCCCCCGCCGTGGTCCTCACCGCGACGGCCACGGCAGAGGCGGTCGCCCTCGCCACGGTCTTCGCCTCCCGCCTCCCCGGTCTCGCCTTCCTGGCCACCCCCGTCCAGACCCTCGCCACCACCTGGGGTGCCGGCAGCATCCCCACCCTCGCCTGCGGAGCGGCGGCTCTGGCCCTGCTGTTCCACGCGACCCGCAAGCTCACCCGGGCCTCGGCCCACGCCCCGCAGGAGCCCGCGCGGTGATCCCCGTCGACGCCGTTCCCGCAGCCGACGCCGTTCCCGCCGCCGACACCGGTCCCGCCGCCGCGGGCGGCTCCCGCCCCGCCCCGTCTCTTCCTGCTGTCTGCCCTTCCTTCCCCTTCCCCTTCTTTTTCCTTTACGCCTCGAGGAGAACCCGCATGATCACCCACCCAGGAACCCCGGCGACCCCGGGAGCCACGCGATGAGAGTCCTGCTGATCGGAGCCAACGGCTACATCGGGCGCTTCGTCGCCGACCGCCTGCTCGCCGACCCGGCCGTGCAGCTCACCGCCCTCGGCCGTGGTGACGACGCCGACGTCCGCTTCGACCTCGCCTCCGGCAGCCCCGGTGCCCTCACCCGCTTCCTCGACGCCGTCCACCCGGGTGTCGTCGTCAACTGCGCGGGCGCCACCCGCGGCGGGGCCCGCGAGCTCACCCGCCACAACACCGTCGCCGTCGCCACCGTCTGCGAGGCCCTGCGCCGCAGCGGCTGCGGCGCCCGGCTGGTGCAGATCGGCTGCAGCGCGGAGTACGGCCCGAGCCAGCCCGGCTCCTCCACCGCCGAGGACGCGGTGCCCCGGCCCGGCGGCCCGTACGGCGTCAGCAAACTCGCCGCCACCGAACTGGTCCTCGGCTCCGGTCTGGACGCCGTCGTCCTGCGCGTCTTCTCACCGGCCGGTCCCGGCACCCCCGCCGGCTCCCCACTGGGCCGTCTCGCCGAGGCCATGCGCCGCGCCATGCAGTCCGGCGACGGCGAGCTGAAACTCGGCGGGCTCGGCGCCCAGCGAGACTTCGTCGACGTCCGCGACGTGGCCCGCGCCGTCCACGCCGCCTCGCTCTCCGCCGCGCAGGGCGTCATCAACATCGGCTCCGGCCGCGCCGTGCGCCTGCGCGACGCCGCCGGGGTCCTCGCCCGCGTCGCCGGATACGGCGGCGCCCTCCACGAACTCGACGGTCCGCCCGGTGCCCTGCGCACGGCCATCGGCCATCCCCGCCCCGACCCGGACCACGCGCCCCCCGTCGCGTACCCGTACCCGGACGGCTGCGGCAGCTGGCAGCAGGCCGACGTGCGCACCGCGCGCGACCGGCTCGGCTGGCGTCCCCGGATCGGCCTGGAGGAGTCCCTCGCCGACATCTGGATGGAGGCGGCATGCCGCATCTGACCAGATCCCGGCGGAGCACCTCGGGTACGGAACTCCGCCCCGGCGTCGGGGTACCCGGCTACGCACACCCCCTCCTCGCCCCCACCGAATGGGGCGAGCTGACCCGCCCCGGCACCCCGCTGCACTGGGTGGTCCTCAACGTGGCCGACGGCCCCGGCGCGCGCCCCGACCCGCACTGCCTGGCGGCGGCCGGCCGCCTGCGCAACGCGGGCATCCGCGTCCTCGGCCACCTCGACACCCGGTACGGCACCCGGAACTTCGGCGAACTGATCTCCGACGCCCACAGGTTCGTCGACTGGTACCAGGTCGACGGCTTTCTCCTGGAGCGCTGCCCCGCGGACCACGCCGGTCTGCCCGAGATCCGCCGTACGGTCGCCACGCTCCGCGTGATCCGTGACGCTGCCCACATCGTCCTCGGCCACGGCATCCACCCGCACCCCGGCTACGTCGAGCTCGCCGACCAACTGGTCACCTTCTCCGGACCCTGGAGCGACTACCGCTGGTCGCAGGTGGCCGAGTGGACCGCCGACCACGCCCCCGAGCACTTCTGCCACTTCGTCCACGGCGTGCCCCGCCCCCACCTGGCGGAGGCGCTGCGCATCGCCCGCTGGCAGGGCGCCGCGACGGTCTGGATCACCGACCACACGGACGGGGGCGGTCACACCGACCCCTGGGAGGCCATGCCCGGCTACTGGGACGAATTCGTCTCGCGGGTCGGAACAGGTGTCTCGGAATGAAAAAGCGCATGGCACTGTTACGGGGAGAACAACCGTAGTGATTGACCGACCAACGGAGTCCCCGTGTCGCTGCCACCCCTGGTCGAGCCGGCTTCCGAGCTCACCGTAGACGAGGTCCGCAGGTACTCCCGCCACCTGATCATCCCCGACGTGGGCATGGACGGGCAGAAGCGGCTGAAGAACGCCAAGGTGCTGTGTGTGGGCGCCGGCGGCCTGGGCTCGCCGGCGCTGATGTACCTGGCCGCCGCGGGCGTGGGCACCCTCGGCATCGTGGAGTTCGACGAGGTCGACGAGTCGAACCTGCAGCGCCAGATCATCCACAGCCAGGCCGACATCGGCCGCCCCAAGGCCGAGTCCGCCCGCGACAGCGTCAAGGGCATCAACCCGTACGTGAACGTGATCCTTCACGAGGAGCGGCTCGAGGCCGACAACGTGATGGACATCTTCAGCCAGTACGACCTGATCGTCGACGGCACGGACAACTTCGCGACCCGCTACCTGGTCAACGACGCCTGCGTGCTGCTGAACAAGCCGTACGTCTGGGGCTCGATCTACCGCTTCGACGGCCAGGCGTCCGTCTTCTGGTCCGAGCACGGCCCCTGCTACCGCTGCCTGTACCCGGAGCCCCCGCCCCCCGGCATGGTCCCCTCCTGCGCCGAGGGCGGCGTCCTGGGCGTGCTGTGCGCGTCCATCGGCTCCATCCAGGTCAACGAGGCCATCAAGCTGCTCGCCGGCATCGGTGACCCGCTGGTCGGCCGGTTGATGATCTACGACGCCCTGGAGATGCAGTACCGCCAGGTCAAGGTCCGCAAGGACCCGAACTGCGCGGTCTGCGGCGAGAACCCGACCGTCACCGAACTCATCGACTACGAGGCCTTCTGCGGCGTCGTGTCCGAGGAGGCCCAGGCGGCGGCCGCCGACTCCACGATCACTCCCAAGCAGCTCAAGGAGTGGATCGACGACGGCGAGAGCATCGACATCATCGACGTCCGTGAGCCGAACGAGTACGAGATCGTCTCCATCCCGGGCGCCCGGCTGATCCCGAAGAACGAGTTCCTCATGGGCACCGCTCTGGAGAGCCTCCCGCAGGACAAGAAGATCGTCCTGCATTGCAAGACGGGTGTCCGCAGTGCGGAAGTCCTCGCGGTGCTGAAGTCCGCGGGCTTCTCGGACGCGGTGCACGTCGGCGGCGGCGTGATCGGCTGGGTCAACCAGATCGAGCCGTCCAAGCCGGTGTACTGAGCCGTATCCGGCCTCCCTTCCCGAACGGCGGGGGCCTCGGGCACCACGGGTGTCCGAGGCCCCCGCCGTCGTCATGAGCAGACCGTGCCGTCCTTCGGCACCGAACCGTCCAGCAGGTAGGCGTCCACCGTGGAGTCGACGCAGTCGCTCCCGCTGCCGTACGCACCATGTCCCTCGCCCCGCCAGGTGAGCAGCACTCCGACGCCCTTGCCCAGTTCGTCGGCCATCCTGCGCGCGCCTTCGAACGGGGTTGCCGGGTCGCCGGTGTTGCCGACCACCAGGACGGGGGCCGCGCCCGGGGCGCTCACTTCCGGGGTGTCGTGCTGTCCCGGCACCGGCCAGTCGTGGCACCAGCCGGCCGTGTCCCAGCCGAGGAACGTCCCGAAGACCGGGGAGATCTTCTCGAACCGGGGCAGCAGCCGCTTCGTCTCGGCCACCGTCGGCCGCTCCCGGTCGTCCAGGCACGATATGACCCGCTGGGAGTGGCGCGTCGTGCCGTAGCGCCCCGACGGCTGACGTTCGTTGTAGCGGTCTGCGAGGGTCAGCAGCTCCGAGCCGTCGCCCCGTTCGGCCGCGTCGAGGGCGCCGGTCAGCGTCGGCCAGCTATCCTTGCTGTACAGCGGCAGGATGATGCCCGTCACCGCGAGGGCCTGGGTCAGCTTCCGCCCGGGCAGGCCCGCCGGGAGGGGCCGGGCGTCGATCCGCCGCAACAGGGCCGCGATCTTCCGCGAGCCCTCCTGCGGGTCCTGGCCGGTGGACTCGAGGTAATTGTTCAAAGCGCGCTGGAATCCCCGGGCCTGGTCCTCGGCGTGGCCCACGGTGTCCGCGCCGGGGTCGACGACCGCGTCCAGCGTCATGCGTCCCACCTTCTTCGGGAACAGATGGGCGTAGGTGCCGCCCAGTTCGGTGCCGTAGGAGATGCCGAAGTAGTTCATCCTCTTGTCGCCGAGGACTTCACGGATGCGGTCCATGTCACGGGCCGAGTCGGCGGTCGAGACGTGGGACATGAGCTCCCCGGCGTCCTTCCGGCAGCCCTTGCCGAAGTCGGTGGTGTCCGCCAGGTACGCCTTCTCCTCGGCGGGGGTGTCCGGCGTGAGGTCCACCGTTTCGGCGGCCAGGATCTGCTTGTCGCTCCGGCAGCGGACCCCCTCGCTCGCGCCCACCCCGCGGGGGTCCCAGCTCACCAGGTCGTACCGCTCGCGCAGTGAGGAGACGGCCGGGGCGTACGACGGCATCATGGACACGCCCGAGGCGCCCGGACCGCCGAAGTTGAACAGCAGTGAGCCGACGCGGTCGCCGCCGCGCGCCCTGGCGCGGATCAGACCCAGGCCGATCGTCTCGCCGTCCGGCTTCGACCAGTCCAGCGGCACCTTCAGCGTCGCGCACTGCCAGTCGCTGCTCGGTGCGGGGCCGTCGGACGTGGCTTTGCAACGCCCCCAGGACAGCCCGCTCTTGTCGTCGGACGGACCGCCGCCGCAGCCCGCGGCCAGCAGGGCCGATACGGCCGCCAGAGCGGTCCACCGAACAAAGCGTGCCATGGGCCATCCCCCCTCGCAGGCCGTCCGCTTCGTGCAGCGGAAGGCGGTCCGGCCATGGTAGGCACATCCCGCAGCGACCGCCTCAGCCTGTGGATAACCCTGTGACCTGCGAGTTCGTCCGGGTCGCTGACGGCGTCAGGTGCAGACGGTCCCGGCCGGCGGTACCTTCCCGTCCAGCAGATAGCCGTTCACCGCGCCCTGCACACACGGGTTCTTGCTGTCGTAGGCGCCGTGACCCTGGCCCCGGTAGGTGAGCTCCACTCCGACGCCCTTGCCCAGCGCGTTCACCATCGCTCTCGCGCCCTCGTACGGCGTGGCCGGGTCACCCGTGTTGCCGACGACCAGAATGGGCGCCGAGCCCGGAGCGCTGACGTCGGGGTGGTCGGCCGCGCCCGGCACGGTCCAGTCGGTGCAGCCGATCATGCCCCAGGCCAGGGCGTCGCCGAACAGGGGTGACGCGGCCCGGAACTCCGGCAGCCGCCGCTCCACGTAGGCGGCGTCGTAGCGCGGTTTGGCATCGGCGCAGCTGATGGCGGTGTAGGCGGCGGTCGAGTTGTCGTACTCGCCGTTCTCGCTGCGCCCGTTACTCGAGTCGGAGAGCAGCAGCAGGGTGCTGCCGTTGCCGTCGTAGGCCTCCTCCAGGCCGTCGGTGAGGATGTCCCAGAGGTCCTTCGAGTACAGGGTCTGCAAGATGCCGCTGATCGCCGCGGTCTGGGTCAGCTGGCGGGGGAAGATCCCCGGGAGCGGGGTGCGGTCGAGGTCGTCCAGCAGGGTGCCGATGCGGTCCTTCAGGTCCTGCGCGCTGTCGCCGATCGGGCACTCCTCGGTCTTCGACACGCAGTCCTCGGCGAAGTTGTCGAGCGCGAGCTGGAAGCCCTTGGTCTGCCCCAGCGCGCCCTGTTCGGGGTCCCGCGTGGGGTCGACGACGGCGTCGAACACGGCACGGCCGACCCGCTCGGGGAACAGGTGGGCGTAGACGCCGCCCAGTTCGGTGCCGTAGGAGATGCCGAAGTAGTGCAGCTTGTCGTCGCCGAGGACCTGGCGCATCAGGTCCAGGTCGCGGGCCGCGTCGGTGGTGCGCACGTGCGGCAGGACCTTCTCCGAGTTCTCCTCGCAGGCGTCGTTGAACTCCTTGGTGCTGTCCAGGAGCTGCGTGCGTTCGGCGGCGTCGTCGGGGGTGCCGTCCTGCTGGAAGTAGGCGTCGAGCTGCTGGTCGTTCGCGCAGATCACCGGGTCGCTGCGGCCGACCCCGCGCGGGTCGAAACTGACCAGGTCGTAGCGGGTGCGCAGTTTCTCGTAGTCCTCGGCGAAAGCGGGCAGCGTGGTGACGCCCGAGGCGCCGGGGCCGCCGAAGTTGAAGACGAGCGAGCCGATGCGGTCGTTCCCGGTGCCGGTGGTCCTGACCCTGATCAGCTCGAGGCCGATCGTGTCGCCCTTGGGGTCGCTCCAGTCGAGCGGGGCCTTCATGGTCGCACACTGCCACTCACCGTCGTCCGGCAGGGGAGTGGGCGCGGGACCGCCGCCCTGGGCCTCGTCCGGTGCCGGGCAGGCCTTCCAGCTCAGTTCCTGCCGCGTCACGTCCTCGTCCCCGGCGTCGTCGCTGCAGCCCGCCAGCACAGTGGACAGCAGCACGGCGGAGGCGGTCAGGGCGGCGGCGCGCAGCCGGAGGAGGGACGGCATGGTTCCATCCTGCGGCGGTCCCGGACGGGGCGCGCGGGACGCGTGCCGTACGAGGTAGGAGGGTTCTTTGAGGCCACAGAGCCTGCCGGTCCGGGCTGACGGCGCGGAACGGCGCGTCGGCGTCCCGGTCGTCTCAGAGGGCCTGCTTGCGTGAGAGGTGGTTGAAGGCCAGCCAGCCCGGCAGGACGGGCAGCCACAGGGTCAGCAGGCGGAACAGCAGGACCGCCGGTGCCGCGACCTCCTTCGGGAGCCCGACGGCGATCAGTCCGACCGTCAGGGTCGCCTCGACCGCGCCCACACCGCCCGGCGTCGGAGCCGCGGACCCGAGGGCGTTGCCCGCGAGGAAGACGACGGCGACGCTGGCGATGCTGATCGAGGTGGACTCGTCGCCGAACGCGCGGATCGACGCGTCCAGGCACATCACGAAGCAGGCCGTCAGCAGCAACATGCCGCCGATGCCCGTGACCAGCTTCTGCGGCCGCTGGAGCACGTCCAGCATGCGCGGCACGACACCGGCGAACAGCGACCGCACGCGCGTGACGACGAACTTCCGCAGGAACGGCACCGAGGTCACCACGAGCACGAGCACTGCCACCGTCAGCAGGCCGGCGATGACCGTCCGGGACGGTGACAGCGACGGCGTCTTCTCGGTGCCGGTCAGATAGCCGAAGGACAGCAGCATCAGGATGTGGCAGCCGAGCCCGAACAACTGCGACGCGCCGACACTCGCCACCGCGAGCCCCGGCCGCACTCCCGCGCGCTGCAGGAAGCGCGTGTTCAGCGCGACACCCCCGACGGCCGCCGGAGCGACGATCTTCACGAACGACCCGGCGACCTGCGCCGCCACGGTCCGCAGGAACGGCACCCGCTCGGGTACGAACCCCAGCAGGGCCATGGCCGCGGCGACGTAGCTGCCCATGGAGAACAGCACGGCCGCGGCGACCCAGCCCCACTCGGCGTTCGCGATGAGCGGCCCGAACTCGATGTGTGTGAGCTGCGTCAGCAGGAAGTACGCGCCGATCGCGCCGGCGATGAAACTGATCAGCGTCCGCGGACGCACCCGCTCCAGCCGGGCCGGCTCGACGGGCGCCTGCGGCCTGATCCGCAGCACCGCGTGCCGGATCTGCGTGAGCAGGTCCTCCTCGCGCGCCTCCTCCAGGGCTTCGTCGATCGCCCGTTTCTCCGCGCGCTGCTCCGCCCGTACGGCCTTCTTGTCGGGTTTCTCCTGGACGGGCCCGGATCGGTCCGCGTCCTCCTCCAGGCGGGCCTGCTTGGCCAGCCGGGAAGCCTCCAGGACCGCTTCGCGCTCGCGCTGTGCCCGCTCCCGGGCCAGTCTGCGCAGTGTCGCGCGCGTGGAGCGGCTGAGCGCGATGGGCTGGAGCATCGGCAGACAGTCCGCCACGGCGTCGGGACCGAGCACGCCCACCGCGGAGGCCACCGCCCGCTCGGCGCCCACCCGGAGGCCGAGCGTCACCAGCAGCTGGGAGGTGTCCATGCGCAGCAGCAGGTCACCGGCCGCGATCTCGCCCACGCGCAGATCGGTGAGGATCACCGTGCCGGAACGATCCACCAGGATCGCGTCGCCCACCAGTCTGCGATGCGCGATGCGCCGTGACTGCAGCGCCTTCACCTGGTGCCAGGTGCCGCGCAGCAGCTCGTCGGTGATCTCCTCGTCCGGCAGCGAGTCGAGGGTGCGGGCGCCGCTGTGCTCGTAGACGAGCATCACCGCGTCGGGGCCGAGCTCGGAGGTGGCGATCAGCTTGGGTGCGTTGGCGCCGGCCGCGATGGCCGCGTACGCCAGCAGCGCCTCCTGCTCCAGGGCCTGCCGCAGGGACTGGAGACTGCTGCGGGTGGCGAAGCCGCGCAGGGTGAGGTTGCGCCACGCGCGGTAGAAGAAGCCCTGAGCCTGCTGCTCCCGGTCGACCACCGTGACATCCAGGGGCGGGCCGTCCTCGAGGGTGACGAAGTAGCGCCGCCCCCGGTCCCCCGTGTCCGGATTGTCCGAGGTGTCCTCGCGGGACGCGCTGACCGGGCGGAAGCCGACGGTCCGCAGGCCGGCCATCAGGGTCTGCCCCGTGGGCCGGACATTGGGCGAGCCGACCGCGTACAGCGTGCCGTAGGCCACGGTCCAGCCGATCAGCACGGTCAGGATGATCGAGAACGGGGTCGTGTACCCGGTGACGAGCATCGAGAAGGCGTCGAGGAGCAGCACGACCCACAGCACCGCGCGCCATCTCGGCCGGCGGGACATGCCGACGGCCGTCATGTAGGCGATGACCGGGGCCAGGTATCCGTGCACGGGGTCGGTCAGCGCGTGGACGTCGCCGGGGGAGGGCTGGGTGAGCGCCTCCTGGATGGAGTCGGGTGCCGCCCGGGCGACCCACAGGTCCGTGGCGAGGGTCACGCCGTGTGCGAGGACCGCCGCGAGGACGCCGTCGGCGATGCGGAGCCCATCCCGTTTGATCAGCCGCTCGATGGCGAAGGCGACCGGCACCAGCAGAATGGCGATGCTGGAGGCCAGCCCCGCGATCTTGATGAGCAGGTCGGGTGCCTGCCCGGTGCCCTTGTTGATGTCCTGTTCGAGGCCCGAGGTGGTGCCGTGCGCGAACGCGGCGATCCCGATCAGGACCGCGACGGCGAGCACTCCCACCAGCAGACGCATCAGGTCGGACGGGCGGTGCACGCGCGCGGGGAGCAGCGGTTCGTCGCCCTCCACCTCGTCGATGTGCGCGAAGTCCGGCTCCTCGGCGGCCACGCGGGTCTTCTTCGCCGCCCTCTTCTGGCCCGCCTCCGGAGTGCCCGGGCGCGACGAAGCGTCAGAGGTGCCCTCCGTGTCCTCGGGGTGCGCACCCTGCTGCTTCATCGTCTCTTCTTGGTCTCGTATCACCGGTCACCGCCCGCATGATGGTGGCATGCCGCACCGGCACATGGGGCAATCAGGGTGCACATGCGGGGGCGGACAGTCTGCCCGATGCGTCCCCGCCCCGTGGGGGAAACGCTCCGGAGTACGCCCGGCCCGTTGTCGGTGGGGTGGGGCAGGATGGGGCGGATGAGTGAGCAGAGGAGCCCTGAGGGGGGCCCGTACGAGGACGAGCTCGCGCAGGCGCTGCCCGAGTACGCCGAGCGGGTCCTCGACGTCGCCGAGCTGATCCCGGCGGGACATGTCATGACCTACGGGGACGTCGCCGAGTGGCTGGAGCAGGGCGGCCCGCGCCAGGTCGGCCGTGTGATGGCGCTCTACGGCGGAGCCGCTCCGTGGTGGCGTGTCGTCCGCGCGGACGGCGTCCTGCTGCCGGGGCACGAACAACGGGCCCTCGGCCACTACCGGGCGGAGGGCACGCCCCTGAAGGAGGCGAGCCGCGCCGCCGAGGGGCACCTGCCGCGCATCGACATGAGACGGGCGCGGTGGGACGGCGGGGATCGCGCGGAGGGCCACACCTGACAGCTTCCGCCATCGGGCAGCCGCCTGTGTGACCTGTGATCCGTACGGGGGAATCGGGGCACGGCGCGGGCATGACGTACGTTCGTGAGGCGAGGGGCACGAGCGCCACGAGTGCCGTGCGGGGGCGGCGGGAAGAAGGGGAAGCCCTGCTTCCGCCCGACCCGTCGGCGTAGCGTCGGCTGCGCGTACCCCCGTCACCCCGCGGTCACCGCCCGCCACGCGCGGTGGCCCGCCACCCAGCACTTCCACCAGAACCGGCGAACCACGTGAGCTCCTCTTCCTCCACCAGCGGCCTGTCGCACCCCCGGGTGCGGCGGGGGAGTCGTGGCGCTTACCGACTGGTACGTACCCCTCCTGCCCGCATGGACCCCCCTCTCCTGGACGCCCCGCAGCGTGCCGTGGTTGATCACACGGCCGGTCCGCTGCTCGTCCTGGCAGGTCCGGGCACCGGCAAGACCACCACCCTGGTCGAGTCCGTGGCCGAGCGCGTCGCCCGGGGAGGGGACCCCGAGCGCGTCCTGGTGCTCACGTTCAGCCGCCGGGCGGCCGTCGAACTGCGTGACCGCATGGCCCTGCGGACCGGCGCAGCCCGCGCCCCCCGGGCGACCACCTTCCACTCGTTCTGCTACGCCCTGGTCCGCGCCCACCAGGACAGCGACCTCTTCGTGGAGCCGCTGCGCCTGCTGTCCGGCCCCGAGCAGGACGTCTCCGTGCGGGAGCTGCTCGCGGGACAGGCCGGTCTGGAACGGCTCGGGCTGGCGCACGTGCGCTGGCCGGACGAACTGCGCGCCTGCCTGACCACCCGTGGTTTCGCCGACGAGGTCCGCGCGGTCCTCGCCCGCAGCCGTGAGCTCGGCCTCGGCCCCGACGCCCTGGACGCCTTCGCCCGCCGCACGGGACGGCCCGACTGGCGCGCCGCGGCCGCCTTCCTCGCCGAGTACCTCGACGTGCTCGACCTGCAGGGCGTGATCGACTACGCGGAACTCGTCCACCGCGCGGTGCTCCTCGCCCGCCGCCCCGAAGTCGCCGCGTGGCTCGCCGCCCGCTACGACGCCGTCTACGTCGACGAGTACCAGGACACGGATCCCGCCCAGGTGCGGCTGCTGGACGCCCTCGCCGGCGGCGGCCGCACGCTCGTGGCCTTCGGCGACCCCGACCAGTCGATCTACGCGTTCCGCGGCGCCGACGTGAACGGCATCCTGGACTTCCCGCACGCCTTCCCGCGCGCGGACGGCCGCCCGGCCCCCGTCTCGGTGCTGCGGACCTCCCGCCGCTCCGGTGCCGGCCTGCTGGCCGCCACCCGCCTCCTCACCCAGCGCATGCCCCTGACCCGCCTGCCCGCCGAGAAGGTCCGCGCCCATCGCGAACTCACCCCGGTGCGCGACGGCGGCCGCGTCGAGGTGTACACCTACCCGACGTCCGGGACGGAGCTGGACAACATCGCCGACATCCTCCGCAGGGCACACCTGGAGGACGGCGTCCCGTGGCGGGACATGGCCGTCCTGGTACGCGCCGGGTCCCGCACCATCCCGACGCTCCGCCGAGCCCTCTCGGCGGCGGGCGTCCCCGTGGACGTCGACGGCGACGACCTGCCCCTGCGGCACGAACCGGCGGTGGCACCGCTCCTGACGGCGCTGCGGGCGGTGGCCACGGCGGAAGCCGCCGGGGCCACTGACACGGGCGCGGCGGAAGCTGCTGGGGCCGCTGACACGGGCAGGGCGTCCGACGGTGCCCCCGACGCGGAGCCCGCGGTAGTTGCCGGGGCCGCTGACAGGGAAACGGCATCTGACGGTGCGCTCGACGCGGAGCCCGCGGTAGTTGCCGGGGCCGCTGACACGGGCAGGGCGTCCGACGGTGCCCCCGACGCGGAGCCCGCGGAAGCTGCCGGGGCCCCTGACAGGGAAACGGCATCTGACGGCGCCCCCGACGCGGGGGCGACCGCCTGCTGGCTCGACACCGAAACCGCCCTCACCCTCCTGACCTCTCCCCTCGCGAGCATGGACGCCGCCGACCTGCGCCGCCTCGGCCGCGCCCTGCGCGACGAGGAGCGCGCCGCGGGCAACCCGTTGCCCCCGCCCTCCGACGCGCTGCTCGCCCAGGCTCTCGCCGAGCCGGAGCGACTCGCCGTGCACGACCCCACGTACGCGCGAGGCGCCCAGCGCCTCGGTGCGCTGCTGCGCAAGGCCCGTGAGCGTCTGGCCGGCGGCGGTACGGCCGAGGAGGCGCTGTGGGACCTGTGGCAGGGCACACCGTGGCCCGCCCGGCTGGAACGGGCCGCCCGCCGGGGCGGCGCCGCCGGACGCAACGCCGACCGCGACCTGGACGCCGTGTGTGCCCTGTTCGCGACCGCCGCCCGCGCCGAGGAGCGCACCGGCGGCCGGGGCACCCTGAACTTCCTGGCGGAGATCGACGCCGAGGACATCGCCGCCGACACCCTCGCGCGGCGTGCCGTACGCCCCGACGCCGTGCGCCTGATGACCGCGCACCGCTCCAAAGGCCTCCAGTGGCGCCTCGTGGTCGTCGCGGGCGTCCAGGAGGGCCTGTGGCCCGACCTGCGCCGCCGCGGCTCCCTCCTGGAAGCCGACCGCATCGGCCGCGACGGCCTCGCCGAACCCCTCACCCCCGGCGCCCTGCTCGCCGAGGAGCGCCGCCTGTTCTACGTGGCCGCCACGCGCGCGCGGGAGCGCCTCGTCGTCACCGCGGTCAAGGCCCCCGCCGACGACGGCGACCAGCCCTCCCGCTTTCTGACCGAACTCGGTGTCGAACCCAAGGACGTCTCGGGCCGCCCCCGTCGCCCGCTGTCCGTCGCGGCACTCGTCGCCGAACTGCGCGCCACCACGGTCGACCCGCGCGTCTCCGACGCACTCCGGGAGGCCGCCGCCCACCGTCTGGCCCGGCTCGCCGCACTCGCCGACGAGGACGGCCGCCCCCTGGTGCCGTCCGCACACCCGTACCGCTGGTGGGGCATGTTCGAGCCGACCGAGTCCAAGGTGCCGCTGCGCAACCGCGACCAGCCCGTCGTGCTCTCCGGCAGCGCGCTCGACCAACTGGCCAACACCTGCGCCCTGCAGTGGTTCCTGGGCCGTGAGGTGAAGGCCGACACGCCCGCGACGGCCGCCCAGGGCTTCGGCAACGTGGTGCACGTCCTCGCCGACGAGGTCGCCTCCGGGCACACCCCGGCCGATCTCGGCGTCCTGATGGAACGCCTCGACTCGGTGTGGAACGCGCTGGCCTTCGACGCGCCCTGGAAGTCGGCCCAGGAGAAGGACAACGCGCGCGTGGCGCTCGAACGGTTCCTGCAGTGGCACGTCATGAACCGCACCGGCCGCACCCCCGTGGCCAGCGAGCACGACTTCGACGTCACCCTCGAAGCGGGCGAGTACCAGGTGCGCATCCGCGGCCAGATGGACCGGGTCGAGGCGGACGGCGACGGCCGCGCCTATGTGGTCGACTTCAAGACCGGCAAGCAGGCGCCCAGTTCCAAGGAGGTGGAGCGCCACCCGCAGCTCGCCGTGTACCAGCTTGCCGTCCGCGAGGGCGCCGTCGACGAGGCCTTCGACGGCGTACGTCCCGAACCGGGCGGCGCCGAACTCGTCCACCTCCGGCAGGGGGCGGCCAAACGGGACGGCGGCGAGAGCCTGCCCAAGGTGCAGGCCCAGGAGCCGCTGGAGGGGGAGTGGGTCGGCGACCTGCTCGCCACCGCCGCAGGGAAGGTCCTCGACGAACGCTTCACGCCGACCGCCGGGCAGCACTGCACCCACTGCACGTTCCGGGCCTCGTGCAGCGCGCGCCAGGAGGGGCGTCACGTCATCGAGTGAGCTATCGCACCACTTGTGCTGACCTGCGCTTCTTCCGTCCCGGCAGGCCGGTGCGGGCAGCTCTGTCAGTGGCCGCCGCTAGCCTTTCGATGTGCCCGCCCGTATCACTGATCCCGAACAGCTCAAAGAGCTCCTCGGCATCCCGTTCACCCCCGAGCAGACGGCCTGCATCACCGCGCCGCCCGCCCCACAGGTGATCGTGGCCGGAGCCGGCTCGGGCAAGACGACGGTGATGGCGGCACGCGTGGTGTGGCTGGTCGGCACCGGTCAGGTCGCCCCCGAACAGGTGCTCGGCCTCACCTTCACCAACAAGGCCGCCGCCGAACTCGCCGAGCGTGTCCGCAAGGCGCTGGTGAAGGCCGGAGTGACCGACCCGGACGCCATCGACCCGGACAACCCGCCGGGCGAGCCGGTGATCTCCACGTACCACTCCTTCGCGGGCCGGCTGCTGACCGACCACGGCCTGCGCATCGGTCTGGAGCCCACGTCGCGGCTTCTGGCCGACGCCACCCGCTTCCAGCTCGCCGCGCGTGTCCTGCGCGAGGCCCCCGGGCCCTACCCGGCCCTGACCCGCTCCTTTCCCGACCTGGTGGGCGACCTCCTCGCCCTCGACGCCGAACTCGCCGAGCACCTCGTACGCCCGGAGGCCCTGCGCGCGCACGACGCCGAACTGCTGCTGACCCTGCGGGGCGCCAAACTCAGCAACGCCGACCTGCGCAAGGTCCCCGAAGCGGCCGCCGCCCGGCGTGAACTCGCCGAGCTGGTCACCCGCTACCGGGCCGCCAAACGCGAGCGGGACCTGCTCGACTTCGGCGACCAGATCGCCCTGTCGGCCCGGCTCGCCGGGGTCCCCGAGGTCGGCCGCCTCCTGCGCGACGAGTTCCGAGTGGTCCTGCTCGACGAGTACCAGGACACCTCGGTCGCCCAACGCGTCCTCCTGGCAGGCCTCTTCGGCGAGGGCACCGGCCACCCCGTCACCGCCGTCGGCGACCCCTGCCAGGCGATCTACGGCTGGCGCGGTGCCTCCGTCGCCAACCTCGACGACTTCCCCGAGCACTTCGCCCAGGCCGACGGCCGCCCCGCGACCCGCCAGGCGCTCAGTGAGAACCGCCGCAGCGGTGGCCGCCTCCTCGACCTCGCCAACGGCCTCGCGGAGCCCCTCCGCGCCCTCCACGCCGGTGTGGAGGCCCTCCGCCCCGCCCCGGGCGCCGAGCACGACGGCACGGTCCGCTGCGCCCTGCTGCGCACCCATGCCCAGGAGATCGACTGGGCCGCCGACTCCGTCGCCCACCTCGTCCGGACCGGCACGCCACCGGGCGAGATCGCCGTGCTGTGCCGTACGGCGACCGACTTCGCCGAGATCCAGGGCGCCCTGGTCGCACGGGACGTCCCGGTCGAGGTCGTCGGCCTGTCCGGACTGCTGCACCTGCCCGAGATCGCCGACCTCGTCGCCGTCTGCGAGGTCCTCCAGGACCCAGGAGCCAACGCCTCCCTGGTACGCCTGCTCACCGGCCCCCGCTGGCGCATCGGCCCGCGCGACCTCGCGCTCCTGGGGAGGCGTGCCCGGCTTCTCGTGGCCCACGCGCGCGTGGCGGACGACGACGACCAGGACCGGCGCCTCGCCGAGGCCGTCGAAGGGATCGACCCGTCGGAGGTGATCTCCCTCGCGGACGCCCTCGACACGTTCCTCGAGACACCGCTGGACGGCCGCGGGGACGACGACGGACTGCCGTTCTCGCCCGACGCGCGCGTGCGCTTCGCCCGGCTCGCCACCGAACTGCGCGAGCTGCGCCGCTCCCTGGCCGACCCGCTGATGGACGTCCTGCACCGCGTCCTCGCCGTCACCGGCCTGGAGGTGGAGCTGTCGGCGTCCCCGCACGCCCTGGCCGCCCGCCGCCGCGAGACCCTGTCCAACTTCCTGGACGTCGCCGCCTCCTTCGCCGCCGGCGACAACGAGGCCACCTTGCTCGCCTTCCTCGGCTTCCTGCGCACCGCCGCCCAGTACGAGAAGGGGCTCGACAACGCCCTCCCGGGCGGCGACAACACCGTGAAGGTGCTCACCGCCCACAAGTCCAAGGGCCTGGAGTGGGACGTCGTGGTCGTCCCCGGCCTGGTCACCGGCACCTTCCCCAGCAGCCAGGGCCGCGAGAAGTGGACCTCCCAGGGCAAGGTCCTGCCGCACGGGCTGCGCGGTGACGCCGACACCCTGCCCGACGTGCCGTCCTGGGACGCCAAGGGCCTGAAGGCCTTCCACGAGGCCATGAAGGACCACCAGCACACCGAGGAACTCCGTCTCGGCTACGTCACCTTCACCCGGCCCCGCTCCCTCCTCCTGGGATCCGGCCACTGGTGGGGCCCGACCCAGAAGAAGCGCCGCGGACCGTCCGCCTTCCTCCAGGCCCTCTACGAGCACTGCGAGGCCGGGTACGGCGAGATCGAGGCCTGGGCCGACGAACCCGCCGAGGACGAGGAGAACCCCGCCCTGCACCAGGCGACGGCCGATCAGGTGTGGCCGCTGCCCCTGGACGAGACGGCCCTGGCCCGCCGCCGGGCGGCCGCCGAGACCGTCCTCGCCCACCTGGAGAACCTCGCGTCGCGGGAGGACGGGCATCCCACGGCCACGCACGACCCGGACGACCTCGCCGATCCGGAGTGGCCACCGCCCCCCGAGGACGACGAGCCTCCCCACGACGAGCCTCCCCACGAAGGGCCTCCGCACGACGAACCGGACCCGTTCGACGAGGACCCCTTCGACGAGGACCCCTTGGACGAGGACCCCTTGGACGAGGACCCGTTCGGCGATGGCCCTTCCGAAGACAGCCCCTTCGGTGAGGGTTCCGTCGCGGAGGGCCGCCCTGACGAAAGCGCCTCCGGGAAAGACCCGGCGGGCGGTGACGCCCGGGCCGCACTCCGCCCCACCGTCCCCCACCAGGCGACGCCACCGGAGGGCCGGGCCACCCACTCCCGCCCCAGGGTTCCCGCACACCCGGGACCCCGTCGCCGGGACCACCCACAGCTCACCCCGGAGGAAGCCCGCACCATCGCCTCCTGGGACCGCGACCTCGACGCCCTCACCGGCGAACTCCTGCGCGCCCGTGACAGCGTCACCGACGTCCCCCTGCCCGCCTCGCTCTCCGCCTCCCAGCTGCTGCTCCTGGCCGCCGACCCGGACGGCCTGGCCCAGGAGCTGGCCCGCCCCATGCCCCGCCCGCCCCGGCCCGCGGCCCGGCGGGGCACCCGCTTCCACGCCTGGGTCGAAGCCCGCTACGAAGCGCTCACCCTGCCCATGCTGGAACCGGAGGAACTGCCCGGCAGCGAGGCCGAGATCGCCGACGAACGGGACCTGGAGGCCCTCAAGGACGCCTTCGAGCGCACCCCGTACGCGCACCGCACGCCCTACCGGGTGGAGGCTCCCGTCCAGCTCGAGATCGCCGGCCGGATCGTCCGGGGCCGCATCGACGCCGTCTACAAGGAGGGCGTCGGCGACGAGGCGACGTACGAGATCCTCGACTGGAAGACCAGCCGTACCCGGACCGCCGACCCGCTCCAGCTCGCCGTCTACCGCCTGGCCTGGGCCGAGCAGCGGGGCGTGCCGCCGGAGTCGGTCACGGCCGCGTTCCTGTACGTGCGCAGCGGGGAGGTCGTGCGCCCGGAGCTGCCGGACCGGGCCGCCCTGGAGCGGCTGCTGCTGGAGGACCCGGCAGACGAGACGGGGGCCCGGACGAGCGCGCGGACGGGGGCGGCGTCCGGTGAGGAACCGCACTCCGAGGACGTCGGTGCGGGCCGATAGGCTCGTGACCATGAGCCAGACCCCGGACAGCGTCGTCCGTACGTACATCCAGCAGCACCGCGCCGCCTTCCTCGACGACCTCGCCGAGTGGCTGCGCATCCCGTCGGTGTCCGCCCAGCCGGACCACGCGCCCGACGTACGACGCAGCGCCGACTGGCTCGCCGCCAAGCTGAAGGAGACCGGCTTCCCGGCAGCAGAGGTGTGGCCGACCCCGGGCGCCCCCGCGGTCTTCGCCGAGTGGCCCTGTGACGACCCCCAGGCGCCCACGGTGCTGGTCTACGGCCACCACGACGTGCAGCCCGCCGCCCGGGAGGACGGCTGGGACAGCGAGCCCTTCGAGCCGGTCGTGCGCGGCAACCGCCTCTACGCGCGCGGGGCGGCCGACGACAAGGGCCAGGTGTTCTTCCACACCCTGGGTGTCCGCGCCCACCTCGCCGCCACCGGCCGCACGACCCCGGCGGTGCACCTGAAGCTGCTGATCGAGGGCGAGGAGGAGTCCGGCTCCCCGCACTTCCGGGCCCTGGTCGAGCAGCACGCCGAGCGGCTCGCCACCGACACCGTGATCGTCTCCGACACCGGCATGTGGTCCGAGGACACCCCCACGGTGTGCACCGGCATGCGTGGCCTCGCCGAGTGCGAGATACGCCTGTACGGCCCCGACCAGGACATCCACTCCGGCTCCTTCGGCGGTGCGGTGCCCAACCCCGCGACGGCCGTGGCCCGCCTGGTCGCCGCTCTGCACGACGAGCACGCGCGCGTGGCGATTCCCGGTTTCTACGACGGCGTGGTCGAACTCACCGACCGCGAGCGCGAACTCTTCGCCGAACTGCCCTTCGACGAGCAGCAGTGGCTGCGCACGGCCAAGTCGAAGGCCGCCCGGGGGGAAGACGGCTACACCACCCTGGAACGGATCTGGGCCCGCCCCACCGCGGAGGTCAACGGCCTCGGCGGCGGCTACCAGGGCCACGGCAGCAAGACGATCATCCCCGCCTCCGCCATGGTGAAGCTGTCCTTCCGCCTGGTGGCGGGCCAGGACCCCGGCCACGTGGAGAAGGCCGTCCGCGCCTGGGCCGAGCAGCAGGTGCCACCCGGGATCCGCTGCGACATCACCTTCAGCGGAGCCACGCGGCCCTGCCTGACGCCGCTGGACCACCCCGCCCTCCAGTCGGTCACCCGCGCCATGGGCCGTGCCTTCGAGCAGCCGGTCCGCTTCACACGCGAGGGCGGCTCCGGCCCGGCCGCCGACCTCCAGGACGTCCTCGGTGCCCCCGTGCTGTTCCTGGGCATCTCGGTCCCCTCGGACGGCTGGCACGCCCCGAACGAGAAAGTCGAACTCGACCTGCTCCTCAAGGGCGTCGAGACCACCGCGTACCTGTGGGGTGACCTCGCCGAGAACTGGCGCAATGAGCCCTGAGCCTCCCGTTCCGTCCGGGCCGGCCACGCGCGCGGGGCACACTGGAAACGCCGCCCACCACCGCCCGAGCCCGCCGGACCCGGTCGCCCCGCCGTACGTCCCGCCGAACCGCCCGCCGAACCCGACCCTTGCACCGGGGAGTTGGAAGCACCCGTGACCACCTGGACCGACCACAACGCCGACCGCCCCATCTCGCTCACCGCCCCGAGCGGCATCGACCGGGCCGCCCACCACCGGCTCGACGAGGCCTGGCTCGCGGCGGCATGGAGCCACCCCACGACGCGCTGCTTCGTGGTCTCCGGCGGGCAGGTCCTGATCGACGAGACGGCGGACGGGCGTACCGAACTCGTCATGACCCCCTCCTTCGAGGCCCCCCTCACCGAGGCACACCGCTACTTCCTCGGTATCGACAAGGACGGCGTCAGCTACTTCGCCCTCCAGAAGGACTCCCTGCCCGGACGGATGGACCAGTCCGCTCGCCCGGCCGGCCTGCGTGAGGCGGGCGCCCTGCTGTCGGCCCGCGACGTGGGCCTGATGGTGCACGCGGTGGGACTGGAGAACTGGCAGCGCACGCACCGCTTCTGCTCGCGCTGCGGCGAGCGCACCGTCATCGCTGCCGCCGGACACATCCGCCGCTGCCAGGCCTGCGGCGCGGAGCACTACCCGCGCACCGACCCCGCCGTGATCATGGCCGTGACCGACGAGGACGACCGCATCCTGCTCGGCCGCCAGGTCCACTGGCCCGAGGGCCGCTTCTCGACGCTGGCCGGCTTCGTCGAGCCCGGCGAGGCCATCGAGCAGTCGGTGCGCCGCGAGGTGCACGAGGAGGTCGGCATCAGCGTCGGCCAGGTCGAGTACGTCGCCAGCCAGCCCTGGCCCTTCCCGTCGAGCCTCATGCTGGGCTTCATGGCCCGCGCCACCTCGACCGAGATCGAGGTCGACGGCGACGAGATCCACGAGGCCCGCTGGTTCTCCCGGGAGGAACTGCACGCCGCCTTCGAGTCCGGCGAGGTGCTCCCGCCCTACGGCATCTCGATCGCGGCGCGCCTGATCGAACTCTGGTACGGCAAGCCACTCCCGACGCGGAGCGCCGTCTGACGGGCGGGCGGGGGCCCGACCCGTACTGGAACCACAACGTCCATCACCATCCGGTGATCTTGGCCGCCGTGCCGGACGGCAGCCGCACGGCCTTGGACGTCGGCTGTGGCGACGGACTGCTCGCCCGCAAGCTCGCGGCACGGTCGGCGTCCGCCACGGGCGTCGACCGTTCGCCGGAGATGATCGAACTCGCCCGCCGGTACCCGCGCGGACCGGGCAACGTCACCTACGTGGAGGCGGACTTCCTCACCGCCGGTGACCTGCCGGAGGGCGGATACGACTTCGTCAGCGCGGTGGCTGTGGTGCACCACGCGCCGTTCGAGGAGGCGGTCACCCGCCTGGCCCGGCTCACCGCGCCCGGTGGACGCCTCGTGATCGTCGGCATGGCCGCCAACCGAACGTTCCTGGACTGGCTCATCAGTGCCTGTGGCGTGCCGGTGAGCCTGCTCCTCGCCCGCCGGAACGGCGGCAAGCGCACCCCCGACGGCATGCCCATGGAAGACGTGCACATGTCCTGGGCGGAGGTCCGGCGGGCGCTCCACCGCCTCCTGCCCGGCTGCACCGTCCGCCGCACGCTGTTGTGGCGCTACGTCGCGGTGTGGGAGCGCCCACGAGAAGGCGGCCCCTGAGCCGCCTCAGGAGCCGCCTTCCGTGGAGAAGCACACGGCTGACTAGGCGCCGATCTTCTGCTTCACCTGAGCCAGCGAGGGGTTCGTGAGCGTCGAGCCGTCCGGGAACAGGACGGTGGGCACCGTCTGGTTTCCGCCATTGGCCTTCTCCACGAAGGCGGCGGACTCCGGGTCCTGCTCGATGTTGATCTCGGTGTACGCGATGCCCTCGCGGTCCATCTGGCTCTTCAGCCGGCGGCAGTAGCCGCACCACGTGGTGCTGTACATCGTCACAGTGCCCAGCATGTCTCTCGTGCTCCTCAGGTGGCTCGGGGCGGGTGGTCGCAGTGACAGAACGTATGTGAAACGTCCATCATTCCCGGGCCCGGAGACCGGGCAGACGTGACGCCTGCCGCATTCGTACGACTATCAGTGCCTGCCTGTGGACAACCGGAGCAGCCGTCTCGCGTGACCTGGCAGCATGGCGGTGTGACAGCAGCAACGCACTCCACCCTGTTCCCACAGGTACCGGACTCCGCCGACGCCGTGCTCGAAGGGCTCGACCCCGAGCAGCGCGAGGTGGCCACGGCCCTGCACGGTCCGGTGTGCGTCCTGGCGGGCGCGGGCACGGGCAAGACCCGGGCGATCACTCACCGCATCGCCTACGGAGTGCGCGCGGGCATCCTGCACCCCTCCAGCGTCCTCGCCGTCACCTTCACCAACCGCGCCGCCGGGGAGATGCGCGGACGGCTGCGCCAGCTCGGCGCCGCCGGCGTCCAGGCGCGAACGTTCCACTCGGCCGCACTGCGCCAGCTCCAGTACTTCTGGCCGAAAGCGGTCGGTGGCTCCATGCCCCGGCTCATCGACCGCAAGATCCAGCTCGTCGCCGACGCGGCGGCCGCCTGCCGCATCCGGCTCGACCGCGGAGAGCTGCGGGACGTCACCGCCGAGATCGAATGGTCCAAGGTCACCCAGACCGTCCCCGCCGACTACGCGCCCGCCGCCGCCAAGGCCGGCCGTGAGTCCCCCCGCGACCCCGCCGAGATCGCCCAGCTCTACGCCGCCTACGAGGACGTCAAGCGCGAGCGGTCCGTCATCGACTTCGAGGACGTGCTGCTGCTGACCGTGGCCGTCCTGCAGGACCGGCACGACATCGCGGAGCAGATCCGCGCCCAGTACCAGCACTTCGTGGTCGACGAGTACCAGGACGTCAGCCCCCTCCAGCAGCGCCTGCTCGAACTGTGGCTGGGCGAACGGGACAGCCTGTGTGTGGTCGGGGACGCCAGCCAGACGATCTACTCCTTCACCGGAGCCACCCCCGACCACCTGCTCGACTTCCGCACCCGCCACCCCGGGGCCACCGTCGTCAAGCTGGTCCGCGACTACCGCTCCACCCCCCAGGTCGTCCACCTCGCCAACGGCCTGCTCGCCCAGGCCCGGGGCCGGGCCGCCGACCACCGCCTGGAGCTCGTCTCCCAGCGCGCCGCGGGGCCCGAGCCGGTCTACTGCGAGTACACCGACGAGCCCGCCGAGGCGGAAGGCGCGGCCCGCCGGATCCGGGAGCTCATCGATTCGGGGGTCCCGGCCTCCGAGATCGCGATCCTCTTCCGTACCAACGCGCAGTCCGAGACCTATGAGCAGGCCCTCGCCGACGCCGCGGTGCCCTATCAGCTGCGCGGCGCCGAGCGCTTCTTCGACCGCCCGGAGGTGCGCAAGGCGGGCATCGCCCTGCGCGGCGCGGCCCGCTTCGGCGGCAACGACTCCCTTCTCGACGACGCCGTCGACCTCCCTTCCCAGGTGCGCGCCGTTCTGTCGGGAGAGGGCTGGACGCCCCAGCCGCCGGCCGGCTCCGGTGCGGTGAGAGAGCGCTGGGAGTCCCTGGCCGCCCTGGTGAACCTGGCTCAGGACTTCGCCGCCGCCAAGCCGGGCGCCACCCTGTCGGACCTCGTCGCCGAACTCGACGAACGGGCGAACGCCCAGCACGCCCCCACCGTGCAGGGCGTCACCCTCGCCTCGCTGCACTCGGCCAAGGGCCTGGAATGGGATGTCGTCTTCCTCGTGGGTGTGGCCGAGGGCATGATGCCGATCACCTACGCGAAGACCGACGAACAGATCGAGGAGGAGCGCCGCCTCCTCTATGTCGGGGTCACCCGCGCACGCGAACACCTCCATGTCTCCTGGGCGCTCTCCCGCTCGCCCGGCGGCCGCCCCAACCGCCGTCCCAGCCGTTTCCTCGACGGACTGCGCCCGGGCTCGACGGCCACGACGGGCCGTGCCGCCTCCGGCGGGGCGGGCGGGATCGAGCGCGGAATTTCCGGAACCAGGGAGTCCGCCCCGAGGCGGACCTCACGCGTTCCCGCCCGCTGCCGGGTCTGCGGCCGCACGCTCACCGACCCGGGCGAGATGAAGTTGATGCGCTGCGACGACTGCCCCTCCGACATGAACGAGGGCCTGTACGAGCGGCTGCGCGAGTGGCGGGCCGACCAGGCGCGCAGCAGTGGTCAGCCCGCCTTTTGCGTGTTCACGGACAGGACGCTGATGGCGATCGCCGAGTCCGCCCCCGACGACGAATGTGAGCTCGCCCGCATCCCGGGCGTCGGCATGCGCAAGCTCACCCGCTACGGGGCCGACGTACTGGCCATCTGCGCAGGCCAGTCAGGCGCGGAGAGCACGGATGAGGACTGACACGAACTCGTCGAAAAAATAGTTTGCGCATGCCCCAGCAATCCCCATAGGTTCTTAGGCACGAGAGCAGCGGCCTTCTCGGAGGCCCTGATTCCGTGTTGTACTTGCGTATCCGTCGGACTGGTTCACCCGGTCCCCCTAGACGCCGAGAGGAGGCGAGTCCAGTGATCAGCATCAACACCAGCTCCGTCAGCATCGTGAAAATGACCGATCGCTCGGCCGTCTCCGTGTGCATGCTCGGCGTTTCGAACCTGGGCACCGGTCTGTCCGGCATTCGTGCCGTCCTCCCGGCGTCCTCCTCCGTTGCTCCCGCGGGCCTTCCCGTCCGTGAGCGCAATGAGCGACCGACCAAGGCACTGGAAGCGGCAGTAACGGCACAGGCGCAGGCCTATGCCTTTACGGCGACCGGTGCCGGATTCCGGAAGCAGACGACGCAGCACCACCAGATGTGGGCCTTCCGTGGGCCAGAACCCTGGAGTGATCCAGCCTGATCGCCGATCAGGCCGGCGCCTTCAGGGCCGCGGAACCCCATCCGGGATCCGCGGCCCTTCTGTTTGTCCCTGAACAGGGACGACGGACCGAAGGAGCCTCGGGACAAGAAAAGAACCCGGTACCACCACCCCCCGGCCAACAGGCCGGACGACCTGACGAGGAAGACGAACCGTGCAACTCGAAGCGCACGCCCCGTCCGTACCGCCTTCCGACACGATCCCCAAGCCCGGCTCCACGGAGGACCCCGCCTTGACCCCGCTCACCGCGCTCACCGCGCTCGACGACGCCATCGAGAACCTCGGCGTACCCGTCCCGTGCCGTTCCTACGACCCGGAGGTCTTCTTCGCCGAGTCGCCCGCGGACGTCGAGTACGCCAAGTCCCTCTGCCGCACCTGCCCGCTGGTCGAGGCCTGCCTCGCCGGTGCCAAGGAGCGGCGTGAGCCCTGGGGCGTCTGGGGTGGCGAGCTGTTCGTCCAGGGTGTCGTCGTCGCCCGGAAGCGGCCGCGCGGCCGCCCGCGCAAGAACCCGGTCACGGCATGAACACCGCAGGAACGATCGACCGTCCCCTCACGCACGACCCCCAGAAGCAGGCCCCGATGAAGCCGTCCACTGACGAGCCCGCCGGCTCGGCGACCCAAGACTTCCCCACCAGCGGCGCGAAGGACTCGCGTCAGAACAGGACCCGAGAGATGCAACTCATTCCCGAAGCCATGGCTCGTGCGCATATGCGCGAGCGACTGCAAGAGGCGGAGCGGGATCGCCTGGCCGTGCGCCTGGCATCCGCCCGCCGGATGCAGCGCAGGGCGGAGCGCGCGTCGCTGCGTGCCCGCCGGGCGCTCGCCATGGCGGTCATGCAGTAATCCGCTGCACCTGAAGCGGGGCTCTCCGGAACAGGAGACCGCACTGCCGCAGCCGACTCCTCACCGCGGGGGCCGATCCGTACCGAACGGACCGGCCCCCGCGGCGCGTTGTCCGCCCGGGCAGGCGCACGCACGCCGCCTGCCTGGTCCGTGTCTGGTGCCCGCCGAGCCGATGGGGCCCGTCGGTCCGGGTGTGCGATGTCCGCCGGGCCGGGGCGGCACGCTGACCGAGCGGGGCCGTCGCCCAGCGTGCCCATGGGGTGTGCCCCCCGGGCGTTGTACCGCCGCGTCGCCGGGGCGGAGGTATCGTCGCCGGGTGACGAGTCCTCCGGGAGGCAGCGCCCGCGGTCCCGCCGCTGAACCGCGGCGCTTCACTTGCGCGCGCTGCGGCACATCGGCCGAAGTGCTGACCGTGAACCCACCTCTCACCTGGACGTACTCCATGGAGGACGGCGCCCTTCGCCATTACTGCGACGCCTGCTCCCGGGAGAACCTCAGGTCCATCGAGGGGCGCCTGGACTCGGACTGGTGGTGAAGCCCGAGGTCGGCACTCAGGCCTGCGCCACCGCCTCCTCGCCGTCCGCCGGATCCTCCGGGACGAACCCCGGCAGCCACTCCTCCAGCTCCTCGCGCAGCCGCACCGTTGCCCCCAGCTGGCACAGCACACCGATCGTGCTCAGCGTCACCCGGTGGATCAGCAGGTAGGACGGGGGCAGGTTGAGCTGCTTGCCGAGCTGGTAGGCCGGGGAACGGGGGTCGGCGACCCGCGCCGCCTGGCTGCGCATCCACCCCCGGGTGAAGGTGAATTCCTCGACCTGGGCCGGCTCGATGATCGGCAGCAGGTAGTCCATGACGGCGTCCGGGTCCAGCTCTATGGTCTCCTTGACGAATCCCTCAGCGCAGAGCAGCTCGTAGACCGCCTCGGCCTCACCGTCGAGGGTCATCCGCAGGGACTCGCCGATGGTGGCCGGCAGGCCCCCCGGAAGCCGGTCGACCGTGCCGAAGTCCAGCACTCCCAGGCGCCAGTCGTCCTCGCCTGCCGGGCCGCCGGGCAGGAGCCGGAAATTGCCCGGGTGGGGGTCGGCGTGCAGCAGACCCGTGCGGGCGGGACCGGAGAACAGGAAGCGGGCCAGAAGCTGACCGGCACGGTCGCGCTGTTCCTGGGTGCCGTCCGAGATGATCTCCGACAGCGGGATGCCGTCCATCCACTCCGTGACCAGGACCTGGTCGGACTGGTGCACCACCTGCGGCACGACCACGTCCGTGTCGTCCGTGAACTCCTCCGCGTGGGCCTGCTGGGCCTGGGCTTCCAGACCGTAGTCCAGCTCCTCCGAGACGCGGTCCTTCAGCTCTGTGATCAGGGGCTTGATGTCCATGCCGGGAATCAGCGGGCCGAGCAGGCGGGAGAAGCGGCTCAGCTGGTTCAGATCCGACAGCAGGGCCTCGCCCGCACCCGGATACTGCACCTTGACGGCCACCTCGCGGCCGTCGTGCCACACCCCTCGGTGGACCTGGCCGATCGACGCCGCCGCGGCGGGCTTGTCCTCGAACTCCAGGAACAGCTCGTGCCAGCCCTCGCCGAGCCGCTCCTCGAGCACCGCGTGCACGGTCCGGGTCGGCATGGGGGGCGCCGCCTCCTGGAGCTTGGTCAGCGCGGCCCGGTAGGGGCCGGCCACCTCCTCCGGCAGCGCGGACTCGAAGACGGACAGGGCCTGGCCGAACTTCATCGCGCCGCCCTTGAGCTCACCCAGCACCTTGAACAGCTGGTCGGCCGTGCGCTGTTGGAGTTCGCGGCCGACGAGCTCGGCGGATTCACCGACGATCCGCTTGCCGAATCCCCAGGTCGCCCGCCCGGCGATGCCGAGCGGGAGCGCGGCGAGCTTGGCGGTCCGGGTAACCGCCTTCCGGGGAAGATCAGACATGCGCCCTCCAAGTCCCAGCCGGCCGCTCCGCCTCTGCCTCACGGCACTGCTCCGACGGCCGTTGCACAGCCATTGTCTCGTGTGACTCCGCGTCCTCCGAGGGGCGCTCCCCTTTTTCTCTCTTCGCCGCAGCGCACGGGCATGCCGGATGCGCCCGGACCGGCCGCGCACACCAGTGAAGAGCAGGGGCGGAGCACTCCCAGCGTGCTCCGCAACTGGAGGGGGCCCGGCCGTCGAGGAAAGCGAGTGCGTGCGCGGCCGCGAGTCCGGCCACGGCCGTGGCCAGTGCCAGGTCGCAGGGCGGCACCTGCCGCTGCTTGCCGGAACGCCACTGGGCGACCAGACGCGGCCAGGTGGAGTCCCGGTCCACGCGGTCCTCGTGCAGGCATCCGGCGCATCCCGTCTCGCCGGGCAGGACGAGAGGACCGACCACGCCGGTGCCCTCCACGACACCGGCGTATAAATGGGGTGTACCGGACGCCATCAGCGGCTCCGCGGCGGCCGGGTCGGGGGCGTGCACGGCGACATCGTCCCTCGGGGCGAGAATCACGAGCGAGAATCCCGGGTCGCCGTCCACCGGGGGCGCCTGCGCCGCCGCGCCGCGCGGCGGCCGGGCGGGTGCCGCCCGGCGCACGGCACGGCGGGCCGACTCGTCCCTGCGGTCGCCGACGGCATCCGGGGGAAGCCCGCCCGGCGCGACGTCCCACGGCTCCACACGACCGCCGTCCATCACGTCCACCTTGCCCACGCCGGCTCCGGCCAGGAGCGAGGCCAGCACGGCACCCACCCGGCCCGCGCCTCGCACCTGTACGCGTTGCGAGCGCCGCGCGGCCAGCTGCCCGATCGCGTCACCGGGCGTCGATGCCGTCAGGGAAAGGGAGGCGAGGTCGGGGCGCAGCCGGTCGAGGACCTCCTTCTTCTTCCGCAGTGCGTCTGCGGCCGGCCCGCCGCCGCGGGCGTCGTCCAGCAGTCCGGCCAGGGCCAGCCCCCGCAGCAGCTTGTCGACATGACCGTCGGGCAGGTCCATGCGGCGTCCCTCCTCGCGGAGCAGCTCCAGCCCTCGGGTGCCGTTCAGCAGGTCGAGGAAGCTGCCCGTGGCCAGGTCCATCGGGCCGAGCGTCATCGCGTGCGCCGGTGTCATCCCGAACTGCACGGTGTTGAGGTCGCGCCAGCCGCGCCTGAGCGCGGGTTTCACCATCGGATGCATGCCAGGCCCCCGTATGCCGTAGATCGTCCCCGTACGCCGACGGCCCACGGCGGCGCGGCCCCTGGTCCCGGACCGGCCTCGCCGTGGCTTCGCCGACGAGATCCAGCATGCCCAACCCGGCTGCGGCCTGCTGAAAGTTGTCCACAGGCGCGGGAATTAGTCGTACCGGTCCGGCGGCCGGTGCGTGTGACTCGGCGATCGGTTCATATGATCCGGTGGCCGTGCCGTGCCGTGCCGTGCCGTGCGACCTGCGGTCGTGCCGCCACACCGCAACCGCGCCCTGCCGACCGGCGACCGAACCTGACAAACCCGGCGCCCGTGTCATACGACCCGGCGCCCGTGTCGTACAAATCCGGCGGCCTGTGCCGACGGCGGCACCGAAGCGCTCCGGAGTCGGGACTTCCCCGTGTGCAGCGGGTAACGTCGGGGCGTGCCCGCCGACCCACTGCACCGCGCCGGAACCGCACAGCGCAGCACGACGAGCCAGCCGCCGAGCGGCTCAGGGGCGAGCGCGATCGAGGTACGCAGGAGCGCCCGCCGACGCCGAACGGTCTCCGCGTACCGCGAGGGCGATCGCACCGTGGTCCTCATCCCCGCCCGGATGTCCGAGGCGGAGGAACAGCGCTGGGTGACCGTCATGCTCGACAAGCTGGCCGCCCAGGAGAGCAAGCGGGCCCTCGGGGACGCCGAGCTGGCCGAGCGGGCCCGGCGCCTTTCGGACCAGTACTTCGACGGCCGGGCCCGGCCCGCGACGGTGCGCTGGGTGACCAACCAGAACACCCGTTGGGGTTCCTGCACCCCCGCCGAGGGCAGCATCCGCCTCTCGCACCGCCTCCAGGGCATGCCCGAGTACGTCGTCGACTACGTCCTCCTCCACGAGCTCGCGCATCTGCTCGTTCCCGGACACGGACCACGCTTCTGGGAACTCCTGGAGGCCTACCCGCGCACGGAACGGGCCCGGGGATATCTCGAAGGAGTGGTCGCCGCCGAGCGGTTGCCCCATGTGCCCGGCACCAGGGGCGACGACCCAGCCGGATGATCGACCGCTTTCCGCGAGCGAACAGCCGATACGGCTGCGTGGGCGTTGTGTACCGGCTCTGTACCGACCTCGTCCGATGTCCGGGTTTGCCGTTAGCCTGGCGCGACGCACTTACGTTCTGGATGGGGGACGGTCGTTACGCATGGCCAGGGAATTCCAACGCGGCCACAAGGCCAGGATCAGTGACCTCACCGCGGGTACGGATCTGTACGTAGGTGTACAGATCGCCGGCCCCGGACTGAGCTTCGACATCAGCTGCTTCGGCCTGGACGCCGACGAACGGCTCTCGGACGACCGGTACTTCGTCTTCTTCAACCAGCCGAAGTCCCCCGAGGAGTCCATTCAGCTCCTGGGCGCCCAGGCGGGGGACACCGAGTCCTTCCGGGTGACGCTCGACCGGATCCCGCCGCAGATCCAGAAGCTGTCCTTCACCGCGACGCTCGACGGCGCCGGCCAGATGTCGCAGATCGCCCCCGGATACATCCGTATCGTCGCGGGCGGCGAGGAAGTGGCGCGTTACTCCTTCAACGGCTCGGAGTTCTCCACCGAACGGGCCGTGATGCTGGGCGACTTCTACCTGAAGAACGTCTGGCGGTTCGCCGCCGTCGGGCAGGGCTTCGACGGGGGTCTGGAGGCGCTGCTGAAGAACTTCGGCGGCGAGGTCGCCGAAGACGAGGCACCCGCGCCGGCCCCGCAGCAGCCGCAGAGCGCCGCCGCACCCGGCTTCGCCCCGCCCGCGTTCGGTGTCCCCAGCACACCGGAGCCCGCGCCCGCCCCCGCACCTGCGGCGCCCCCGGACCCCGCACCTGCGGCGCCCCCGGCCCCCGCACCCCAGCCCGCCGCGCAGGGCTTCGCGCCCCCGCCCGGCCACACCCCGCCTCCGTCCCCGGCGCCCGCACCCCAGGTGCACGCCGCCCCGACCATCGTCGCCCCCCTGCACACCCCGCCCGGTGGTTCCCCGGTGCCGCCCCCGGCCCCGGCGCCCGCGCCGTACGGCCAGCCCGGCCAGCAGCCGCAGCAGCCCGGCCAGGTCCCCGGCCAGACGGCCCCGCCGCCGCCCGGATACGGTCAGCCTCAGGCCCCCCATGCGCCACAGGCGCCCCACGTTCCGGCCCCGCCCCCCGGCTATGGCCAGCCCACGCCGCCCCCGGGCTACGGTCAGCAGCAGCCGCCGTTCGGGCAGGCACCCTACGGAGCCCCGCAGGGTGCCCCGCAAGGCGCTCCTCAGGGCCCGGGTGTGTCCGCCGCGCTCCAGCAGTTCAAGGAGACCCCCACCGGGCAGCGCTGGACGCAGCAGAACAAGAAGCTCGTGCGCGTCGACCTCGGCATCGGCGGACAGCCCGTACTGGCCCGGCAGGGCAGCATGGTGCTCTACCAGGGCAAGGTCGACTTCAGCTACAAGGGCGCGGGCTTCGCCGGCCGGATCGTGGGCAACGCGACCGGCCAGGAGATGCAGCTGATGCGCTGTACCGGTCAGGGGCAGGTGTTCCTCGCCGAGAACTCGACCATGCTGCACCCCTTGGAGCTGCAGGGCGACGCCGTCTGCGTCTCCGCCGAGAACGTCCTCGCCTTCGACGAGAGCCTCACCTACGAGGTCCGCCGCATCGAGGGCCACGGCATCCCCGGTGGCGCGCTGTTCACCATGCAGTTCCAGGGCACCGGCACCATCGTCGTGAAGACGCATGGCACACCCGTGGTGCTGCCGGTCACCCCCACCACGTTCGCCGACTGCAACGCCGTGGTCGCCTGGTCGGCCGCCGCCCAGGTCGTCGTCTCCAGCCAGGTGCGGATGCGCCGCAACGCCTACCCCGGTGACACGGGGGAGAGCGTCAACCTCCAGTTCCGGGGAGCGCCCGGCAACTTCATCGTCGTCCAGCCGTACGAGGTCTGAGGGAGCCCGTCATGACACAGCAACTCGCGGGCCACGCCCCCGCACCCGTCACCGCCCGCATGGAGAACCACGGCAACCACATGCTGAAGGTGGCCATGCAGACCGGGAACGACCTCTTCGCGCGCGTGGGGTCGATGGTCGCCTACGAGGGGTTCGTGCAGTACGAGCCCAACCCGCCGGCCGTGCGCCAGATCGCCAAGGACTGGCTCACCGGTGAGGGCGCGCCCCTCATGAAGTGCTCCGGCGACGGTCTGCTCTACCTCGCCGACTACGGGGCGAACGTCGTCGTCATCAATCTCAACGGCGACGGAATCTCGGTCAACGCCACCAATCTGCTGGCCTTCGACGCCCACCTCACCTGGGGCGTGGAGCGAGTGAAGGGCCTGGCGAAGTTCGCCGGGCAGGGCCTGTGGAACACCAAGATCTCCGGGCAGGGCTGGGTCGCGCTGACCTCCCGGGGCAAGCCCATCGTCGTCGACTGCGGAGGTGGCGAGGACGAGACCTACGTCGACCCCGACGCGCTCGTCGCCTGGTCCCCGAACCTCAAGGTGAAGGGCAAGCGCAGCTTCCGTGCGCAGTCGCTGATCGGCCGCGGCAGCGGCGAGGCCTACCAGATGGCCTTCTCCGGTCAGGGCATCGTCGTCGTCCAGCCCAGCGAGGACAGTACCGACCGCCTCCGGGTCCGGGGCTGAGGGGGAGCCACACGTCATGCAGAGCCCGATCTTCGCCTACAACGAGCAGCAGACCCAGGAGCGCTGGAGCCTGCAGAACAAGCAGATGCTGCGCGTCACCCTGGAAGGCCACGACGACGTCCTGGCCCGCAAGGGCACCATGGTCGCCTACCAGGGCCTCGTCGAGTTCGACGCCGAGTTCCAGACCAACCAGCAGTCACGTGCCCGTGCGCAGACCGGTGAGGGTCTCGACCTGATGCGCTGCCACGGGCAGGGCACGGTCTACCTCGCCAACCTCAAGCAGCACGTGCACATCATGGACGTGGACCAGGACGGCCTCACCGTCGACAGCAGCTACGTGCTGGCGATGGATTCCTCCCTGCACCACGAGGTCATCGCCGTGGACAGCCTGTACGGCATCTCCGGCTCCGGGAAGTACCAGCTCAACATCTCGGGCCGGGGCAAGGTCGCTCTGATGACCTCCGGGATGCCGCTGCTGATGCAGGTGACGCCCGACAAGTACGTCAACTGCGACGCCGACGCCATCGTCGCCTGGTCGACGAGCCTGCGGGTGCAGATGCAGGCCCAGACGCACTCCTCCGGGGTGTGGCGGCGCCGCGGCAGCACGGGTGAGGGCTGGGAGCTGAGCTTCATGGGCACCGGCTACGCGCTGGTCCAGCCCAGCGAGCTGCTGCCGCCGCAGGGCGCGCAGATCGGCTCGGGCCTCTCCGCGCAGTACGGCATGGGCCAGCAGGGGGCGCGCGGGCAGAACCAGGGCAACGTCTGGAGCTGAGCGCTCCGCGGGTTCGGCCGATTCGGTTCGAGGGGCTGTGCGGTCTCGCTCAGGCCGCGGGCCGTCCGTGGCTGGTCGCGCAGTTCCCCGCGCCCCTGAGGGGGCGCAGCCCACTGTCAGGATCGACAGGTAAGGGGCGGCCGCAAGAGCGGTCGCCCCTTACCGATTTTCAATCCTCGAGCCTCGCACGGGTCGCCGCCATCAACTGCACGACCGACTCGTCCGCCACCCCGGCCACCTCGTCGTAGCCGAACCAGCGCACGTCGAGCGACTCGTCGCTGATCGCGTGCGTGGCGTCCGACGGGGCCACCACCGCGTACTGGACGTCGAAGTGCCAGTGGCACGGCGGCGGGATCGGGTGCCGGTCCAGGCGCACCGGCCCGCCGGGCAGCAGGGAGAGGCCCGGGACACCGGACTCCTCCGTCGCCTCCCGCAGGGCCGCATCCGCGAGGGAGGCGTCGCCCGGCTCGCAGTGGCCGCCCATCTGCAGCCACATCCGCAGCTTCTTGTGCAGCGTCAGCAGCACCCGGCCGCCCTCGGGGTCGATCACCAGGGCACTCGCCGTGATGTGGCCCGCGTGGCAGGCCTTCCACAGACCGTCGGGGTGCTCCGACAGATGGTCCAGGTAGGCGTGGCGTAGCTCCGTCTGGTCCTCGTACCCCTTCAGCACGAGGACCGCGTCGTCATACAGGCTCACCCGGCGTCGTCGCCCCTGTTCTCGTCCTCGCCGTCGTCCTTCTTCCTGAGGTCGGGCTTGTCCGCCGCCTCGCCGAGCATCTTGTCCAGCTCGGAGAAGTCGATCTGCTCGCGGTGCACGAAGCCGTCCGGGTCATCCAGGTCGGTCGCCGTCGGGAGCATGTCCGGGTGGTGCCACAGGGCGTCCCGGCCGTCGACCCCGCGCGCGTCCGTGAGCGAGGCCCACAGACGGGAGGCGTCCCGCAGGCGGCGCGGGCGCAGCTCCAGGCCGATCAGCGTGGCGAACGTCTGCTCGGCCGGGCCGCCCGAGGCGCGACGGCGGCGCAGCGTCTCGCGCAGGGCGTCGGCGGACGCCAGACGGGGCTTCGCCGCGGCGTGGACCACCGCGTCGACCCAGCCCTCCACGAGCGCCAGAGCCGTCTCCAGACGGGCCAGGGCGGCCTTCTGCTCGGGCGTGTCCTCGGGCTGGAACATGCCCTGCTGCAGGGCCTCCTGCAACTGCTCCGGGTTCTGCGGGTCGAACTGGCCGACCACGTCCTCCAGCTTGGCCGTGTCGACCTTGATCCCGCGGGCGTAGCCGTCGACCGCGCCGAACAGATGCGAACGCAGCCACGGCACGTGCGCGAAGAGGCGCTGGTGGGCGGCCTCGCGCAGGGCGAGATACAGCCGCACCTCCTCCTGGGGGACGCTCAGGTCCTTGCCGAACGTCTCGATGTTCACCGGCAGCAGCGCGGCCTTGCCGGCCGGGCCGAGCGGCAGGCCGATGTCGGACGAGCCGACGACCTCGCCGGCGAGCACGCCGACGGCCTGCCCGATCTGCGTGCCGAACATGGCGCCGCCCATGGAGCGCATCATGCCGATCAGCGGGCCGGCCATGGCCTGCATCTCCTCCGGCAGGACGTCGCCCATGGCGGTGCCGACGCGCTCGGCGACCGGGTCGACCAGTTCCTTCCAGGCGGGCAGGGTGGCCTCGACCCACTCCGCGCGGCTCCAGGCCACCGCGGAGGCGGCGCCGGAGGGCAGGGACGTGGCGTCGTCGAGCCACAGGTCGGCCAGGCGGACGGCTTCCTCGACGGACTTGCGCTCGGCGGGGCCGACACTGGCGTCCTTGGTGCCGTCGGGACTGCCCTGGGAGACCGTCTGGCGGGCGATCTGCTTGGCCATGTCCCAGTTCACCGGGCCGCCCTCGTAGGAGAGCATCTGGCCCAGCTGCTGGAACGCGGCGCCCAGGTCGGTGGGATTCAGCGCCCCGAACATGGCTGCGAACGGATTGTCCGCACCGGGGCCGCCAGGGCCACCGGGACCTTGGCCGAAGCCACCGGCTCCGGGCAGGCCGCCGAAACCGAACGGGTTGGCCGGTCCCTGACCACCACCGCTCTGCTGGTCCTTCTTCTTGCCCTCGTCGCCGTCGTCCGGCTCCTCCGGCGGAAGGCCGAATCCGAATGGGGTGTCACTCACGGGATTCCTCGGCTGGTAGGGCCGCCGGTTCTTTCCGGCGGCACGGCTGCCCGACATCACCACCCAGCGTAGACACCCGGGGCGGATCGGGCCTCGGTGCTTCGCCGACTGACGGCCTGCGGCAGGATGGATGCCACCTGGTACGCACGCGTCGGACGCGCTCGTACTGAAGACAACCGCTGGAGACGCCCGGTGAGTTCCCCAGATCCGCAGGTTCGCGCAGCGCGAAACCAGTCAACCAGTTCCGCGAGTCCCGCCCCGCGCGGACCCGTCGTCGCGGTCACCGGTGCCGCGTACGGCGTCGGAGCCCTGCTCACGGAGCAGCTGGCCGCATCCGACGAGGTCAAGCAGGTCGTCGCCATCGACGAGCGGCGCGGCGAGTGTGCGGCGGCCCAGTGGCACATCCTGGACGTGCGGGACCCGGCCATCGCGGACAAGCTGCGCGGGACCGACGTGGTGGTGCACCTGGCGCTGGATCTCGACCTGGAGACCGACGCGGCCGCCCGAACGGCCTACAACGTACGGGGGACGCAGACCGTCCTGACGGCTGCCGCGGCCGCCGGAGTGCGCCGGGTCGTGCTGTGCACCTCGGCGATGGTCTACGGGGCGCTGCCCGACAACGAGCTGCCGCTGTCCGAGGACGCCGAGCTGCGCGCCACGGCCGAGGCGACGGGCGTGGGCGACCTG
Organism: Streptomyces sp. NPDC029041; assembly: GCF_040637515.1. Lineage (NCBI taxonomy): Bacteria > Bacillati > Actinomycetota > Actinomycetes > Kitasatosporales > Streptomycetaceae > Streptomyces > Streptomyces sp. NPDC029041. The sequence goes on along the minus strand of NZ_JBEZWO010000004.1, from coordinate 241,738 downwards.
CTGGAGATCGAACGGCTGGCGCGGCGCGCGCCCAGGGCGCACCCCGGGCTCAATGTCACCGTGGTACGGCCGGCCGTGCTGGTCGGCGGCACCGACACCGCCCTGACCAGGTACTTCGAGTCGCCCCGGCTCCTCGTCGTGGCCGGGTCGCGGCCCGCGTGGCAGTTCTGCCACGTCGAGGACCTGGTCAGCGCGCTGGAGTACGCCGTTCTGGAGAAGGTCGACGGGGAACTGACCGTCGGCTGTGACGGCTGGCTGGAGCAGGAGGAGGTCGAGGAGCTCAGCGGGATCCGGCGGATGGAGCTGCCGTCGGCGGTCGCGCTGGGTGCGGCGGCCCGACTGCACCGCATCGGGCTCACGCCCTCCCCGGCCGGGGACCTGGCGTACACGATGTACCCCTGGGTGGTGAGCGGCAGCCGGCTGCACGACGCCGGGTGGCGGCCGCGGTACACCAACGAGGAGGTGCTGGCGGAACTCCTGGAGGAGGTCTCCGGCCGGCACACGGTCGCCGGACGGCGGCTGGGCCGCAAGGACGCGACGGCCGCGGGTGCCGCCGGAGCGACGGTGGCGCTGCTGGGTGCGGCGGCGGTGGTGCGACGGGCGCGGAAGGCCCGGCGGCGGATCTAGGAACGCCACGTCGCGGAAGGCCGCCCCTGTAGGAGGCTCCAAACGGGTACGCGCGCGTGCCGGTCGATGGCTCTATTCCGTGCTGTCGGTCGTGTGCGGCACGATGGGAACATGGCAACCACGAACGATCACCCCGATGAGCAGGCCGCGCAGGACCCGATCAAGCTGATCGGGATCCGGGACTCGGCCCTCTCTCTGGACGAGGTGTTCCTGGCCGTCGGGGACGACGCGGCCGGGGGCACCGCGCTCTTCGTGGGCACCGTGCGGAACCACGACGGGGGCGCCGACGTCGACGAGCTGGGGTATTCGTGCCACCCCAGCGCCGAGGCCGAGATGCGGCGCGTCGCGGAGAAGGTCACCGCAGAGTTCCCGGTGCGGGCCCTGGCGGCCGTGCACCGCGTGGGCGACCTGCGGGTCGGGGACCTCGCCGTGGTCGTCGCCGTCTCCTGCCCGCATCGCGGAGAGGCCTTCGAGGCGTGCCGGAAGCTGATCGACGACCTGAAGCACGAAGTGCCCATCTGGAAGCACCAGAAGTTCTCCGACGGCACCGAGGAGTGGGTCGGAGCCTGCTGAACCGGGCAGCCTTCCGGCAGCCCGCCGCTCCCGGAAACCGCTTCCGGTTGCGTAACCGCACCCCTGGCGTGAGCGTTGTCACTGCGGATCGTTAATCTGCTGATCAGTCAGTTGCGGATGCTCAAAGGGGTTGGAGGTCGGCATGGCGGCGCTCGCCTGGTTGCTGATTCCGCTTGTGGCTGCGATCGGCGCGGGGCTTTGGGGCAGTTGGGCCCACCGGACACGGAAGGTCCGCAACGACGGCCCGGAGCTCACCGGCTACATCCGCTTCCGCGAAGCCATGGAGAAGCCCCGCCCGGGTGCCTGAGGGCCGAGGAAACAGCAGGTCACAAGCGTTGCAGCGGGCAGGGCCGCCCCGGACGGGCGGCCCTGACGGTGCGCTGACAGGACCGTCCCGTACTGTCGACTCATGCCACGCCGCACCGCGACGATGCTCGCCTCCACCCTGATGCTGATCGCGCTCCTGTGCGCGGGAGTGTTCATCCCCGTGCCCTACTCGGAGATGTCCCCGGGGCCGACGGTGAACACGCTGGGCGATCACGACGGCGAGCCGGTGCTGCAGATCGCGGGCCGGAAAACCTATCCGACCAGTGGCCATCTGAACATGACGACGGTCCGGGTCACGAGCGCCGACTACCGGATGAACCTGGTCGAGGCCGTCTACGGCTGGCTCGCGCACGACAACAAGGTCGTGCCGCACGAGACGCTCTATCCGGACGGCAAGACCGAGGAGCAGTCCACCCAGGAGAACGCCGAGGAGTTCAGCCAGTCCCAGGAGAGCGCCAAGGTCGCCGCCCTGAAGCAGCTGGACGTTCCGGTGAAGTCCTGGGTGATCGTCTCCACGGTCGTCAAGAGGTCCCCCGCCGAGGGCAAGCTGCACGCGGGGGACGTGATCAAGGCCGTCGACGGTACGGCGGTGAAGGAGCCGGCCGACGTCGCGAAGCTCGTCACGAAGCACAAGCCGGGCCAGGAGGTCCGCTTCACGATCGTGCCGGCCAAGGAGCAGGCCGCCGCGGAGAAGGAGAAGCGGACGCCGACCAGGACGCAGAACATCAGCATGACCACCACGACGTCCGACGACACCGGTGAGAAGCGCGCCATCGTGGGGATCTCCGCCGGGACCGACCACACCTTCCCGTTCACCATCGACATCAAGCTCGCGGACGTCGGCGGGCCGAGCGCCGGGCTGATGTTCGCGCTCGGCATCTACGACAAGCTCACACCGGGCAGCCTGACCGGGGGCACGTTCGTGGCCGGCACCGGCACGATCGACGACACCGGCAAGGTCGGGCCGATCGGCGGCATCGAGATGAAGACCGTGGGCGCGCGGGCCAAGGGCGCGAAGTACTTCCTCACGCCCGCCGACAACTGCGCGGCCGCAGCCAAGGACACCCCCGACGGTCTCACCCTGATCAAGGTGGGCACCATCAAGGACGCCCTGGGAGCCCTGAAGGACATCCGCGGCGGCGACACCGCGGACCTGCCGAAGTGCGGTAAGTAGCCGGGACCGCGGGGCCCGGAAGACCGGGCCCCGCGGTCCGCTCCTCGGCGCCGCTATTCCTCGAACGTCGCCGCCAGCGCCTCCGCCAGCCCTGGGACCAGGTCGGAACCGGTCAGGACCTCGGTCGGGGAGTCCTTCTCGCGCAGCCGCAGGGCCGACTCACGCGTGCCGTCGCGCAGGACCGCGACCGTCATGCGGACCTCCTGGCGGTCCGGGTGGTCCGCCACCCACTTCGTGAGGGCGGCCTCGCTCAGACCCTGCGGAACCTGTGCCTCCGCGGACGGCGGCAGCATCAGGCGCTCCACGGCCAGAGCGCAGCCGACCACCGCGTCGGGCCAGGCGATGGTGGCGAGGAACTCGTCGAGCGGCTTGCCCGTTGGCACTTCGTCCTGCTCGATCGGGGTGAGGCCGGAGTTCTCCGACTCGTCCCCCAGACCGAGCCGGTCCGCAAGCGAGGGCTGTTCGGCCCGCAGCCGTGCGGTGTCGACGAGGGCGAAAAGGCGGGCTGACTGGTCCCAGCCGAGGCCGGAGACGTACTCGTCGATCTCGAGAACGGCCCGGGTGAGCGGGTTCGCAGCCATGGGAGTGTTGGACATGGTCACAATCCTGCCTCGTTCCCGGCCGGAATCGGGAACCGAGTAAACGGTGAGTAAGTTGCATAGGTGGGGGCCCCACGATCACGGGGGCCACGTACGGTCCGTGAAGACGCGGGCCTGACGAATCAACAGCGAACTTCGAGGTGCGCACCTTGGCTTTCCAGATGCCGGACCGCGGCGGAGGCCCGACAGGGCCGCGGATCAGAGTGGGCCGCCCGTCCCGGCGTGTCCGGACCCTGCTCATGACGCTGGGCGTCCTTGCCGTTCTCGGCATGGCGTTCACCATGTTCGCGGGCTTTTGGACGGACTGGCTCTGGTACCGCTCGGTGAACTACTCCTCGGTCTTCACCACCACCCTGTGGACCAAGATCGGGCTCTTCTTCGTCTTCGGCCTGCTCATGGCCCTGGCCGTCGGCTTCAACATCTGGCTGGCGCACCGGCTGCGGCCGCCGCTGAGCGCGATGTCGATGGAGCAGCAGAACCTCGACCGCTACCGGATGGGCATCGCGCCCTACAAGAAGTGGCTGCTGTTCGGGATCACCGCCCTTGTGGGCCTGATCGCCGGCGCCTCCGCATCCGGGCAGTGGCGGACGTGGCTGATGTGGGTCAACGGCGTGCCCTTCGGGCAGAAGGACCCCCAGTTCAAGCTGGACGTCTCCTTCTACGCCTTCGACCTGCCGTGGTACCGGTTCCTGCTCGGCTTCGGCTTCGCCGCGGCGATCCTTTCCGTGATCGCCGCAGCGCTCACGCACTACCTGTACGGCGGGCTGCGCGTCACCAGCCCCGGCGCCCGCGCCACGGCCGCGGCCACCGGGCACCTGTCGGTGCTCATCGGCATCTTCGTGGCCCTCAAGGCGGTCGCGTACTGGCTCGACCGGTACGGACTCGCGGTGAAGTCCAGCGACTTCAGGGCCACCGACAACTGGACGGGCCTCAGGTACGTCGACGCCAACGCCTACCTGCCGGCCAAGACGATCCTGTTCTGCATCGCCGTCATCTGCGCGCTGCTGTTCTTCGCCACCATCTGGCGGCGCACATGGCAGCTGCCCGTGATCGGCTTCGGCCTGATGGTGCTCTCCGCGATCCTCATCGGCGGCCTGTACCCGGCGATCGTGCAGAAGTTCCAGGTCCAGCCGAACGAGCAGGCCAAGGAAGCGCCGTACGTCGAGAAGAACCTCGAGGCCACGCGCAAGGCCTATGGCATCGACGGCACCAAGGTCACGGACTACTCGGGCACGAGCAAGACCGAGGACAAGACCACCCTGCGCGACGACGTCCCGTCCACGGCGAGCATCCGGATCATGGACCCGAACATCGTCTCGCCGACGTTCCAGCAACTCCAGCAGATCAGGAACTACTACGCGTTCCCGACCAACCTGGACGTCGACCGCTACGCCAAGGACGGCAAGGACCAGGACACGGTCATCGGGCTGCGTGAGCTGAACCTCGCGGGCATCCCGAAGAAGAACTGGATCAACAACCACTTCCGTTACACGCACGGGTACGGAGTGGTCGCAGCCGAGGGCACCAGCGCAGACGCCCAGGGCCGTCCGAACTTCACCGAGTCCGACCTGCCCTCCGAGGGCGACCTCGGCACGTACGAGCAGCGGGTCTACTACGGCGAGAAGACCACCACGTACTCGATCGTCGGCGGTCCCCAGAAGGAGATCGACTACTCCGACGACAACGGCGAGAAGACCACCAGCTACAAGGGCGACAGCGGGGTCAACCTCTCCAACCCGGTCAACCGGGCCGCGTACGCGGTGGCGTTCGGAGAGCCGCAGATCCTGTACTCCGGGGCCATCGGCGACGGTTCGCGGATTCTGTACAACCGCACGCCCAAGGAGCGCGTCGAGGCGGTCGCCCCCTGGCTGACCATCGACGGCGACGCCTATCCGGCGGTCGTGGACGGCCGGATCCAGTGGATCGTCGACGCGTACACGACGACGAACGGCTACCCGTACTCCTCGCGTACGACCCTCGGTGACACCACGGCGGACTCGCTGACCGCCACCAACGACAACCGCGCGGTGGTGGCCCAGCAGAACCAGGTCAACTACATCCGCAACTCGGTGAAGGCGACCGTCGACGCGTACACCGGCAAGGTCAAGCTCTACCAGTGGGACACCAAGGACCCGGTCCTGAAGACCTGGATGAAGGCCTTCCCCGACACGGTGGAGCCGAAGACCGACATCTCCAAGTCCCTTATGGACCACCTGCGCTACCCCCAGGACCTGTTCAAGGTCCAGCGGGAGCTGCTCACGCGCTACCACGTGAAGGACGCCACGACGTTCCTCAGCGGCAGCGAGGTGTGGCAGGTGCCGGACGACCCGACGAACCGGTCGGGCAGCGCGGTGCCGCCGTACTACCTGAGCATGAAGATGCCCGACCAGAAGGAACAGGCGTTCTCGCTGACGACGACCTTCACGCCCAACGGCCGGGACAACCTAAGTGCGTTCATGGCGGTCGACGCCGAGGCGGACACCAGTGACTACGGCAAGATCAGAATCCTGAAACTGCCGACCAACACCACGGTCAACGGACCCAAACAGGTCCAGAGCCAGTTCAACTCGCAAGAGGACATCGCCGAGTCCATCAGGCTCCTGAGGGGCGGCGACTCCGAAGTGGAGTACGGCAACCTGCTGACGGTGCCGCTCGACGGAGGACTGCTCTACGTGGAGCCGGTCTATGTACGCGGTGGTGGACTGAAGTACCCCCTGCTGCGCAAGGTGCTGGTCACCTACGGAGGCCAGACCGCCTTCGAGAACACCCTCGACGAGGCCCTCAACAAGGTCTTCGGAGCGGACGGCACGACCACCGAGCCACCGGACGAGGGGGACACGACGCCACCACCGCCGACGTCCGACAACCCGACGGTCCAAGAGGCCCTGCAGGATGCCCAGAAGGCCTTCGACGCGGGCCAGGAGGCCCTGAAGAAGAACGACTGGGAGGCGTACGGCAAGGCGCAGAAGGACCTTGAGGACGCCCTGCGGCGGGCCGAGGACGCACAGTCCGAGGCGAGCCGGGCGGGCGGCTCCGGGGGCGGCGAGAGCAAGCCCGGCGACAAGCCGAGCGGCAGTCCGAGTCCGAAGCCGAGCAGCTAGCGCCCTGGCCTGGTCAAACGCCCATCCCGCGCCGTGATACGGTTGTGAACACAACGGCGCGGGGTGGAGCAGCTCGGTAGCTCGCTGGGCTCATAACCCAGAGGTCGCAGGTTCAAATCCTGTCCCCGCTACTGAAGTCGCGATGTCCGAGTGACGGAGCGGCACCGAAGGCCCGGATTCCACAAAGGAATCCGGGCCTTCGTGATGTGTGAACGCATGTGCTGGCGTCATCTGCGGCCGCGCCGCCGAGGGGAGTTGGCCGATCTGTGTTTGACTTGTCTCTCTGTGGGCATGTCGACAAAACGCTGAAGTGACCTCACTGGCTGCGGTATACCAGGTGTACCCAGGTTGCAGGTGGTGCGACGATGGACGTTATGGGGGACAAGGCAACTCTGTTCGAGACAGGGCGTTTTGTGCAGCCTTCCAGCCGGGAGGACACCGAGACCCCGGACGAGACCGGGGAGATCGCCGACGAGGCGGCCGAGGAGCTGCGTCAGCGGCTCGCAGCCGAGGCCGGCGACGTCGAGGCGATGAGTGTCCTCGGGGCCATGCTGTTGCGCCGTGGCGATCTCGACGGTGCCGAGCCTCATCTGCGTGCCGCCACCGCCGCCGGCGACCGGGCGGCCGCCAACAACCTGGGAGTCCTCCTGCACCAGCGGGGGTACGCCGACGAGGCCGCCGGGTGGTGGCGGATCGCCGCCGTCGCCGGATCCACGGCGGCGGCGCACGCCCTCGGGCGGCACCACCGCGAGCGCGGTGACGAGCCCGCCGCCGAGTACTGGCTGCGCCAGTCCGCCGAGCAGGGCCACACGCTGGGCGCGTACGCGCTCGCCGATCTGCTGGAGCACCGCGGCGATGCCGGGGCCGAGCAGTGGATGCGGGTCGCGGCCGAGCGCGGGCACCGGGAGGCGGCGTACCGGCTGGCGCGGGCGCTGGACCGCAAGGCGGCGCCGGAAGCCGACGGCGGCGACGATGTCCGGGCGTCCGAGGAGGCCGAGCAGTGGTACCGGCAGGCCGCCGCGCGCGGCCACCGGCGGGCCGCGCTGCACCTCGGGACGATCCTGGAGAGGCGGGGCGAGCTCAAGGAGGCCGGACGCTGGTACCTGACCTCCGCCAAGGACGGGGAGGCGCGCGCCGCCTGTGCGCTCGGCTTCCTGCTGCGCGACGCGGGCGACACCGAGAACGCCGCCGTGTGGTGGCTGCGGGCCGCCCAGGACGGTGACGGCAATGCGGCGAACGCGCTGGGGGCGCTGCACGCCGAGCGGGGCGAGACCCAGACCGCCGAGCGGTGGTACCGGGCCGCGATGGACGCGGGTGACGTGAACGGCGCGTACAACCTCGGTCTGCTCTGCGCCGAGCAGGGGCGCACCCCGCAGGCCGAGCAGTGGTACCGGCGCGCGGCCTACGCCGGGCACCGGGAGGCGGCGAACGCGCTGGCGATCCTGCTGCTGAGGGGCGGTGACGAGACGGGTGCGGAGCCGTGGTTCTCCAAGGCCGCCGAGGCCGGGAGCGTCGACGCCGCCTTCAACCTCGGCATCCTGCACGCCGGCCGTGGCGAGGAGCAGGCCGCGTTGCGCTGGTACGAGCGTGCCGCCGCCGCCGGCCACACCGAGGCGGCGCTCCAGGTCGGCATGGCGCGGCTGCGGGACGGCGACGAGCAGGAGGCCGAGCGGCACCTGCGGTGTGCGGCCGGGGGCGGGAGCTCCGAGGCCGCGTACCGGCTGGCGACCGTGCTCGACGCCCGGCGGCCGCCGGAGCCCGCGCACGAGCTCGGGGAGCCGGTGCACCGGCGGAGCGAATGCGAGGAGTGGTACGAGCGGGCGGCCTCCCAGGGGCACCGGCGGGCGCAGGTGCGCGTCGGCATGCTCGCGGCGGCCCGGGGCGATGTCGTCGAGGCGGCTCGGTGGTACCGGGAGGCGGCCGAGGCCGGGTCCCGCAACGGCGCCTTCAATCTGGGGCTGCTGCTCGCCCGGGAGGGGAGCGAGCCCGAAGCGGCGGTGTGGTGGACGCGGGCCGCTGACGCCGGGCACGGGCGGGCGGCGTTGCGGCTGGCCTTGGTCTACGCGCGTCGGGGTGAGCTGGCGGAAGGCCAGCGCTGGGCCGACCGGGCCGTGTCCCTGGGGCCCGCGTCCGTCACCGAGAGGGCGGAGAGGCTGCGGGATGCGCTGCGGCAGGAGCTGTCGGCCTGAGACGCCCCTGCCCGGGCCGGGTGCGGCACGGCCGGGCAATGGATTTGCGTCCGTCCTCTGCGGTGACGTAACGTTGCATTCACCGACGCGGGGTGGAGCAGCTCGGTAGCTCGCTGGGCTCATAACCCAGAGGTCGCAGGTTCAAATCCTGTCCCCGCTACTGAAGGCCGAGGGCCGGAATCCGAAAGGGTTCCGGCTCTTGGTGTATGGGCGCCCGTGGTGCGCGTCCGTGCGGTGGAGCAGCAGAGAGCCCCGGCACTCATCGGTGCCGGGGCTCTCGTGTTCCGTGCGGGGGAGGGCTAGGCGGCGGCGCAGTTCGGACAGACGCCGCGGTACGTCACCTCGACGTCCGAGACCGTGAAGCCGAAGCGTTCGGTGTCGGGGAGGTCCGCCAGCGGGTTGCCGGTGGGGTGGACGTCGCGGATCGCGCCGCACTGGGCACAGACCAGGTGGTGGTGCGGCTGGTGGGCATTCGGGTCGTACCGCTTGGCACGCTGGTCCGTGGAGACCTCGAGCACCTCGCCGAGGGTCACCAGCTCGCCCAGCGTGTTGTAGACGGTCGCACGGGAGATCTCGGGCAGCTTGGCGACGGCCCGTGCATGGACCTCGTCGGCCGTCAGATGGACGTGTTCGCCGTCGAGGACCTCAGCCACGACACGCCGCTGCGCGGTCATCCGCCATCCGCGTCCGCGCAGCCGTTCCAGAAGGTCACTCATAGCCACCAGCCTAGCAGCAAAAGAGACCAGGTCCCGAACAGGTGTGAGTTTAGATCAGAACTCGTCTTAGACATTGTCTATCGATTGTCTCTCGCGGGACGAGAGTGATCGCGAGGTCGCGGCTGTCGGCGGCCCGGTGCACGTGCGGGACCGCTCCTGTGGGAGCTTCTCGGCGGACGGGCCGGGTCCTCTCATGCGGGCCCGGCCCGCCCGTGTCGTCATGCCGGCACCCGCTGTCGTGCGGTGCCCGGCAGCAGGGTCGCTATGCCGGCACCCGCTGTCGTGCCGGTGCCCAGCAGCGGATGATGTCGCGGACCGAGACGATGCCGGCGGGTTCGCCGCCGTCCAGCACGATGAGATGCCGGAAGCCGCCGTGTGCCATTGCGGACGCCGCCTCCTCCAGGGTCCAGGCCGGGGCGGCGAACACGACGTTGTTGGTGGTGTGGGCGTGCGCGCGCTCCGTGTCCGGGTCCTGGCCGAGGCCCACGGAGTTGAGGATGTCGCGTTCGGTGAGGATGCCGATGCCGCCGGCGTCGGGGTCGTGGACCACCGCCGCCCCCACCTTGCGCGCGGACATCAGCGATGCGGCCTGGCGCAGGGTGTGGTTCGGGCCGATCGTGAGGACGACGGTGCTCATGGCGTCACGGACGAGCATGGATGGAGCCACCTCCTGGGAGTCTCCCCACCGTTCGTTCAGAATTTCACAAATTCACAAGTGGGGGGACCCTCAGAGTGGCAGGTAAAGGGAGGGTCAACAAGGGGGCGCTCGGTAACAACGGGGGGCTTAGTAGCGCTGGTACTGATCAACAACTTTGGCGGGCTGCGGAGTTGCTCCGCAGCCCGCCAAATACCTGCGCGTTTGCTGTCGTTGCTTGTCGTTGTTGGCCGTCCTCGGCCACCCTTGGACGGCCCACAGACGGCCCGGCTGTGGGTGTGCGACCTGGGGCAATGCTCGATCCATGAGCCTTCTGGGCCCCGCCGCTCATGCTCGCTGGCCCCGCCAGCGGACGCCCTCTGTCCGTATTGGCTCTCCGGTCACCACCGGCAGTAGGCCACGGTCGCATCGTCCCCAGACTTGTAGCGCGGCCATCGGAGCCCAGAGGGGTCTGTGGCCTCGACCTTGCGTACGGCTTCAATCAGCTCACGTGGCCCACCAGACAGAAGCGTGGCGAAGACGTCAGACCAGGTCGCCATGCCGTACTCCGTGACGAGCCTCGATACACCATCCGACAGGACGGCAGCGGAGTGGACATCTCGCGTTCGGGTCGTGCCGGTAACGGCGTGTTGTGCCGCTTCTGGGCTGGCTGCGGCCACCCAGTAACCTTCTGGAGTGTTGCGCACCTGCCGCTGAGCCAGCACAAGACGTTGCAGCGCCTCCCTGTGCGCCGAGGTATGCGTTTCGTGGCGCTCAACCTCAGCTCGCAGTTCCGGCAGCACTTCGTCCACCCGAAGGTCACTAATGACGGTGTGACCCTCGGCGCCTTCGAGAACGATGGGCGAATCAGCTAGGACCAGATGGTCAAGGACTCCGTGTCGCTGCCGCAGGATCGCAACCGTGGCTGATGGCGTCCCGGGGTTCCCAAGGTCACATTCGGGGTGCGCCGCCGCAACGCGTTCGAGAGCGTCCGCCAGGCCGTCGGCGAGTGGCCGGTCAAGATCTGCCAGAGCAGCCACAAGATGCCCCCCGAGGTGGGCGACGTACCACGGGACGCCGTGACGGCATCCCGTGGACAACCCAGCAGTGCTCAACCCGTCCAGCACTACGGCGAGCGTTGAAGTGCCGGCCACCCAATCTTCGTTTGGGTTGGCCCCTCCACCTTGCGTTTCCACACAGACGCGCATGATCAGCTTTCGTGTCGGTACAGCGGGGTGACTCGACGGCTCTCCAGCACTTCCAGCGTCTCGGGGTCGTAGCGACACGAGATCAGCGTCGAGAAGCGTCGAGTGCGAACCTCGCGGTACAGCTCTGCCAAGTGGTGCTCCAAGTAGTGCACGACTCCGTTCGCCCCTATGGCGTGGATACCGGCGATGTACAAAAACGTCCCACGGCCATCCAGGCGCGGGAGCCGTCCGAGGTAGCCGAAGTCGCTTGCCGAGCCGTCCTCATCCATCGGGGACCGATACGTCTCGCCTGTCTTCTGGTCCATCAGGTGCCAGGCACGGTCCTTCTCAAACCGCAGGTTGTGGTCCCCCTCCAACACTTGGGCGACGATGGGGGACAGTCGCGGACCGCAGATGACCACGTGGTTGTCACGGTTGAGGTTGACGATGCCGCTGGGTGGGATCACCTCGTACTGAGCCTCAAGCTTCATCCCTCCGAGAAGCCTGCGCAGATGCTCAAAGTTGTCGAGGTCTTCCCGCACTACGACCGCACTCGGGTTCTGGTCGGGCTCTTTGCCTGCCTCGGTCTTTCCGCCGAGCGACACGGTGACCAGGTCTGTGCCAAAAAACGCCCGCTCGGGGGGTGGCCCGGCAGACGCCAGTTGTCCCACTCGACCCCGGCTCACGCCAAGGACCTTGGCGATCTCAGCTTGTGTCATGCCTGACGCTTGCGCCTCTTCGATGGCCTCTCGGCGAATGCGGGACAGCTCCAGCACCCAGGCCTGATAGGTCGCCATCAGGTCAATCGCGGCCTTGGCTCGCTCGACCGGGACCGCAATGTCAGCGACCCGCTTCATGTCGTCGTGCACGACTCTCCAATCGTTCGCCTAGGGGGGCTAACGAACTGTATCGCGAGAGGGGGTTGCGCGCAGCCTTGGGTTTGCTTACGGTACCTATCAAGCGGTTCGGCAAGCCCCCCTAAGCATCAGCGAAGGGAGAGCTTGCATTGGTTTGACCTGCATGAATGCGCCTGGAGGAAAGCCCGCGGGGGTGAGTACGAAGGAAGCGCAGGTTCCTTGACAACTGAATGGGGATCACGCCGCCTCTCCTCGGCCAAGTAGGCGGCCGCACGGACCCCCGTGTGAGGTACAGCGCGACTCAATCTCCGCAGCACCGCTGCGGCCGGTTGCCTCCGCTGCTCGTCTCGTACGAGCAGCGCTGAGGGGAGCCGGATGTTCCGACTTCAACGGCGCGCACCCCCCGGAGTTGCAGCTCCGAGGGGTGCTGTTCGGGCCGTTTCACCTGCTTGGGAGACCACGACCCATGAACCACATCGTCACTGTTCAGGACGCTGTTACCGGTTTCGAGCCGTGGGTGGAGCCCACGGACGCGGAGCTGGACGCCATCGACGCGGAGATGCCCGTCATCCGCGCGGAGGTGGAGTTGCTGGACGCGCAGATCATCGTCATTGACCGCACGCCGTGCGAGCTGGACGAGCGGCGCATCCGCCGGGCCCGCCGGCGCGTGCTCGCCGCGCACCGCGAGTACGTCAACGGCCTGTCTGGCCAGGCGGACGGTGCCGCATGAACCTGCACCGCAAGGGGCGCACCGCCCTCGTGCTTGCGCTGGTCATCGTGGTCGCGATGGCCTTCCGGGTGTCCTGGAACGCGCTGCGCGACATCGCGGGCGCCATCGGCGCCGACGACACGGCCGCGACGCTCTACCCGTTCGTCGTCGATGGCCTCATGGCCCTGGCCCTGATCGCGACGCTCGTGCTCGCCGGACGGGACCGGACATTCGCGCTACGGGTGCTGGCCGGGTACACCGTCGCCTCGCTCGTCCTGAACTACGTGCACGGCCTGGTCCCGGAGCTCCACGGCCGGTCGGTCGACTGGGGTCGACTGGCCGACTGGGACCCTGCGAACTGGGCCCTCGTGCTGCTCGCCACGTCGCTGCCGGTCGGGTCGATCTACTTCGGCTCCGACCTCGTGGCGAAGGTGCTGCACCATCGCCCCGCCCCGATCACGTCCCCGACCGCGAATGCGGAGGAATCGACCAATATCGACAGGAATCGGTCTAGTTTTGACCTCGCGGTATCGACCCCGGCGCCGATCACGCCGAACGTCACGGCGCTGCCCCGAGCGGTGGCCGTCGGCTTCCTGAAGTCGAACATCCCGGCCAAGCCGGTCGGGGCCATCGAGCAGCCGACCTCGGCGCCGATCGAGCGGCGTGCGGTGGCTGCTGAGTCGACCCGACCGCGTCGGGCCACGGGCCGCGTGCCCGAGGTTGCCCGCACGCCGCGCCCGAAGCGCAGCCCGGACGAGTTGCTCGACGAGGCACGGAAGGTCACGGCCGATTGGCCGGACACCAGGCTGACCGCTGAGGGCATCCGCCGTGAGGTCCGCACGTCCCCGGCGAACGCCCGCACCCTGCGTGACACCCTGCGTGCCGAACGCGGCGTTCAGGTCGCCTGATGGCGGCCCTGCCGGTCTACCGGTGGCGCATGGCACCGGATGGCTACGCGACCTACCGCCAACTGCGCGCCCTGGGCCTGCGGCCGGGTGGTCAGGAGGTGGCGGCGCAGCTCGAACGGCCGCGCCGTCGGCGCGGCCCGCTGGTCGCCTACCTCTACCGCATCGACCGCGCCAAGCCGGTGCGGCCGATGACCCCGGCTCGCCGGGCGGCTCTGGCCAAGGCCAACACCGCCCGCCGTATCTGCCCCGAGTGCCGTCGTGACGCGGGATACGTCATCCCGCCGTCGCTCGGCATGTGTTCGACCTGCGCTTTCCCCGACAACGCCCCGGAGGGTGCGTCATGGAACAGCTCCCCGCACACCGCCCGATGACGGTCGTTCAGCTCCCGGACGGCAGCCATGTCTACGCAGACCCCGCCGCCTTGCCCGCACAGCAGCCTGCCGGGCCGCAGGTGGTGCACATCCACCAGGCGCCGCCGGACCGCACGGTGCAGCGCGTCGCGCTCGGCTCCGGGGTCGGTGCCGGTGCGGTCGCGGCCGGCGTCTACTTCGGCCCGCTGCTCGTCGGCGCCCTCACGGCCATCGCCGCGAATCTCGCGATGCTCGCGTTCATCGCGCTCGTGCTCGGCTGGGCCGTCGTCACCGTGGTCCGAGCGGTGGGCGACGGTGGCAAGGGCACCGGCAAGCGCGGCCGGAAGGGCCGCTGAACCACCCCAAGGCCGTAGGAGGCCCGCAGAGCGCCTGAGGGGCCTTCTGGGTGGGGTTTGACCCCCGGAAGACTGTTCGGCCGCCACAACCCCCGTAGCGACGCAGGGTGACGGAAGTTTCCGTCCTCGCGCGCACGCGCGTAGGGGCCGCCTCGGAAACCAGGAAACCGGAAACCTGCTCACTCCGCGTAACCCGCGCGTGTGGTGACGGGCCGTCGCAGGGCCCGTCACCACCGACCCACTCATCCCTGAGAAGAGGACACTCGTGAGTCACGGACAAGTCTGGCGGACGCATCGCCAGTACGCAGCCACCGCCGCCCGCTGGACGGCCGATCACTGGCGCAAGGAAGCCGAGCGCCGCCGCGCCCTGCGCGCCGAACGCAAGCCCCTCGTGCGCGACGCCCGACGTGCGCTCGCCACCGCCCGCGCCATCGACCCCGAGGGCGTCACCCCCCTGCGCCACCGCGCAGAGCGCGAGTTGCGCACGGCCAAGCGGCGCGTGCCTGACCCGATGTGGCTGTTCGCCACCAAGACCGCCACCGCACTCGGGGTCGCCGGATACGTGTGGCTGCCGCAAGTCTCCGCCCGAGCCTGGGTGTGGTCGGCCATCGCCGTCGTCGCCGCTGTCACCGCCCTGTCGGTGTGGATCGCGGTGCGCGATCGCGACACCACCGGCCTGAAGCCCACCGCTGAAGAGTCGGCGCTGCTGAAGCGCCTTCAGCCGCAGCACTGGAAGGAACACGCCGAACAGCGCGGCCTCGCCGGGACACTGACCGGCCGACCGAAGCTGACCGACGCGGGCATCGTGTGCGCCGTCCGCCTCGACGGCACATGGACGGCGACCAAGCTGCGCGGCGCCGAGGATCACATCCGGGCCCTGCTCGGGGCCCGCACGAGCCTGCGCATGCAGGTCAAGGCGGGCAAGCAAGGCGGCTGGGCCGAACTCACCTTGCGCACTCGCAGCGCGGCCGACGGCGACGACCTGACCTGGACGCCCGAGCGGCGCTCCCTCGGCATCGACACCGTCACCGGAGAGCAGGTGAGCGTGCCGCTCGGGGAACGGCTGCTCATCGCCGGACGCTCCGGCGCCGGTAAGTCGGTGGCGTCCCGGCCGCTGCTGTTCGACGCGTCCGAGGGCGCGACGAACGCGCTCGTCATCATCGACCTGAAGCGGGTGGAAGGCCGGTTGTGGGACCACCGGGCCCGCGTCGCCTCCACCCCGCGCGAGGTCATCGACGTGGTCGACGAGCTGGAGACGGAGATGCTGGAGCGGCTCAGCATCCTGCCCAAGGGACAGGACACCTGGACCCCCACGCCCGACCGGCCGCGCATCACGGTCGTCGTCGACGAGGGCGCCGAGGTGATGACCGCCGCCGACAAGGTCCCGTGCGAGACCGAGGCCGCAGAGGGCAAGACCCGCACCGTCAACCGCTCCGCCCTGCCGGGCCTGGAGTCCATCGCCCGCATGGGCCGCGCGGCGTGCATCGACCTGTGGTGGATGACGCAGAAGCCCAGCATCAACGACGGCATCCCCAAGCAGATCGCCCCGCAGATCGGCGTCTCCATCTGCCTGGCCGTGCGCACGCCGGCCGAAGCGCGCGTGGTCCTCGGTGAGGACGCTCAAGCCAAGGGCTGGAACGCCGACGAACTCCCCGTCCCTGGTGTGGCGCTGATCCGCGACGGCAAGCGCAAGCCCGACCCCGTCAAGGTCCGCTACATGGACAAGGCCGTCGTCATCGCCCTGCCCGACCGCACCCCGTGGTCCCGCAGCGCGGCACCCACGGTGGAAGCCGCGGGCGCCCCCACGCTCTCCCTCGTCACGAACACCGCGACCGAGGCGGCGCCCGCCGTGGACGGTGCCGCCGCCCGCGTGCTCAAGGCCATCGAGACTGCCGATGAGCCGGTCCGGCAGAAGGACTTGGTGACGCTGGCGGGCCTGTCCAAGGGCGCCGTGTCCAAGGCCGTGAAGGCCCTCACGAGCGGCGGCGCCGTCGTCCGCACTCCGGACGGCTGCCTGACCGCGACGCGCGGCGACGAGTCCGCCGCCGCCTGACCGACCACACGACGACGGCGGCCCCCTTCCGCCAAGAACCGGGGCCGCCGCCTTCCATCAGACCGTCAACAGACCTGTGGAGGTCTCCCAGCATGACCCAACCGACCGACATCCGGCGAGACGGCCACCGGCAGTTACCGCCAGACGGCATCCCGAGCGCATCCCTGGAGTGCCTGCCGCTGCTTGCGTCCGCCCTCACGGCGGCCGAACGAGGCTGGCCTGTCATCCCGCTCCACCCCGGCAGCAAGCGCCCCGCCGGGCACGCCGAACGCGCCTGCCCCGGCACCGGACGGTGCGCAGACGGACACCGCACCCCGGAGGAACGGGCCACCACCGACCCCGCCCTGATCCACGCCGCGTGGGCCCACCGGCCCTACAACGTCGGGATCGCGACCGGCCCGGCCGGGCTGCTCGTCATCGACCTGGACCCGGTCAAGGCGGAAGAGCCAGAAGGAGCGCCTGACGGCGCCACTTCGTTGCAGGCGCTCTGCGAGCGCGCCGGGCAGGCCCTCCCCGACACCTACCGGGTGCGGACCGCGCGCGGTGAACACCTGTACTTCACGTCCCCCGCCGGGGTGCGGCTGAAGTGCAGCGTTGACCGGCTCGGGCCGCACATCGACACCCGCGCCTGGGGCGGCTACGTCGTCGCCCCCGGCAGCACCACCCCTGACGGCGCCTACGAGGTCGCCCACGAGGTGCCGGTAGCCGAACTCCCCCGGTGGCTCACCGTGCTGCTCACGGAACCGGACAGGGCCGCCCCGGTGCCCACGCGGGTGCATGACGGCACCCGCGCGGCACGCGTGGCGCTGGAGCGCGAGTGCGCCGTCATCGCTGCCGCGTCCGAGGGTGGGCCGAACGGGCGGAACAACACCCTGCACCGCAGCGCCTGCAAGGTGGCGCGGTTCGTGGCGTGGGGCGACATCCCCCGCCACGTGGTGGAGCAGGCAATCCAGGGGGCGGGGGAGGCTACCGGCCTGCCGCCGGCCGAGTGCCGCACCACCATCCGCAGCGCACTGGACTGGGTCATCGCCCACGCCACCCCCAGGCAGGCGGCATGACGGCGCCAACTCCCCCCGCCCTGGATTGCGCCACCAACACCCCCGACCGGCCGCACGCCGCTCCACAGCCTGTGGACGCTGCGGCCGTAGGCAAGCCGAAAGGCGCCGCCCGCAAGGGCGTCCGAACTGCTTGTAGTCCTAACCCGCACCGCGACGACGGGCGCCGCCCCATCGCGTGGCTGCACATCGTCGCCCCACGCGGCGCCGTCCCCACCGCCACCTCGACGTGCGCGTGCGGACGCGACCGCTCAGCCATCGGCAAGTTCCGGGTCCTCGCCCTCATCGACGACCACACCGCCCACCGAGACGCATGCCCCCTGCGCAACTCTCAGGAAGGAAGGGCCGCCGCATGACCAGCCCCATCGACGGCGCCGCGCTGCTCGACGAGGTGGAAGCCTTCCACCGTCGCTTCAACGTCTTCCCCACCGACGCCGCATACGTGGCGGTCGCCCTGTGGGACGCGCACGCTCACCTGCTCGACTGCTTCGACTCCACACCCCGGCTCGCGTTTCTCTCCCCCGAGCCCGGCTCGGGCAAGTCTCGGGCACTGGAGATCGTCGAGACCCTCGTGCCGCACCCGATGGTCGCGGTGAACGCGTCGGCCGCCGCGCTCTTCCGGGCCGTATCCGGGGCCGACGGGCGCCCCACGATCCTGTTCGACGAGATCGACACCATCTTCGGCCCCAAGGCTGGAGATAACGAGGACCTGCGCGGCTTCCTGAACGCCGGACACCGCCGTACCGGCGTCACCTACCGGTGCATCGGAGACGGTGGCAACCAGACCGTGCAGGCATTCCCCTCGTACTGCGCGGTCGCGGTCGCCGGACTGGGCTCCCTGCCGGACACGATCCTGACCCGCTCCATCGTCATCCGCATGCGCCGACGGGCCCGCAACGAGCGCGTCGAACCCTTCCGCGCCCGCATCCACGAGGCGGAAGGGCACAAGCTCCGTGACCGGCTCGCCGAATGGGCGGCACAGGCACGCGGTTTCGTGCTCGGCGCCTGGCCCGAGATGCCCGACGGGGTCACTGACCGCCCCGCCGATGTGTGGGAGCCACTGTTGGCCATCGCGGACGCCGTCGGGGGTCAGTGGCCCGAGCGGGCCCGCGAAGCGTGTGTGACGCTCGTCAGGGCCGCGCAGACCACCGACAAACACAGCCTCGGTATCCGGCTGTTGACCGACCTGCGCGACTATGTCTTGATCGGCGTGGACAAGCTGCCCACCATCGCCATTCTCGACCGGCTCAACGCCCTCGACGACGCCCCGTGGGCCGACCTCGACGGCAAGCCGCTCGACAACCGGCGCCTGGCCCGAATGCTCGGCGAGTACATGACCGCCGACAACACCCCCATCCGGTCGCGGAATATCCGCACCGCTGGCGGAGTCCTCAAGGGCTTCCACGCGGAGGATCTGGCGGACGCATGGGCGCGCTACTGCCCGCCCCCCTCTCAGGACGCCGCTACAGCCGCTACACCGCTACAGCCCAGCTCAGAGCCCCTGAATCTGTAGCGGCACCGAAGCGTGTAGCGGCTACGCCCGCCACCGGTAGCGCATGCGTAGCCGCTACACGCCACCCCTCCGCTACAAAAACACCCCCGCTGACCTGCGATGTAGCGGCGTAGCGGATGTAGCGGACTTCTGAGTAGGGGCCCATGCCCCAGCCGGAGGAGCTTCATGACGACCCCGACCAAACCGTCGGACCTACGGGCCACCCTCCGGGGTGGCCTCCCAGACCGGTACCTCACCCCGGACGACATCGCCGAGATGTTCGAAGTTCCCCTCGAAACCGTCTACCAGTGGCGCCGGAAGCGCACCGGTCCCCCCGGCTTCCGCATCGGCAAGTACGTCCGCTACGACCCGGCCGACGTGCGCGCCTACGTCACCCGATGCAAGAGCGCCGACCAAGAGGCCGCCTGACCCGGCCACATCGCACCAGCCTCCCGGGGAGAGCCACGCCGTGGCTCTCCCCGCCTCATGCCCTGAAGGGACGACTCCTCGTATGGCCGGCCATATCCAAGACCGCTGGTACAAGACCGAGACCGACACCAACGGCAAGACCGTCCGCGTCAAGACGGACCGTCACGGCACGGGCATGCGCTACCGCGCCCGGTACGTCGGCCCCGACGGCACGGAGAAGTCGAAGAGCTTCCCCGACGGCCAGAAGCGCATTGCCGAGAAGTGGCTGTCTGGGATCGAGGCGGACATGTCGCGCGGGCAGTACATCGATCCGCGTGCCGGTCGCCTGACCGTGCGCCAGCACGCCGAACGGTGGTTGGCCTCGCTCACGATGGACCCTGGAACCTACGTGAGCACCGAGCAACGCATCCGGCTGCACGTCTTGCCGCACCTCGGTAGCCGCTCGCTCGATTCGCTGAGGCCGATCCACATCCGTGAGTGGTTGAGGAAGCTCGAAGATGGGGGAGTAGCCGCCGCATACCAGCGGGTCATCTTCGCGAATCTCAACGCCATGCTGGCTGCAGCCGTAGACGACCGCCTCATCCCGTACAACCCGTGCCGTTCGTCCTCGGTGCGGGCGCCCAAGCCGGAAGCCCGCCGGATTGTTCCCTGGTCGCGTGAGCGCGTGCTGGCGGTGCGCTCGGCACTGCCTGAGCGGTACCGGGCCATGGTGGACTTGGCTGGCGGGTGCGGCCTGCGACAAGGCGAGGTGCTCGGCCTGGCGGTTGAAGACGTGGATTTCGTCGAGGGCGTGGTTCACGTCGTCCGGCAGGTGAAGCTCATCGCCGGGCGGCAGGTCTTCGCACTGCCCAAGGGAGGCAAGTCACGCACGGTCCCGTTGCCGGAGAGCGTCGCTCGGGCGCTTGAGGCACACACCGCGCAGTACCCGCTTGCCGCTGTGCGGCTGCCGTGGAGGTCGGTCGACGGCTCACCGGCCACGGCATCCCTGTTCTTCCGCAATGCAGAGGGGCGCCCAGTGATCCGCAACGTCTTCAACGAGAAGGCGTGGCGCCCCGCACTCGACAAGGCAGGCATCCCGCGCGGCCGCGAGAACGGCATGCATGCCCTGAGGCACTTCTACGCTTCCGTACTGCTGGACGCGGGGGAGAGCATCAAGGCCCTGTCGGAGTATCTGGGGCACCATGATCCGGGCTTCACGCTGCGGACGTACACGCACCTGATGCCGAGCAGCGAGAAGCGGACGCGCGAGGCGGTGAACCGGGCCTTTGAGGGCGGCCCGGACGCCGATGACGGCCCCACGACGGCCCAGGCGGCCTGATCCTAGGGGAAACCCGCAGGTCAGACCGCAAACGCCCTCAGTAGCGCTGGTTGAGGTATCCGAGCAGTTCGTCGTGCAGCAGGCCGTTCGACGCGGCCGCGTTGCCGCTGTGCGGGCCCGGGCGGGCGTCGAGGCCGGTGAAGGTGCCGCCGGCCTCCGTGACGACGATGGCCGTGGCGGCCATGTCCCAGAGGGAGAGCTCCGGCTCGGCGCACATGTCGACGGCGCCTTCCGCGACCATCATGTACGGCCAGAAGTCGCCGTACGCGCGCGTGCGCCACACCTCGCGCGTCAGGTCCAGGAAGCCGTCCAGGCGACCCTGTTCCTCCCAGCCGCTGAGCGAGGAGTACGCCAAGGACGCGTCGGAGAGCTTGGAGACGCGGGAGACGTGCAGCCGGGAGGCCTTGGTGAGGCTGCGGCCGGAGAACGCGCCATGACCCTTCGCGGCCCACCAGCGGCGGCCGAGGGCGGGGGCGGAGACGACGCCGACGACGGGCTGGAAGCCGCCCTCGCCCGCCTCCATCAATGAGATGAGCGTGGCCCACACGGGCACGCCGCGTACGTAGTTCTTGGTGCCGTCGATCGGATCGATCACCCAGCGGCGCGGACCGGTGCCCTCGACGCCGTATTCCTCGCCGAGGATCGCGTCTCTGGGGCGGGCGCGCTGGAGCTGGCCGCGAATGAGCTCCTCTGCGGCCTTGTCCGCCTCGCTCACCGGGGTCATGTCCGGTTTGGTCTCGACCTTGAGGTCGAGGGCCTTGAAGCGGTCCATCGTCGCGGCGTCGGCGGCGTCGGCGAGGACGTGGGCGAGACGCAGGTCGTCGAGGTAGTCGGGCATGAAACGAACCTATCTGCCGAGGTGGGGGTGGGGCCACAGGGGGTTTGTGACGGTGGGGGAGGGGTTTGGGCGAGGCCGGGTGCGGGGCGCGCGGTCAGTGATGCGGACCCGGCTCCTCTGTGTCGCCCGGAGCCGGTCCGGGCTTGGTGTGTGTGGACGGACGTCGTCGTCGATGACGTAAGGCTCTCGGCGTCCCTCGCCTGCCTCACGAGGTCTTGGGCATGCCCGACCCGATGAGGACGGTGGTGCTTCGAGGTTTTCGTGGTGCGGATGTCCGCACCATAGTGTTCGCCGACACTTCATTGCAACGAGGTGAGTGATTGTGTTGCGTTCCCTCCCGAGCCAGTTGCAATGCTGCCTGACGGTGGGCTGTTTTCATCGCATCGACTGCGCGCCATTGTTGCCCATTTTGTGAACGCAACGTAGCCTTTCGATCCTTGGAAACAATAGGCGACTGGTTCCGCCGAACGCCGAGTACCAGCCGTTCACCCCGGCCGTCGAGACCCTGCGGGGCCTGCTGCTCGGCACCGGGTCGGCCGCAACGGATGGCTGGCCCGTCGCCTGGTGCCCGGCAGTACGCCCCTTCGCATGGGCGGGCGGAGGGCCGGCACCCCCGCGTCAACGCCCCGCGCTGCAAGGCCGAAACGCGCCCCCGTGCGCGCCCGCGAACCCTTGACAGTGGTTCCACGCGCGTCAAATCTGGGGCAGAGCCGCTCGCCCCAAGGGGAGGCGAAGATGCCTGCAGCGCGGGAATCCCTGCTGGACGCCGCTTACACGGCGCTGGTGCGCCGGCCGTGGTCCGCCGTACGGATGGTGGACGTGGCCGCGGCGGCCGGAGTGTCCCGGCAGACGCTCTACAACGAGTTCGGCAGCAAGGACGGTCTCGCCCGGGCGCTCGTCAGGAGAGAGGCCGACGGATACCTCGCGGGGGTGGAACGTGCCCTCGCCGGGCACAGCGATCCGTGCGAACGGCTCACCGCCACCGCCGAGTGGACCGCCTCTGCGGCCCGGGACAACGTCCTGGTCCGCGCCATGCTCACCGGCTGCTGGAGCGAGCGGCTGCCCGCCCCGGCCCTGACGGCCGTCCCGTCCAGCTCCGCCGTACCGGCTCAACGCCGCGCCGACGGGCCGCTGCCCTCACCCGGCGACTTCGTCGCGCTCGTCCGCGACCGGGCCGTCAGCGTCCTGGCCGGCCCCGCCACGCCCACGTCCGCCACCGCCGACCTCGCCCGCTCCTGCGAACTCGTCGTCCGGCTGGCCCTGTCGTGCGTGGCCGCACCGCCCGGCGAGGGAGGCGTCGCCGGCCTGGTCCGCAGCGCCCTTCCCCGGCACGTCGGCTGACAGCGCGTCAGTGAGCGGACCCCGACAACTGCAGTCCGACCACACCGGCGATGACGAGAGTGATCGACACGATCTTCAGGGTCGACACCACGTCCCCCAGGAACACCATGCCGTAGATCGCCGTCCCCGCCGCCCCGATGCCGGTCCACACCGCGTACGCGGGACCCACGTCGAGTCGTCTCAACGCGAGAGTCAGCAGCCCGAAGCTGCCGAGGGCGAAAACGCAGAACGCGACCGTCGGCCAGAGCCTGGTGAAGCCGTGCGACAGCTTCAGACACACCGCGAAGCCGGTCTCGAGCAACCCGGCCACGATGACCAGCAGCCACGCCATGAGTCGTCCTCCCGTATCCCACGTTCAGTGACCGCTTCACAGTCTCAGCGCGCCCGTCAGGCCTTGGCCGGGCTCTCGTCCGGCTTGGGTGCGATTATGCACTTACCGCCCGCACGCCAGGACAAACAACGCGGAGGTCAGTCGCCTTCCTTGCGCTCACGCGTGGCCAGCAGCCGCCGCAGCGAGTACAGCCGCGCCGGATCCGCGTGCCCCTCGGCCACCCACGCGTCCAGGGCGCAGTCCGGCTCGTCGTGGCTGCACGCGCGCGGGCAGCCCCCGGTGCCCGGCTCCAGGTCGGGGAAGGCGTGGATGACCCGGGACGGATCCACGTGGTTGAGGCCGAAGGACCGCACGCCCGGGGTGTCCACGACCCAGCCGTCGCCGCCCGACAGCGGCAGCGCCAGCGCCGAGGTGGTGGTGTGCCGGCCGCGCCCCGTCACCGCGTTCACATGCCCGGTCGAGCGCCGCTGCTCCTCGGGCACCAGCGCGTTCACCAGGGTCGTCTTGCCGACGCCGGAGTGGCCGACGAACGCGGTGATCTTTCCGTCGAGCTGCTCGCGCACCCGGGCGACGGCGACCCCGCTCTCCAGTTCCGCCCGGCTCGTCACGACGTAGGGGATGTCCAGGTCGCCGTACAGCTCCAGCAGCTTCTCGGGCGGCGCGAGGTCCGACTTGGTCAGCACCAGCAGCGGATCCAGGCCACCGTCGTAGGCCGCGACCAGGCAGCGGTCGATCAGCCGGGGACGGGGCTCGGGGTCGGCGAGGGCGGTGACGACGGCCAGCTGGTCGGCGTTGGCGACGACCACCCGCTCGAACGGATCGTCGTCGTCCGCGGTGCGCCGCAGGACCGAGGTGCGTGCCTCGATGCGCACGATCCGCGCGAGGGTGTCCTTCTTGCCCGTCAGATCGCCCACCAGGGCCACGCGGTCGCCGACCACCGCCGCCTTGCGGCCCAGCTCGCGGGCCTTCATGGCCATGACCATGCGGTCCTCGACCAGACAGGTCAGGCGGCCCCGGTCGACGGTGAGGACCAGCCCCTCGGCGGCGTCCTCGTGCTTGGGGCGGATGTTCGTCCGGGGCCGGGTGTTGCGGCGGCCCGGCCGGGTGCGGATGTCGTCCTCGTCGGTGTGCTTGCCGTAGCGGCGCATGACGTGATCCCTGCGTCCTACGCCCCGAGCATCCCGGTCCACAGGTCGGGGAAGTCGGGCAGGGTCTTGGCCGTCGTCGCCACGTTCTCGATCTGCACGCCCTCCACCGCCAGTCCGATGATCGCGCCGGCCGTGGCCATGCGGTGGTCGTCGTAGGTGTGGAAGATCCCGCCGTGCAGCCGGCGCGGGCGGATGTGCAGACCGTCGGCGGTCTCCGTGACGTCGCCGCCGAGTTCGTTGATCTCCTTGGTCAGCGCGGCCAGCCGGTCCGTCTCGTGCAGCCGCAGATGAGCCACTCCGCGCAGGGTCGACGGGGAGTCCGCGAGGGCCGCGACCGCCGCGATGCCCGGCGTCAGTTCACCGACCTCGCCGAGGTCGACGTCGATGCCGTGGATCGAGCCGGAGCCGGTGAACACCAGCCCGTACTCGGTCAGTTCGCAGGAGCCGCCCATCTCGGTGAAGATCTCGCGCAGCCGGTCACCGGGCTGCGTGGTGCGGGAGGGCCAGTCCGGTACGACGACCTTGCCGCCGGTCACCAGCGCCGCTGCCAGGAACGGCTGGGCGTTCGACAGGTCCGGCTCGATGACCAGGTCCCGGCCGAGCAGGGCACCCGGCGAGACCCGCCAGACGTTCGGCTCGCCGCCCGACTCGGGCGTGTCCACCTGGGCGCCGACCGCGCGCAGCATGTCGACCGTCATGCGGATGTGCGGCATGGAGGGCAGCGTGGCGCCGGTGTGGCGGACCTCGACGCCCTGGTTGAAGCGCGGGCCTGACAGCAGCAGGGCGCTCACGAACTGCGACGAGGAGGAGGCGTCGATGGCGACCGTGCCGCCGTCCAGGGCGCCGCTGCCGTGCACGGTCAACGGCAGGGCACCGCGGCCGTCGTCGTCGATCCGGGCGCCGAGCTGACGCAGCGCGTCGATGACGCCGGTCAGGGGACGCTCGTAGGAACGGGGGTCGCCGTCGAAGCGGACGGGACCGTCGGCGAGCGCGGCCACCGGCGGCAGGAACCGCATCACCGTGCCGGCGTTGCCGACGTCGACCGTGGCCGGGCCGCGCAGGCCCGTGGGGAGCACCCGCCAGGCCTCACCCGTGCCGTCGGGTCCCACGCCTTCCTCGATCTCGATGCCCATCGCGCGCAGAGCCCCGGCCATCAGCAGGGTGTCGCGGGAGCGCAGGGGGCGGCGCAGCCAGCCGGGCTCGGAGGCGAGAGAGGCGAGGACCAGGGCGCGGTTGGTGACCGACTTGGACCCGGGCACGTGGACCGTCGCGTCGACGGCTCCGCTCGCGTGCGGGGCGGGCCAGAGGGCGGTGTCTGCGGTGTTCGGGGCCATGGCCCCACTTTATAAGCAGGCCGTCCTTCGAGTGCGGTGCCGTGGGGCCGGTCGGGCCCGGGCGGGGGAGCCGTACGTCGCGGCGGCAGCGCGGCCTCCCGGGGCAGGCCGTCACATCTCCAGCAGCCAGCGGCCTCCGCCGATCAGCGAGCACAGCGACACCGCGTGGAACAGGAAGAACCACAGCCCCGCCGGTACGTGCGTCAGCCGCGACAACTGGTCCGCGTCCGAGTCACCGGCGCCGCCCCGGGCCCGCTTCGCCTGGAGCTCGAAGGCCGGGCGGACTCCGCCGATCAGCAGGAACCACACCACGGCGTACGCGAACGCCGCCTGGACCTGGGGACCGGCCAGCCACGACACGAGCACGAACAGACCGCCGGTGACGAGCATCGTCAGGGCGCCGTAGGCGTTGCGGATCATCACGAGCATGGCGAGCAGCAGGGCCGTCGCCAGCCACAGCAGGAGCGTGATGCGGCCGGCGCCGAGCAGGGCCGCGCCGCCGAGGCCCAGCAGGGGCGGGGCGGTGTAACCGGCGGCCGCGGTGAGGATCATGCCGAGGCCGTGGGGCTTGCCCCGGCTGACGGTCAGGCCGCTGGTGTCCGAGTGCAGGCGTATGCCGGTGAGGGTGCGGCCGGTGAGCAGGGCCACGAGCCCGTGACCGCCCTCGTGGGCGATGGTGATGGCGTTGCGGGAGATGCGCCACAGGCCGTGGGGGACCACCACGGCGAGCGCGGCGCCCAGGGTCGCGATCACCACCCACAGGTCGGGGTCGGGCTGCGTACCGGAGACCTCGTCCCAGAGGGAGGCGAGCGAGGCGGTTGCGGTGCTGTGCATGTGTGGCGTCGGCTCCCTGTGCTCGGACGGAATCTGGCAGTGTGGCACGTATGTGCGGACGGTATTCAGCGAGTCGTAGGCCAGAGGATCTCGCAGGCATCTTCGAGATCGAGAAGTGGGAGCCCGAGGAGACCCTCGCGCCGGACTACAACGTGGCGCCCACCAAGGAGGTCTACGCGGTCCTGGACCGTCCTCTGAAGGACGCGGACGACCCGCGGCCGGTTCGGCAGCTGCGCACGCTGAAGTGGGGCCTGGTGCCGTCCTGGTCGAAGACCCCCGAGGGCGGCGCCCGGATGATCAACGCCCGCGCGGAGACCGTCCACGAGAAGCCGTCCTACCGTCGCGCCTTCACCTCCCGGCGCTGCATCCTGCCCGCCGACGGCTACTACGAGTGGGTCACCGGCACCGAGGAGCGCGAGCTGGAGGTCGAGGGCAAGAAGAAGCGGCCCCGCAAGCAGCCGTACTTCGTGACTCCGGCGGACGGGTCGGTCTTCGCGATGGCCGGGCTGTACGAGTTCTGGCGTGACAAGACGCTGCCGGACGACCACCCGCAGGCCTGGTGGGTGACGTGCTCGGTCATCACCACGGAGGCCGAGCGCGGCCCGCTCGCGGTGTCCCCGGCCGACGGGCCACGGGCGCTCGCCGAGATCCACCCCCGGATGCCGCTGATGCTGACGCCCGACCGCTGGGACGCGTGGCTCGACCCGTCCCGCACGGACTCCGACGAGCTGCGCGAGCTGCTCGCCCCGCCGCCCGGCGGGCTGATGCGCGCCTATCCGGTCGCCTCCGCCGTCAGCAACGTCCGCAACAACGGGCCGGAACTGCTGAAGGAGCTGGAAGGGCCCGAGGAGGGCACACTCTTCTGACGTGACGCATGTGACGAAGACGGCCGGCACGACCACCGAGACCGTCGAGACCGACGCCGGAACCGCCCGCATCACCTGGCACGCGGCGAGGAAGGCCCGTCTGGTCCTCGCCGTCAGCCACGGCGCGGGCGGCGGCATCGAGGCCCGTGACCTGACGGCCCTGGCCGAGGCTCTGCCCGCCCACGGCGTGACCGTGGCCCGCGTGGAGCAGCCCTGGCGGGTGGCGGGGAAGAAGCTGGCCCCCGCGCCGAAGACGCTGGACACCGGCTGGCGGGGCATCTGGCCCGCGCTGGCGAGGCCCGGACTGCCGGTCGTCTCCGGCGGGCGCAGTGCCGGGGCCCGGGTGGCCTGCCGTACCGCCGCCGAGCTGGGCGCCCACGCCGTACTGGCGCTGAGCTTCCCGCTCCACCCGCCGGGCAAGCCGGAGAAGTCCCGGGCCGAGGAGTTGCTGGGCTCCGGGGTGCCCACGCTGGTCGTGCAGGGCGGGAACGACCCGTTCGGAAAGCCGGAGGAGTTCCCCGACGGGGAATTCCAGCTCGTGGAGGTCCCGTACGGGGATCACGGCTTCGCTGTGCCGAAGCGTGCGGACCTCTCGCAGGAGGAGGCCATGGCGGTCATCACGGACGCGGTCGTGGAGTGGGCCGGGTCACTCGGGTAAAGCTTCGGGAATGCCGGGGCGGCGGTCGCTGTTGTGCGGGACGTACGTGCTGGAGACCAGCACCGACGTCGTAGGAGAGGGAGTCCGCCGCATGGGTTCGACCATCTGCCCGCCCGTCACCCGCCACCACCCCGTGGACGGGCTGCGCCCGGCAGAATCCGATTCGACCCGCAGCAGCCGCGCCGACCTGGACTGGACGGTGCTGCACGCGGCCAAGACCGCCTCTTTCGGGGCGGCGGGCGGACCGGATCGTCGTCTATCCTCCGATTCGGGTGAGGCCGGTCTCGGTCTCACGAGAACACTCGAGGAGGTGGGTCCGGTCACTGGGACCGACGCAGGGACCGAACACGGCCAGGCGGAGCAGCCCGAGGGCCAGGGCGGCGCGGGCGCGGAGACGGCCGCGGAGCGCAGTGCGCGCTTCGAGCGGGACGCGCTCGAGTTCCTCGACCAGATGTACTCGGCCGCGCTGCGCATGACACGCAACCCGGCCGATGCCGAGGACCTGGTGCAGGAGACGTACGCCAAGGCGTACGCGTCCTTCCACCAGTTCCGCGAGGGCACCAACCTCAAGGCGTGGCTGTACCGGATCCTCACCAACACCTTCATCAACTCCTACCGCAAGAAGCAGCGTGAACCTCAGCGCTCCGCGGCCGAGGAGATCGAGGACTGGCAGCTCGCCCGTGCCGAGTCGCACATGTCGACGGGTCTGCGCTCCGCGGAGTCGCAGGCGCTCGACCACCTGCCCGACTCGGACGTGAAGGAGGCGCTCCAGGCGATCCCCGAGGAGTTCCGCATCGCCGTGTACCTGGCGGACGTCGAGGGGTTTGCCTACAAGGAGATCGCCGACATCATGGGGACACCCATCGGTACGGTGATGTCCCGGCTGCACCGGGGCCGCCGTCAGCTGCGCGGCATGCTGGAGGACTACGCCCGTGACCGCGGGATGGTGCCGGCCGGTGCCGGAGAGTCGAACGAAGCGAAAGGCTCGGGGTCATGAGCTGCGGAGAGCCGCACGAGACGGATTGCAGCGAAATCCTCGATCATCTCTACGAGTTCCTCGACCGTGAGATGCCGGACTCGGACTGCGTGAAGTTCGAGCACCACTTCGAGGAGTGCTCGCCCTGCCTCGAGAAGTACGGGCTCGAGCAGGCCGTGAAGAAGCTCGTCAAGCGCTGCTGCGGGCACGACGACGTGCCGGGCGACCTGCGGGACAAGGTCATGGGGCGGATCGAGCTGATCCGCTCCGGCCAGACCGTCCCCGAGCAGGACGTCACGGCCTCCCCCGCCACGCCGCGGGAGTCCTGACACTCCTGCTTCTTTCAACTACCCCACATCCGCGCGGGTAGTCACCCTCGAACACGTCACTCGAACGTGCTAATCCCCGGGTGATCGGCCCGTGGACCCCCCTGCCGCCGCCCTAGGCTCGCGCCCTGACGGACCTGGCCGGGGGAGGGGCTCATGGAAGCGGTACCGGCACGGGCACGTGTCTACATCGCCTGTGTCGCCCTGGCCGCGCTGTTCTGCCTGCTGCCGCAGCCGGGCGCCCGCACCACCTGGTGGGCGGTCGTCCTGCTCGCCGTGCTGTACGCCGGATGCGAGCGCATCGCCCGGTCCCGGTTCGTGGGGATCTCCCACCCCGCCGGGACGTTCTACCCGGTGCTGCTCGCCGGTGCCTTCCTGTTGCCGCCGCCCGCCGCGGCGCTGGTGGCCCTGCCCGGCGCGCTGCTCTCACCGGTCGGCCGGCGGCCCGTGGCGCTGCGACGCGTCTGGCGGGCCGCCCGGCTCGTCCTCGGAGTGGGGGCCGCGGCCGGGACGCACCGGCTGCTCGGCGGGCCGGACGCGGTCGCCGCGGGCGACGTCCCGTACGCCCTCGGGCCCGCCGGGGCGGCCGTGCTGGCGTTCTGCCTGGTGCTCGCGCTGCTCGACGGCGGGATCCTGGCCGTGGCGGAACGGGTGCCGGTGCGGCGGGCCTGGCGCGGACTGGTGGCGCGCTCGCTCGCGCCGATCGCCGTGCACGGCCTCGCCGGGCTGATGATGGCCGTTCTGTGGCGCAGTCCCTACGGGCCCGTGGCCGCGCTGCTCGTGCTGCTGCCCATGTGCGTCTCGTGGTGGGCGTTCGCCCAGTACCACCGGGAACACGCCGCCCACCAGGCGACCATCCGGGCGCTGGTGCAGGCCGTCGACATCAAGGACGGGTACACCCGCGGGCACAGCGAGCGGGTCGGGCAGGCCTCCATGATGATCGCGCGCGAGCTGGGCATGGCCGACGAGCGCGTCGAGGTGCTCCGCTTCGCCGGGATCCTGCACGACGTGGGCAAACTCGGCGTGCCCACCCGGCTGCTCAGGAAGGACGGGCCGCTGACGCCCGAGGAGCGGCGGGTGATCGAGCTGCACCCCGAGTACGGGCACGAGATGGTGCGCGGCATCGGCTTCCTGGGCGAGGCCCGCGCCGCCGTACTGCACCACCACGAGCGGCTGGACGGCAGCGGCTACCCCTACGGCCTGGTGGGCCGTCAGATCCCCGAGTCGGCCCGGGTCGTGGCGGTCGCGGACGCCTTCGACGCCATGACCTCCACCCGCAGTTACAGCAGGGCCCGGCCTGTCGACGTGGCCCTGGCGGAGCTGGAGCGGTGTGCGGGCAGCCAGTTCGACCCGGTGATGGTCACCGCTCTCGTAGAAGCTGTCGGGCGGACGGGGTGGCACCCCGCGGTGACCGCCGACGACGAGGAGGCCCGCCCACGCCGGGTGCCCCCGCCCGGCGCACCCCTGTCCAGCCGCCCGGGGGCACACCGGTGAGCGCCTGCCGGACGCCCCCGCTCCTCACCCTCGTCCACGCCTGCGCCGCCCTCCTCGCCGCCGGCTCCCTCTCCGTCACCCTCTACGACGGTCTCGAGGAACGCCGGGTCGCGCTCGCTTTCGGCGTCCTCGTCACGGTGGGCGAGCTGACCCGCCGCAACGGCGCGCGGGTCCGGGAACCGGCACCGCTCGGAGCCGCCGCGGCCCTGTCCTACGCCCTCCTCGGCGAAGCCGGCGGACGGGCCACCCACCACGGCCCCACCCAGGTCGTCGCCGTGGTGCTCGCCGCCTCGCTGCTCGGCAGCGTCCCGCACGTCGCGCGCGGACAGGGGCCCACACTCGACCACCTGGCGCGCCGCGTGCTCACCGTCGGCTTCGTCGCCCTGTGCTTCCAGCCCCCGTACAACCGGGGCATGTTCGACGACTGGGGCGGCCCCGCCTACGCCCTGCTGCTGCTCGGGCTGCTCTGCCTGACCGCGCTGTGCGACGCGGTGCTCGCCGCCGCCGTGGCCCACACCCGCACCGGCTGGCCCTTCGGGCCGGTGCTGCGGGACGAGCTGCGGGCCGTGTGCGGCATCGGGTCCGCCGTCATCGCCACCGGGGCGGTGATGGCGCTGGCGGTCGCCGTCGTGGGGCTGTGGGCGCTGCCCGTCTTCTCCGTGCCGCTGCTGCTCGCCCAGATGTCGTTCCGTCGCTACGCCGCGGTCCGGGCGACCTACCGGCAGACCATCGCCTCCCTCGCCCGGGCCACCGAGGTCGCCGGATACACCCCCTGCGGCCACGCCCGGCGGGTCGCAGCGGTCAGCAAGGCGGTGGGGCGTGACCTGGGGCTGACCGAGCCCGAGCTGGCCGTGCTGGAGTACGCCGCGCTCATGCACGACATCGGGCAGCTGAGCCTGGTCGACCCGGTGCCGGCCGGCGCCACCGCCGCGCTGCCGGCCGCGGAGCAGCGGCGGATCGCCCTGCTCGGCGGGGCCGTCGTACGGCAGACGGGCGTCGACGAGGCGGTGGCCGTGGTCGTGGAGCGGCAGGCCGACCCCTACGCCGAGCAGCCGCTCGCCGCGCGAATCGTCCGGGCCGTGAACGCGTACGAGGAGAAGTCCCGGGAAGGAGGGCCGGGCGGGCCGCTGAAGGCGCTGGAGGAACTCCGGCTCGCCACCGCCGGGACGTACGCCCCGGAGGTGGTGGCATCACTGGCTCGCGTACTGGCAAGAAGCAGTCTGACCCTGTCCGTGGCTGGGTAACCCATGGGTAATGAGCGCCCTCGAGGCCGCACGTGGTTGGATGCCAAGGAGAAGGTGTCCGGGGGCTCGAAACACAGCTACGGCCAGCCCACCGCACGGAACTGGCAGGCGGGAATCGTGAGGATCTTCGGCAAGGGACGGCACCGGCCCTCCGCCTCCTGGCGGCAGGCCACGGACCGGGCGTTCACCCTCATCGGCGACGGCCGGTACGAGGACGCAGGCGCACTGCTGACACGTGCCGCCGATCTGGAGCCCTGGCTGTCCGAGTCCTGGTTCAACCTCGCGCTGCTGCACAAATTCCGGCACGACTGGGAGCAGGCGCGGGCGGCCGGCCTCAGGGCCGTGGCACTGCTCGACCGGGACACCGGCGCGCCCGACTGGTGGAACGTCGGCATCGCCGCGACCGCGCTGCAGGACTGGCCGCTGGCCCGGCGTGCCTGGCAGGCCTACGGGCTGCGGGTGCCGGGGGCGGCCAACGACTCCGGTGAGCCCCTCGGCATGGACCTCGGCAGCGCGGCCGTACGGCTGTCCCCGGAGGGGGAGGCCGAGGTCGTGTGGGGGCGGCGGCTGGATCCCGCGCGGATCGAGGTGCTGTCCATTCCGCTGCCGTCGTCGGGGCGGCGCTGGGGCGAGGTCGTCCTGCACGACGGCGTGCCGCACGGGGAGCGGACGACTGCCGCCGGGCACACCTACCCGGTGTTCGACGAGATCGAGCTGTGGGCGCCCTCGCCGGTGCCGACCTGGGTGGTGCTGCTGGAGGCGGCGACCGAGTCGGACCGGGACGCGCTGGAGCAGCTCGCGGCGGACGCGGGGTTCGCCGCGGAGGACTGGTCTTCTTCCGTGCGGTTGCTGTGCCGGATGTGTTCCGAGTCCCGTATGCCGTCGGACGAGGGTGACGGTGAGCACCTCGACCCGCATGATCACAGTGAGCCGGGGCATCCCGGACCGCTGGGGCACCGGACGGACGGGCAGCTGTGGGTGCCGGAACGGGAGTGCGGGCTGGCTGCGCCGGCTTCGCTGGTCCGGGGGTTGCTGGACGGGTGGGTCGCCGACAGTCCGGATTCCCGGGACTGGCGGGATCTGGAAGAGGTCTGTTAGGCCGTCGTGCGGGTGCGGGCCCGTCATGGTCGTTCGCGCAGTTCCCCGCGCCCCTGACAGGGCGCCCTCCCCGTACCCTGTATCTGCATCCCGGCTTGGATTTGTTCAGGAAGGCGTACGTAACGTCATGGCTCAGCAGGACACCGATCAGCAGCGTGCGGGCGTGCTCCCCGTCGATGACGAGGGGTACGTGATCGACACGGAGGACTGCGAGGAGCGCGAGGCGGCCTGGCGGGAGCGCGGTACCTCGCGGCCGATCACGGTGGTCGGGAACCCGGTGCTGCACAAGGAATGCAAGGACGTCACCGACTTCGGCGAGGAGTTCCAGCAGCTCGTCGCGGACATGTTCGCCAGCCAGCGCACCGCCGAGGGCGTGGGCCTGGCCGCCAACCAGATCGGCGTCGACGCGAAGGTCTTCGTCTACGACTGCCCCGACGACGAGGGTGTCCGGCACACCGGTGTCGTCTGCAACCCCAAGCTCGTCGAACTGCCCGCCGAGAAGCGCCGCCTGGACGACAGCAACGAGGGCTGTCTGTCGGTGCCCACCGCGTACGCCCCGCTCGCCCGGCCCGACTACGCCGAGGTGACCGGGCAGGACGAGAAGGGCAACCCGATCCGGGTGCGCGGCACCGGATACTTCGCTCGGTGTTTGCAGCACGAGACCGACCACCTGTACGGCTACCTGTACATCGACCGGCTCTCCAAGCGCGAGCGCAAGGACGCCCTGCGCCAGATGGCCGAGAACGAGCCTCGCTACCCCGTGGTGGCCAACGACTGAGACCCCGGCCTCACCAGCCGCACGGCGTCTGCTCGGGTTCCGCCCCGAACAGGCGCCGTTCCTCTGTGCCGTTCGCCTGCCCGTCACATGTTCGACCGCTGCCGCTCCCTCGTAGATCCGCGGGAAGTCACACAACGGGAGATTCCCGGCGGTGTGGGGTGGTGAATGAAGCAAATACGTTCCCAGACCGGTCAGTTGTAGTGCTGAATGGGATGAGCGGGGTATGCAACGGCGCACGCCCGGCACGAAGGGAGGGGCGCCCGCGCCAACTGGCGGCTGAGAGGGGTTAGTTCGTGCATGCTTTGTCACACGGCACCACATGGACACCGGCCACGATCGCAGTTCCACCGTCGCTCTCTCTCCCGGTGATCGAGGCGGAGTTTCCCCGGCGACTCCACCCGTATTGGCCGAAGTGCCAGGAGAAGACCCGGGCCTGGCTGCTCGAAAAGCGGCTCATGCCGGCGGACAAGGTGGAGGAATATGCCGACGGCCTTTGCTACACCGACCTCATGGCGGGGTACTACATCGGCGCCCCGGACGAGGTCATGCAGGCGATCGCCGATTACAGCGCGTGGTTCTTCGTCTGGGACGACCGTCACGACCGCGACATCGTGCACGGGCGGCCCGCGGCCTGGCGGCTGCTGCGGGACCGGCTGCACTCGGCCCTCGACTCCCCCCGGGAGCATCTGCACCACGAGGACCCACTGGTCGCCGGGTTCGCGGACAGCGTGCTGCGGCTGTACGCCTTCCTGCCCCAGACGTGGAACCTCCGGTTCGCCCGGCACTTCCACGCGGTGATCGACGCGTACGACCGGGAGTTCCACAATCGCACGCAGGGAATCGTTCCGACGGTCGAGGAATACCTTCGGCTGCGCCGGCTCACCTTCGCACACTGGATATGGACGGACCTGCTGGAATCGGCTGCGGGCTGTGAACTCCCCGACGCCGTACGTAAGCACCCGGCGTTCCGGAAGGCGGCGTTACTGAGTCAGGAATTCGCCGCGTGGTACAACGATCTGTGCTCGCTTCCGAAAGAGATAGCGGGCGATGAGGTGCACAATCTCGGAATCAGTCTCATCACCCATGAAGGGCTGACTCTGGAACAGTCTGTCGCGGAAGTCAGGCGCCGTGTCGAGAGAAGCATCACCGATTTTCTCGACGTCGAACAGGAAGCCTTACGGTTCGCCGACGACCTCGCCGACGGAACCGTACGGGGCAAGGAACTGAGCGCCGCCGTGCGGGCCTGCCTGAGCAATATGCGGAACTGGTTCAGTTCCGTCTACTGGTTCCACCACGAGTCCGGCCGGTACATGGTCGACAGCTGGGACGACCGGTCCACGCCCCCGTACGTCAACAACGAAGCGGCAGGTGAGAAATGACCGTCGAGTCCGTGAAGCCCGAAACCCCGCCGGCCGTGGAGCTGCGGGAGCCGCCCCGGGCGGGCGGTGGTGTCCCGGTCCTCGGGCACGGCTGGAAGCTCGCGCGCGACCCGCTGGCGTTCATGTCCCGGCTGCGCGACGACGGCGACGTCGTGCGGCTCAAGCTCGGGCCCAAGACGGTGTACGCGGTCACCACGCCGGCCCTGACCGGTGCCCTGGCGCTGAGCAACGACTTCATCATCGCCGGGCCGCTGTGGGAGTCCCTGGAGGGCCTGCTCGGCAAGGAGGGCGTGGCCACGGCGAACGGCCCGCGCCACCGGCGTCAGCGGCGCACCATCCAGCCCGCCTTCCGGCTCGACGCCATCCCGGCCTACGGCCCGATCATGGAGGAGGAGGCCCACGCGCTCACCGAGCGCTGGAAGCCCGGCGAGACGATCGACTGCACCTCCGAGTCCTTCCGGGTGGCCGTGCGGGTCGCGGCCCGTTGCCTGCTGCGCGGCGAGTACATGGACGAGCGGGCCGAGCGGCTGTGCGTCGCCCTCGCCACCGTCTTCCGGGGGATGTACCGGCGGATGGTGGTCCCGCTCGGTCCGCTCTACAACCTGCCGCTTCCGGCCAACCGGGAATTCAACCGGGCATTGGCCGATTTGCATCTCCTGGTCGACGAGATCGTCGCCGAGCGCCGGGCATCCGGTCAAAAGCCGGACGATTTGCTGACGGCATTGCTGGAGGCCAAGGATGACAATGGCGAGCCGATCGGGGAACAGGAGATCCACGATCAGGTCGTCGCGATCCTCACCCCCGGCAGCGAAACCATCGCCTCCACGATCATGTGGCTGTTGCATATGCTCGCGGAGCATCCCGAACACGCCGACCGGGTGCGCGACGAAGTCGAAGCCGTCACCGGTGGGAAGCCGGTGGCATTCGCAGACATCCGAGGACTCAGGCACACCAACAATGTCGTGGTCGAGTGCATACGTTTGAGACCGGCCGTCTGGGTTCTTACGCGCCGGGCGGTGCGGGACACGGAACTCGGTGGATACCGTATTCCGTCCGGGGCGGACATCATCTACAGCCCCTTCGCGATCCAGCGCGACCCGAGGTCGTACGAGCGCAACCTGGAGTTCGATCCGGACCGCTGGCTTCCGGACCGGGTCAAGGACATCCCGAAGCACGCCATGAGCCCCTTCAGTGTCGGCAACCGCAAGTGCCCGAGCGACCACTTCTCGATGGCCATGCTGACGCTGATCACGGCGGCGCTGGCCACCAGGTACCGCTTCGAGCAGGTGGCGGGGTCCAAGGACGAAGCGCGGGTGGGGATCACGCTCCGGCCGCACGACCTGCGGGTACGGCCGGTCGCACGGTGAGAGGGCCGTGCTTCAGGCCGCTTCGGGGCCTCTGAAGGTGCGCCGGTAGGCGTTCGGGGTGGTCCCGATCACCCGGACGAAGTGGTGGCGCAGCGTGGCCGCGTTGCCGAACCCCGTTCGGCCGGCGATCGCGTCCATGGTCTCGTCCGTCGCCTCCAGCAGCCGCTGGGCCAGCAACACGCGCTGGCGCAGGATCCAGCGGTAGGGAGTCGTGCCCGTCTCCTGCTGGAAGCGGCGGGCGAAGGTCCGCGGGGACATGTGGGCGCGGGCGGCCAGCTGCTCGACGGTGACCTCCTCGTCGAGGTGCCGCTCCATCCACGCCAGCACCTCGCCGATGGTGTCGGCCTCGGGGAGCGGCAGCGGGCGCTCGATGTACTGGGCCTGGCCGCCGTCGCGGTGCGGCGGCACCACCATCCGCCGGGCGATCTTGTTGGCGACCTCGGTGCCCTGCTCCTTGCGCACCAGGTGGAGGCAGGCGTCGATCCCGGCGGCCGTGCCGGCGGACGTGATCACGGGGTCCTCGTCGACGTAGAGCATGTCCTGCTCCACGACCACGCGTGGGTACTGCCGGGCCAGGTCCTGGGCGTGCTTCCAGTGCGTGGCACAGCGCCGGCCGTCCAGCAGCCCCGCCGCGGCCAGCACGAAGACGCCGGAGCAGACGCTCAGCACCCGGGCGCCGCGGTCGACCGCGCGGCGCAGGGCGTCCAGCAGTTCCGGCGGGAAGTCCCGGTGCGCGTAGCTCTGCCCGGCCGGCACGGCGATCAGGTCGGCCGTCTCCAGCCGCTCCAGGCCGTGCTCGGCCTGGAGCGAGAAGCCCGAGTTCATCCGCAGCACCGGACCCTCGGCCGAGGCGACGGCGAAGTCGTACACCGGCAGGCCCTCGTCGCTCCGGTCGGTGCCGAAGACCTCGCACACCACACCCAGTTCGAAGGGGTTCACGCCGTCGAGGAGGGCGACGGCCACGTTCTGCAGCATGCGTCCAGTGTGCCTCGCCGTTGGCAGTAATTCGAGGGTCTACGGCAGTACTGCCACTGACGGTAAGGAGTAATCAGCGCGACAGTGGTGTCCATGAACAGCAACCAGGTAGAAGCACTGATCGGACTGACCGCCACCTTCGGGATCCTGGTCCTCCTGATCCTCCCGTCCGTGATCGGCCTGGTGCGCGAGAGGCGCATCGACCGTCAGATCCGGGAGGCCCAGGAGGCCCGCGAAGAGGTGCCGGCTCAGAAGTCCTCGTCCAGGTCGACGGTGCCCTCCACCGCCACCTGGTACGCCGAGGGACGCCGCTCGAAGAAGTTGGTCAGCTCCTGAACCCCCTGGAGCTCCATGAAGGAGAAGGGGTTCTCGGAGCCGTACACCGGAGCGAAGCCGAGGCGGGTCAGCCGCTGGTCCGCCACGCACTCCAGGTACTGCCGCATCGACTCGGTGTTCATGCCCGGGAGACCGTCACCGCACAGGTCGCGCGCGAACTGCAGCTCGGCCTCGACGGCCTCCCGGAGCATGTCCGTCACCTCCTGCTGGAGCCGGTCGTCGAACAGCTCCGGCTCCTCCTTGCGGACGGTGTCGACCACGTCGAAGGCGAAGGACATGTGCATCGTCTCGTCGCGGAACACCCAGTTGGTGCCGGTGGCCAGGCCGTGCAGCAGGCCCCGGCTGCGGAACCAGTAGACGTACGCGAAGGCGCCGTAGAAGAACAGGCCCTCGATGCACGCGGCGAAGCAGATCAGGTTGAGCAGGAAGCGGCGGCGGTCCGCCTGGGACTCCAGGCGCTCCAGCTTCTCGACCTCGTTGATCCACTTGAAGCAGAACCCGGCCTTCTCGCGGATGGACGGGATGTTCTCCACGGCCGCGAAGGCGGCGGCACGGTCCTCCGGGTCGGGCAGGTAGGTGTCCAGCAGCGTCAGATAGAACTGGACGTGCACGGCCTCCTCGAAGAGCTGTCGGCTCAGGTACAGCCGCGCCTCGGGCGAGTTGATGTGCTTGTACAGCGTCAGCACCAGGTTGTTCGCGACGATCGAGTCGCCCGTCGCGAAGAAGGCGACCAGCCGGCCGATCAGGTGCTGCTCCGCCGGTGACAGCTTGGCGAGATCGGCGACGTCGGAGTGGAGGTCGACCTCCTCCACGGTCCAGGTGTTCTTGATGGCGTCCCGGTAGCGCTCGTAGAAGTCCGGGTAGCGCATGGGGCGGAGAGTCAGCTCGAAGCCGGGGTCGAGCAGGTTCTGGCTGGTCATTACTGGCAGGCCTCGCAGGACTCGGGGTTTTCCAGGGAGCAGGCGACCGCTTCGGGATCGGGGGTGGCCTGCACGGGGACGCTGGCCTTCGCGGCACGGGCGATGCGGGTCGCCGGGCGCGAGCGCAGGTAGTACGTCGTCTTCAGCCCGGACTTCCAGGCGTAGGCGTACATCGAGGAGAGCTTGCCGATGGTCGGCGTCTCCAGGAAGAGGTTCAGCGACTGGGACTGGTCCAGGTACGGAGTCCTGGCCGCCGCCATGTCGATCAGACCGCGCTGCGGGATCTCCCACGCCGTGCGGTAGAGGGCGCGCACGTCCTCGGGGATCCAGGCGAAGTCCTGCACCGAGCCGTTGGCCTCGCGCAGGGCCTCACGGCTGCGGGCGTCCCACACGCCGAGCCGCTTCAGCTCGTCCACCAGGTAGGAGTTGACCTGGAGGAACTCGCCCGACAGCGTCTCGCGCTTGAAGAGGTTGGACACCTGCGGCTCGATGCACTCGTACACGCCCGCGATGGAGGCGATGGTGGCCGTGGGCGCGATGGCCAGGAGCAGCGAGTTGCGCAGGCCGGTCGTGGCGACGCGCTCGCGCAGGGCCGCCCAGCGCTCCGGCCAGGCCGGCTCGGTGTCGTAGTGGTCGGGGTGCAGCACGCCCCGGGCCGTACGGGTCTTCGCCCAGGCCGGAAGGGGGCCGTTGCGCTCGGCGAGGTCGGCGGAGGCCTCGTAGGCGGCGAGCATGATGCGCTCGGCGATACGGGTGGACAGGGCCTTGGCCTCGGGCGAGTCGAAGGGCAGGCGCAGCCGGAAGAAGACGTCCTGCAGACCCATCGCGCCGAGGCCGACCGGACGCCAGCGGGCGTTGGAGCGGCCCGCCTGCTCGGTCGGATAGAAGTTGATGTCCACGACCCGGTCGAGGAACGTGACGGCCGTGCGGACGGTCTCGTCCAGGCGCTCCCAGTCGATGTCCCCGCCGGTCACGAACGCGCCGAGGTTCACCGAGCCCAGGTTGCAGA
The DNA here is from genome assembly GCF_040637515.1 of Streptomyces sp. NPDC029041. NCBI lineage: Bacteria > Bacillati > Actinomycetota > Actinomycetes > Kitasatosporales > Streptomycetaceae > Streptomyces > Streptomyces sp. NPDC029041. The sequence goes on along the minus strand of NZ_JBEZWO010000004.1, from coordinate 201,832 downwards.
CCGCCGTCTCACCGTCGTCGGTGACCTCCAGGATCTCCGTGCAGAGGTTGGAGGAGTGCACGACGTGGCCGGGCTCGGCCGTCTGGTTGGCGGTGCGGTTGGCGGCGTCCTTGAAGGTCATCCAGCCGTTGCCGGTCTGCGCCAGGGTGCGCATCATGCGGCCGTACAGCTCGCGGGCGGGCAGGGTCTTCTTCGCCAGGCCCTTCGCCTCGGCCGCCCGGTAGGCGGTGTCGAACTCCGCGCCCCACAGGTCGACCAGCTCGGGCACGTCCGAGGGGGAGAACAGCGACCACTGGGCATCGGCGTTCACGCGCCGCATGAACTCGTCCGGCACCCAGTGCGCGAGGTTCAGGTTGTGCGTACGGCGGGCGTCCTCACCGGTGTTGTCGCGCAGCTCCAGGAACTCCTCGATGTCGGAGTGCCAGGTCTCCAGGTAGACCGCCGCCGCGCCCTTGCGCCGGCCGCCCTGGTTCACGGCGGCCACCGAGGCGTCCAGGGTCTTCAGGAACGGGACGATGCCGTTGGAGTGGCCGTTGGTGCCGCGGATCAGCGAACCGCGGGCGCGGATGCGGGAGTACGCGAGTCCGATGCCGCCGGCGTGCTTCGACAGCCGGGCCACCTGGTGGTACCGGTCGTAGATGGAGTCCAGCTCGTCCTTGGGGGAGTCGAGCAGGTAGCAGGACGACATCTGGGGGTGCCGGGTGCCGGAGTTGAACAGGGTGGGGGAGGAGGGGAGGTAGTCGAGGCGGCTCATGAGCCCGTAGAGCGCCGCGACCTCGTCCAGTGCGCGCGTGGTGTCGTCCTCGGCGAGGCCGCTCGCCACCCGCAGCATGAAGTGCTGGGGCGTCTCGACGACCTTGCGGGTGTGCGGGTGACGCAGCAGGTAGCGGCTGTGCAGCGTGCGCAGGCCGAAGTATCCGAAGCGGTCGTCGGCCGCCCGGTCGATCAGCGCGTCGAGACGGGCGGCGTGGACGCGTACGAACTCGGCGGTGCGGTCGGCGATGAGGCCCTCGCGGTGGCCGACCGCGACGGACTCGGTGAAGGACGTGACGCCCTGCGAGGCGGCCTCTTCACGGATGCCGATGGTCAGCAGCCGGGCGGCCAGCCGGGAGTAGGCGGGGTCCTCGGAGATCAGACCGGCCGCGGCCTCCGTCGCCAGCTCCCGCAACTCCCGCTCGTCCGCCCGCGCGGAGCGGCCGCGCAACGCGGCGGCGGCGACCCGGCCGGGATCGGCGTCGGGGAGGTCGGCGGTCAGCTCGGTCAGGGTCCGCAGCAGCGCGGCACCGGGGGCGTCGTGCTCTTCTTCGGCGGCTGAGACCGGTTCGGCTGGCGCGATGGTCACGTGGGGCTCTCCCTCGCTCGGCACGGGGGCCTCGTCGAGGGCAGGGGGCAGCACACGAGCGCACGCGGCGTCGCGTCCACCGGCCCATTCCACGAGGCCCGGACGTCAGGGCACACCGGCCGGGTGGCCGGGCGCGCTGTCGGCAGGTCCTCGGACTGACGCCCATACGCCTATATGGGCATGGGTACACCGTTGCGGGACAGTTCCGGATTCGCACCGGATTCCCCTGCGGCGGCAGCGAGCATGAGCATACATCTTGTGCCGGGTTCGGGCGGCACCCCCAGATGTTGTGTCGCGACGGTTTCAGAGCGTCAGCTGGCAGGTGAGAAGAGTGATCTCCGTCAGTGCCGCGAAGGGGTTCCGGTCACGCTCGGGCGGGGCGTGCGTGTGTACGACGGCGGGCCGCCGTTGGTGTGATCTCGGCGGCCCGCTGCGGGTGTTGTGTGGTTGTTCGCGCCCACGCGGCGGAGCCGCATGAGTGATACGGCCCCGCGCCCCTGGGGTCAGTGAGCCGAACCGGCGGTGGCGGGCGGGAGTTCCACCTGGACGCCGGGGTCGCCCGCGTCCGCCGTGTAGTCCTCCGGCTTGGTCTCGTCGATGCCGTCGGGGGCCTTCAGGGCCTTCAGGACGAAGGTCAGGACCACCGTCACCACCACGTTCAGCACGAACGCCGTGAGGCCGATGTAGCCGATCTCCCCGATGCCCGGGATCTCCTTCGCGGAGCCGCCGAAGTGCTTTTGCGTCGGGGAGGCCACGCCGTACGCCGCGACCGTGCCGTAGATCATGCCGACCGCCCAGCCCGCGAGCAGCGCCCAGCGGTGGAACCAGCGCGTGAACAGGCCGCCGACCAGGGCCGGGAAGGTCTGCAGGATCCAGATGCCGCCCAGCAGCTGGAAGTTGATGGCGACCGTCTTGTCCATGGTGAGGACGAAGGCCAGGGCGCCGACCTTCACCAGCAGGGAGACCAGCTTGGAGACCTTGGTCTCCTGCGCCGGAGTGGCGTCCGGCTTGATGAAGTCCTTGTAGATGTTGCGGGTGAAGAGGTTCGCGGCCGCGATGGACATGATGGCCGCCGGCACCAGCGCGCCGATGCCGATCGCCGCGAACGCCACACCCGCGAACCAGTCCGGGAACATCGTCTCGAACAGCTGCGGGATCGCCAGCTGCCCGTTCTGCACCTTGATGCCGGCCGCGATCGCCATGAAGCCGAGCAGCGCCAGCAGACCCAGCATCAGCGAGTACAGCGGCAGGATCGTGGTGTTGCGGCGGATCACCTCACGGCTCTTCGAGGACAGCGTCGCCGTGATCGAGTGCGGGTACATGAAGAGCGCGAGGGCGGAGCCCAGCGCCAGCGTGGCGTACGTCCACTGGCCCGGCTCGGCCGGTGTCAGCGCACCGCGCGGCGCGCCCGTCGCCGGGTTGGTCTGGCCGTACGCCTCTCCGGCCTTGGCGAAGATCTCGTCGAAGCCGCCCAGCTTGATGGGGATGTAGATGATCGCCACCGCGATGACGATGTAGATCAGCGTGTCCTTCACGAACGCGATGAGCGCGGGGGCCCGCAGACCCGAGGAGTACGTGTACGCCGCCAGCACGCCGAACGCGATCAGCAGCGGCAGGTCCTTGATGAACCAGTTGGTGTTCTCGCCGCCGCCGACGCCCATCACGTCCAGCACGGCCTGGATGCCGACCAGTTGGAGCGCGATGTAGGGCATCGTCGCCAGGATGCCGGTGAGCGCCACCGCCAGCGACAGGCCCTTCGAGCCGAAGCGGCCGCGCACGAAGTCGGAGGTCGTGACGTAGCCGTGCTTGTGGGACACCGACCACAGGCGCGGGAGGAAGGTGAAGATCAGCGGGTACACCAGGATCGTGTACGGCACCGCGAAGAAGCCGGCCGCGCCCGCCGCGTAGATCGCCGCCGGCACGGCGACGAAGGTGTACGCCGTGTACAGGTCGCCGCCGAGCAGGAACCAGGTGATCCAGGTGCCGAACGACCGTCCGCCCAGGCCCCATTCGTCGAGGCTGTGCTCGTTCTCGGCCTTGCGCCAGCGCGCGGCCAGGAAGCCCATGACCGTGACGGCCAGGAAGAAGAAGATGAAGACGCCGAGCGCGACGCCGTTCACGCCGTCCTTCACTGCGACGCACCGCCCTTCGCGGCCGAGCGGGCGCGCTGGTCACGCTGCCAGAGCTTGTAGGCGATCATCGTCAGAGCGGTGGAGATCAGCACCCAGGCCATCTGGTACCAGTAGAAGAACGGGATCCCGATGAAGGCCGGGTCGGTCTTGGCGTACGAGCCGACCCACAGCATGGCCACGAAGGGCGCTATGAGGCAGACCGCGATGACGACGCGCACGGGCGTCACCACCGGCCCTCTGCTGGCTTGTGGGGCTTGCGACATCAGGCGGCTCCGTCCCCTTGGTGATCACTTGCGGCGCAGGCAATCTAGGTCAGGGTGAGGCGGGAACGGAACCCCTCGTCCGCAATGCGGTACCCAACCGAAACCAGGCGTCAGCAGCGACGGAAGCCCTGCGGCGCGGTCACTCGGCAGGCCGCTTCAGGCGGGCCACGAACTTGTACCGGTCCCCGCGGTAGACCGACCGCACCCACTCCACCGGCCGGCCGTCCCGGTCCAGCGAGTGCCGGGAGAGCATCAGCATCGGCAGCCCGACGTCGGTGCCCAGCAGACCGGCCTCGCGCGGGGTCGCCAGCGACGTCTCGATGGTCTCCTCGGCCTCCGCGAGCCGGACGTCGTAGACCTCGGCCAGCGCCGTGTACAGGGACGTGTACTTCACCAGGGAGCGCCGCAGCGCCGGGAAGCGCTTCGCGCTCAGGTGGGTGGTCTCGATCGCCATCGGCTCGCCGTTGGCCATGCGCAGCCGCTCGATGCGCAGCACGCGTCCGCCGGGTGTGATGTCGAGCAGTCCGGCCAGGCGGTCGTCGGCGGTGATGTAGCCGATGTCCAGCAGCTGCGAGGTGGGTTCGAGGCCCTGGGCGCGCATGTCCTCGGTGTACGAGGTCAGTTGCAGCGCCTGCGAGACCTTCGGCTTGGCGACGAAGGTGCCCTTGCCCTGGATGCGCTCCAGCCGGCCCTCGACGACCAGTTCCTGCAGCGCCTGGCGCACGGTCGTGCGCGAGGTGTCGAACTCCGCCGCCAGGGTGCGCTCGGGCGGGACCGGCGTGCCGGGGGCCTGGGTCTCCGTCATGTCGAGCAGGTGTTTCTTCAGGCGGTAGTACTTGGGCACGCGCGCGGTACGGACGGGCACCCCGTTCTCGTTCTCCGCACTGCTGACGTCGGTGCTCATGCTCCGCCTTCCCGGCCCGGTCTGCCGACACGATCCCACTTGTATACCGTCGGCGTCTCTTTTGGTCTAGTCCACCATTCCCTGTGGTCTACCCGCAGTATGCCGCGTCCCGCGCGGATTTTCGCTGCCTTCTTACTTAAAGGTTCCTGCATATGTAGGTCGCATAACGGCTGGTCAGGGCCGTATCGAGGCCCTTGACAGGCCTTCTGGTCTGGTCCAAGCTCCCCGGTACTGGTCTACACCATTGGTCCAGGCCCGGCCCCACGTTCACTGCGGGGAGCCAGGGGGGTTGTGGGATCCCTGAGGAGGGTGGCGTGAAGCGCAAGCTGACAGCCGCGATCGGTATCGCGGGCATGATGGTCTCCATCGCGGCATGCGGGGGCGAAGGCGGCGGGGACTCCGACAAGGGCGCGGACGCCAAGGAGCTGACCGTCTGGCTCACCGTCGACGCCCAGAACAACTGGCCCGCACTGGTGAAGGCCGCCGACGCCGCGGTGCAGAAGAAGCACCCCGGCCTCAAGATCAATCACGAGTACTACGGCTGGCCCGACAAGAACGCCAAGCTCGACGCCGTCCTCGCCACGGACAAGGCCCCGGACGTGGTCGAGATGGGCAACACCGAGATGCTCGGCTACATGGTCAAGGGCGCCTTCGCCCCCCTCGACGCGGCCACGTTCGACAACTCCGACGCCTGGCTGGACGGCCTCAAGGCCTCGGTCACCTACGACGGCAAGACCTACGGCGTCCCGTACTACGCCGGCGGTCGCGTCGCCAACTGGCGCAAGGACGTGGCGGCGTCCGTCGGGGTGAAGTCGGCGCCGAAGACGTACAAGGAGCTGACCGCCGCCCTGGACAAGATCCAGAAGAAGCAGGGCGACAAGTTCAGCGCCTGGTACCAGCCCACCCGCGACTGGTACGCGGCCATGTCCTTCGTCTACGACGCCGGCGGCGCCATCGCCACCGAGTCGGGCGGCCAGTGGAAGGCATCCCTCTCCTCGCCCGAGTCCCTCAAGGGCCTGAAGGAGTTCAAGAACGTCGTCGACTCCTACATGCACGGCGACAAGACCAAGGACGAGTCCGACCGCTACATCGTCTACGGCCAGGGCAAGTCCGCCATGATCTTCGCCGCCGCGTGGGAGGGCGCCACCGCCGAGGACCCGAAGAACGACAAGACCGGCAAGCTGAAGGGCAACCTCGAGAACTTCGTGATGCCCGGCCCGTCCGGCAAGAACATGCCCGTCTTCCTGGGCGGCTCCGACCTCGCCGTGCCGGTGAAGTCCGACGCGCAGGCCCTGGCCGCCGAGTGGATCAACGCGTTCACCGGCTCCTCCGGCCAGAAGGGCCTGATGGCCAAGGGCAACCTGCCCAACAACAAGACCGACCTCGCGACGCTCAAGAACGACCCGAAGACGGCCGTCCCCGCCACCGCGGCCGAGTCCAGCTGGTTCGTCCCGATGGCGCCCGGCTGGGGCCAGGTCGAGAAGGCCCAGGTCCTGCAGACCATGCTGCAGAACATCGGCACCGGCAAGAAGTCCGTCGAGGCCGCCGCCAAGGAGGCGGACGCCGCGATCGACAAGGTCATCAACACCAAGTGACCTGAGCGCAGGGCCCCGTCGCCTCCCCGCAGTCCTCGACGGGGCCCTGCATCTCGTACGGCCTGAGGGATCGTCAAGGAGCGCGCGATGAGTGCCGCAGAGACCACCACCACCGCCAAGGTGCCGCCACCGCGGCAGCCACCACCGCCGCCCCTGGAAAACCGGCGGCCCCGCGGACAGCGCACGCCGGGCGGGGCCTCGGTCCCCTGGCTGCTGCTCGCGCCCTGCCTGCTGATCCTCGCCCTGGTCATGGGCTATCCGCTGGCCCGCCTGGTCACCCTGTCCTTCCAGAAGTTCGGGCAGTCCCAGCTGTGGGGCTTCCAGCCGGCCGAGACGGTCGGGTTCGACAACTTCGCCAAGGTGCTGGGCGACGGCGAGTTCTGGGCCGTCGTCGTGCGCACCATCGTCTTCGCGGCCGGCGCCGTCGTCTTCACCATGGTGATCGGCATGGCGCTCGCCCTGCTGCTCCAGCGGGTCTCCGGCTGGCTGAAGATGCTCATCAACATCGTGCTGGTGGCGAGCTGGGGCATGCCGGTGATCGTGGCGACCACCGTCTTCAAGTGGCTCTTCGACTCGGACTACGGCGTCTTCAACGCGCTGCTCAGCAAGCTGCCCGGCGTCGACATGGTCGGCCACAACTGGTTCGCGAGCGGCCCCCAGGGGCTGGCCGTGATCATGCTGCTGGTGATCTGGGGAGCCGTGCCGTTCGTGGTCATCACCCTCAGTGCCGGTCTCACCCAGGTCCCGAAGGAGCTGGAGGAGGCGGCCCGGCTGGACGGCGCCGGCTCCTGGGGCGTGTTCCGGTTCGTCACCCTGCCCGTCCTCAAGCCGATCATCGTGATGCTCACGACCCTGTCGGTCATCTGGGACATGGGCGTCTTCCCCCAGGTGTTCGTCATGCGGGGCGGCCACCCCGAGCCGGAGTTCCAGGTCCTCAACACCTACTCCTACGACCGGGCGTTCGTGGTCAACGACTACGGCCAGGGCTCGGCCATCGCGCTGGTCACCGTCCTGCTGCTGCTCGGCGTGGTCGCCGTCTACATGCGGCAGATGCTGAAGATCGGAGAGGTCGAATGAGCACGCTCGCCGGAGCCCGCCGCCGCAGGAACCCGCGGCTCGGCTGGAACCTCCTCGGTCTCCTGGTCTTCCTCATCGCGGGCTTCCCGCTCTACTGGATGCTCAACACCGCGTTCAAACCCGCCAAGGACGCCATCGACCCGGATCCCAGCCTGCTGCCGACGGGCTTCACCCTGGACAACTTCGGCCGGGCGCTGGACATCGCCGACTTCTGGGGCCCGGTGGGCCGCAGCATGGTCGTGTCGCTGGCCGTGGTCGTCATCGGCATGGCCGTCGGACTGCTGGCCGCGCTCGCCATCTCCCGGTTCGCCTTCCGCGGCCGCAAGATCGTGATCGTGGGCATCCTCGCGGTCCAGATGGTGCCGCTGGTCGCCATGATCATTCCGGTGTTCCTGCTGCTCAACGACCTGGGCCAGTACGACCGGCTCACCGGCCTCATCATCACGTACCTGACCTTCATCCTCCCCTTCACGGTGTGGACGCTGCGCGGCTTCATCGTCAACATCCCGAAGGAACTGGAGGAGGCGGCCATGGTCGACGGCTGCTCGCGCACCGGCGCCTTCCTCCGGGTCGTCTTCCCGCTCCTGGCCCCCGGCATGGTCGCCACCTCGGTCTACGGTTTCATCCAGGCCTGGAACGAGTACCTGTACGCCCTGATGCTCCTCAGCCAGAAGAACCAGACCGCGACCGTCTGGCTCGGCAACTTCACCACCAAACACGGCACCGAATACGCCCCGATGATGGCCGGCGCCACGATGATGGCCGTGCCGATCGTCGCCCTCTTCCTCCTCGTCCAGCGCAAGATGGCCGCGGGCCTGACCGCGGGCGCAGTGAAGGGATGACCTCACCCGATGACGACACTCGCCGACGGCACCGACACGCTCACCCGCGATGCCCTGACGGTCCTCCAGCCCGGCTTCACCGGCACCACCGCCCCCGACTGGCTGCTGCGCCGGCTCGGCGAGGGCCTCGCCTCCGTCGGACTGTTCGGCCGCAACATCGCCTCGCCGGACCAACTGGCCGCCCTGACCGCCCAGCTGCGGGCCGAGCGTGACGACGTCCTCGTCGCGATCGACGAGGAGGGCGGTGACGTGACCCGCCTGGAGGTGCGCAGCGGATCCTCCGTCCCGGGCAACCACGCCCTCGGCGCGGTCGACGACGTGGAACTGACCCAGCAGGTCGCCCACGAACTGGGCCGGCGCCTCGCCGCCTGCGGCGTCAACCTCAACTGGGCCCCCTCCGCCGACGTCAACTCCGACCCGCGCAACCCGGTCATCGGTGTGCGCTCCTTCGGCGCCGACACCGAACTCGCCGCCCGGCACACCGCCGCCTACGTCACCGGTCTGCAGTCCGCCGGGGTCGCCGCCTGCACCAAGCACTTCCCGGGCCACGGCGACACCGCCGTCGACTCCCACCACGCCCTGCCCCGCATCGATGTCCGCGCCGAGGTGCTCGCCGAGCGCGAACTGAGCCCCTTCCGTGCCGCCATCGCCGCCGGAACCCGGGCCGTCATGAGCGCCCACATCCTGGTCCCCGCGCTGGACCCCGACCGCCCGGCCACCCTCTCCCGCCGCATCCTCACCGACCTGCTCCGCGAGGAGCTCGGCTACGACGGGCTCATCGTCACCGATGGCATGGAGATGCAGGCCATCGCCGGCACCTACGGCATCGAACGCGGCAGCGTCCTCGCCGTCGCCGCGGGCGCCGACGCGATCTGCGTGGGCGGCGGCCTCGCCGACGACGCGACCGTGCTGCGCCTCCGGGACGCCCTCGTCGGAGCCGTGCGGGCGGGTGAACTCCCGGAGGACCGCCTCGCCGAGGCCGCCGACCGCGTACGCGCACTGGCTCGCTGGGCGGGCACGTCGGCTCACCCGGCCGCGAACACCGCCGGCACCGGGATCGGCCTGCACGCCGCCCGCCGTGCCCTCACCGTGACCGCCGCACCCGGCCTCGGCAGTCCCGACACCTTCGAGCCCCTCACGGAACCGCCCTACGTCGCCGCGCTCACCCCCGTGGCCAACATCGCGGTGGGCGACGAGACCCCGTGGGGCATCGCCGCGGAGCTCGCGCACCTCCTGCCGGGCACGGTGACGGGCAGTTTCTCTGCAGGGGACGGCCCGGAGAGCGCGGCCGGCGAGAGCGCCGGCCGGGCGGCACTGGAGGCGGCCGGCCCGCGCCGCATCGTCGCGGTCGTCCGCGACGAACACCGCCACCCCTGGATGGCCTCCGCCCTCGACACCCTGCTGGCGGCCCGCCCCGACACCGTCGTCGTCGAGATGGGCGTCCCTCAGGCCGCCCCGCGCGGCGCCCTGCACATCGCCACCCACGGCGCGGCCCGCGTCTGCGGCCGGGCGGCGGCCGAAGTGATCGCCGGGGTCACAGGGCTGTAAGAGCGCGGGGGCGAACCGGCCGTGCCGTCCGATCCGTGCCGGCACGGATGGGGACGCGGATGGGGACGCCCTTCGCGACAGCGATGGGTTGCGGCCGGGCTTCGGCTCTCTCCTCGGGGCTGCCGCCACGGTGTCGCACACGACGCCGCGGCGGCACGGGACTCCCGCCGCGCCAGGGAACGATCCCGCGGGTCACTGCACCGAGACCCCTGTCGTCGGGCTGGTTCAGCTCCCCTGCCTGGCCGGTCGGTTCAGATCCCCTGCCAGTCCGGCTTGTTGGCGTAGGTGTGGCGGAAATAGTCCGCCAGCTTCAGCTTCGACGCGGCGGCCTCGTCGACGACGACCGTCGCGTGCGGGTGGAGCTGGAGCGCTGACGCGGGACACACCGCGGCGATCGGCCCTTCCACCGTCGCCGCCACCGCGTCCGCCTTGCCCTCGCCGGTGGCGAGCAGCACCAGATGCCGCGCCTCCAGGATGGTGCCGATGCCCTGCGTGATCACGTGGTGCGGCACTTGGGTGATGTCGCCGTCGAAGAACCGCGCGTTGTCGATCCGGGTCTGCTCGGTCAGCGTCTTGATCCGTGTCCGCGACGCCAGCGACGAGCACGGCTCGTTGAAACCTATGTGTCCGTCGGTCCCGATGCCGAGCAGCTGAAGGTCCACACCTCCCGCGTCCGACAGGACCTTGTCATAGGCCTCGCACGCCCCCTGCACGTCCGCCGCCGTGCCGTCCGGGCCCGTGAACTGCTCCATCCCGATCCCGAGCGGCTCCAGCACCTCCCGCCGCAGCACCGACCGGTACGACTCCGGATGATCGGAGGGCAGCCCCACGTACTCGTCGAGCTGCGCGATCCGCGCCCGCCCGACGTCCACCGCGCCGGAGCGCACCTTCGCCGCCAGCGCCTCGTAGACAGGCAGGGGCGTCGAGCCCGTGGCCACGCCGAGCAGGGCGTCGGGCTTGCGCCGGAGCAGCTGTGCCATGGCCTCGGCGATGAGCTCGCCGCCCGCCTTGGCGTCCGGAACGATGACAACTTCCACGCTGGGCCTGCCGATCTGAGAGGACTGCTCAACTGGGAGCCGACCCGGGAGGGGGTCTTGTGGTTTAGACCAATCTAACAGAGCGGTCCTGCCGCTCCCAGGGTGTGTACCGGTGCTCCCGCGCGGATGGCGCTGCAGCGCCGACCAGGTCACCAGAGGATGAACAGCACCGCTGCACAGGGTGCGGACATGCGATCTGGGCATCCCGGGCGGGCGGTGTCCGACCCGGGGGAGTGGAATGGGGTCTGCACCCGCCCCGCCCCCGGAAGGAACCCGCCATGACCGCCGCAGCCGCACCGGACCCCCTCAGCGAACTCCCGGGCCGGACCATGGCCCGTGAGATGGCGGAGCAGCCCGCCGTCCTGCGCCGGATCCTGTCCGAGGGCGCCCCCGCCATCCAGGACGTGGCCCGGCGGATCGCCGCCCGCACGCCCCGCTTCGTCCTGCTGACCGCCCGCGGCACTTCCGACAACGCCGCCCTGTACGCCAAGTACCTCCTGGAGATCCGGCTCGGCCTGCCCTGCGGACTCACCTCGATGTCCACCACCACGGCCTACGGCGCCCGGCCCGACCTCACGGACGTCCTGGTCGTCACCGTCAGTCAGTCCGGTGGCTCCCCCGACCTGGTCGCCTCGACCCGGGCCGCCCGTGAGGCGGGCGCCATCACGCTGGCCGTCACCAACAACCCGGACTCACCGCTCGCCGGTGTCTCCGAGTACCACATCGACATCATGGCCGGGCCCGAGAAGGCCCTCCCCGCGACCAAGACGTACACGGCCTCCCTTCTCGCGCTCTACCTCTTCGTCGAGGGCCTGCGGGGCGGCGACGGCGCTCCTGCGCGGGTGCTGCCGGAGCTCGCCGGGCAACTGCTCGCCCGCCAGGGGGAGGTGCGCACGCTCGCCGCCCGCTACCGCTTCGCCGAGCGCATGGTGATCACCTCTCGCGGTTACGGCTACCCCACGGCCAAGGAGGCCGCCCTCAAGCTGATGGAGACCAGCTACATCCCCGCCCTCTCCTATTCCGGCGCGGACCTGCTGCACGGACCGCTCGCCATGGTCGACAACGTCTCCCCGGTCATCGCCGTGGTCACCGACGGCAAGGGCGGCGAAGCCCTCCAGCCCGTCCTGGACCGGCTGCGCGGCCGCGGCGCCGACCTCGTCGTCATCGGGCCCCGGCACCAGGTGGAGCAGGCCTCGGCCGGCTTCGTGCTGCCCACCGACGGCGTGGCGGAGGAGGTCCAGCCCGTGCTGGAGATCATCCCCCTCCAGCTCCTGGCCTACGAGGTCACCATCGCCCGGGGCCAGGACCCGGACGCGCCCCGGGCACTGGCGAAGGTGACGGAGACCCGCTGAGGGCGAGGGAGGGGCGGGGCCCGCCCGCGTCCCTCCCCGCCGCGGTCAGGTGAGCGAACCCCCCGTCACGTCCACCCAACTCCCCGTTGTCCACCGCCCGCCGTCCGACACCAGGAAGGCCACCACGTCGGCGACTTCGGCGGGCCGGCCCACCCCGCCCAGCGCCGACAGTGCAGCGGCCTTCGCCCAGCCGTCGGGACTGCCGTGCAGCAGGGCCGCCGTGTTGTCCGTGTCTATGATCCCCGGGGCCACCGAGTTCACCGTGATGCCCCGGTGCCCCAGCACCTTGGACAGGTCCCGTGAGAGGACGTCCAGCGCGCCCTTCGTCATCGCGTACGCCACGTTGTCGGGCATCGCCGCCGTCCGGGCCAGCCCCGACGAGATGTTGACGACGCGGCCGCCGTCCCGCAGGCGCGCCATGCCGTGCTTGAGGATGAAGAACGGTGCCTTCACGTTCACCGCGAAGACCTCGTCGTACTCCCGCTCCTCCAGTCGATCGATGGGCCGCGTAGTGCCGATCGCCGCGTTGTTCACCAGGATGTCCAGCCCGTCGGCATGCCGGTCGAACTCTTCCCACAACGCCTCGGCGTCCCCGGGTGTGCCCAGTTCCACCCCCAGTGCGAACGCCGAGCCACCGGCCCTCTCGATCGCCGCGACCGTTTCCTTCGCCGCCGTCTCGTTCCTGCCGTAGTGCACCGCGACCCGGGCGCCGTCGCGCCCCAGCCGCTCGGCGATGCCTCGCCCGATGCCCCTGCTCGCCCCCGTGACGAGTGCCGTCCTGCCCGTGAGCACGCCCATGGCGGCGCCCCCTTCTCATTTTTCTAGCGGTCGCTACAGAAATGACCGTACAGCAGCCGGTCTTCATTTCTCTAGTGCCCGCTATAAAATGCACCCCATGGTGAACGAGGACGGAACCGCGAAGGCGCCGAAGGGGGCCGACACCACGGATGCGACGGCCGCCGGTCCGGCCAAGGCCAGGACCAGGCCCCGCGGTCGCCCCCGCTCCTTCGATCGCGAAACCGCACTCGAGAAGGCCCTCCTGGCCTTCTGGGAGCACGGCTACGAAGCCACGTCCGTCTCCGACCTCACCCGGGTCATGGACATCGGAGCCCCCAGCCTCTACTCCGCCTTCGGCGACAAGCGGTCCCTCTTCGAAGAGGTCGTCCAGGTGTACGGCACGCGATACGGCTCCTTCACCGAGCGCGCCCTCACCGAGGAGCCCACCGCCCGGGCCGCCGTGGAGCGCACCCTGCGCGAAGCCGCCACGGCGTACACCGAACCCGGCCACCCGCACGGCTGCCTCGTCGTCCACGCCGCCGCGAACTGCTCGAACCCGGAGGTGGAGCAGTCGCTGCGGGACCGCCGCAACGCCAACATCGCCGCGTTCGAAAACCGCATCAGGGCCGACGTCGCCGCCGGCGTGCTGCCGCCCGCCACCGACGCCGCCGCACTGGCCCGTCACACCGGAGCGATGATCCAGGGCATGTCACAACAGGCGCGCGACGGGGCGAGCAGGGAGGAACTGGAGGCGGTCGCGGAAATTGCCCTGTCCATCTGGCCCCGCACAGGAACCCACACGGGTTAGGCTGCCTGCTGGACTCCGCTGCGTCCGACGCGTCGCGGAAATGACAACAACGAACAACCTCCCACGCATGGACACCCCCAAGTGGTCTAGTCCACAATGCGTAACGAGAGCGCGAGTGCAACGCGCACCAGCCTCCGTCTTCCCCGCACAGGAAGGCGGACCGAGGAACCGAGGCTCTCTGCCCTGACTGCCCCGGCTCCTCATCCTTCGGCCGACCGGGACCGCACACCCCACGGCCGATGCTGCTCCGGGCTGCGGTGCCGGGAGGGTTGAGGGTCCCTCTCAGGCGCCGCGGCCCGCGGGTGTTTCAGGGCCGTACGAACCCCCGGGTACGCTCGCACACGTGCCCTCCATGAACGAACTCGTACGCCAGCACACCGCCCTCGACGACACCGATCTCGAGTGGCTGCACCTGCTGGTGTCGGAGTGGCAGCTGCTCTCCGACCTCTCCTTCGCCGACCTGGTCCTGTGGGTCCCCACCAGCGACGGCACCCGGTACGTCTCGGTCGCCCAGATGCGGCCCAACACCGGTCCGACCTCGTACCAGGACGACATGGTGGGCCACCTGGTCCCGCGCGGGCGCCGCCCGCTGCTGGACGCCGCCCTCGACGAGGGCCGCATCGTGCGCGAGGGCGACCCCGAGTGGCGCGAGGAGGTGCCCGTCCGGGTCGAGTCGATCCCCGTTCGGCGGGAGGGGCGCGTCCTCGGAGTCATCGCGCGCAACACCAACCTCCTCACCGTGCGCACCCCGAGCCGCCTGGAGCTCACCTATCTGCAGAGCGCCTCCGACCTGGCGCAGATGATCGCAGCCGGGTCCTTCCCGTTCGCCAACCAGCAGCTCGACATGGACGCCTCGCCCCGCGTGGGCGACGGTCTGATCCGGCTCGACGCCGACGCGATCGTCCAGTACGCCTCCCCGAACGCCCTGTCCGCCTACCACCGGCTCGGCCTCGCCTCCGACCTCGTCGGCCAGCACCTGGGCAGGACCACCGCCGAACTCGCCCCGACCCGGGGTCCGGTGGACGAGGCGCTCGCCAAGGTCGCCAGCGGCTGGGCGCCGCGCGAGTTCGAGATCGAGGCCAGTGACGGGGTCATCCAGTTCCGCGCGATCCCCCTCAAGCCGAAGGGCACCCGCATCGGTTCCCTCGTCCTGCTCCGGGACGTCACCGAACTGCGACGGCGCGAACGCGAGTTGATCACCAAGGACGCGACGATCCGGGAGATCCACCACCGCGTCAAGAACAACCTCCAGACGGTGGCGGCCCTGCTGCGCCTCCAGGCCCGGCGCATCGAGTCCGACCGCGGGCGCGAGGCCCTCGAAGAGGCGGTGCGGCGCGTCGGATCGATTGCGATCGTGCACGAGACGCTCTCCCAGAACCTGGACGAGCGCGTGGAGTTCGACGACATCGCCGACCGTGTCCTGGCGATGGTCGCGGAGATCTCCCCGGGCAAGGTGACGGGCCGGCGCACCGGCCGCTTCGGCATCCTCGATGCCGAGGTCGCCACGCCGCTGTCGATGGTGCTGACCGAGGTCCTGCAGAACGCGCTGGAACACGGTTTCCGCGAGGGCGACACCGGCACGGTCGAGGTGTCGGCGGTCCGCGGTGGCACGACCAAGGAAGCCCGACTGCTGGTCACGGTCCAGGACGACGGGGTCGGCCTGCCGGACGGCTTTGATCCGCACACCGCCGGCAATCTCGGCCTGCAGATCGTGCGGACCCTGGTGGAAGGCGAGTTGGGCGGCACCTTCGACATGGTCCCGGCGCCGGAGCGCGGCACCCGTGTGATCCTCGACATTCCGGTGCGGTCGCAGAAGTAGCGGAATCCGAGAACGCCGGTGCGGTCCCGGAAGTAGCGGGATCCGAGAACCCGCGCGGCGGTCCCGGAAGTAGCGGAATCCGGGAACCCGCGCGGCGGTCCCGGAACAGCAATGAGCCCCGGGCCATCAAGTGGCCCGGGGCTAAAGCTCGTTGCTGCTTTACTAAGCGCATCGGGGGAACTGCGCGCTGCGGCTCGGGGGCGGGAGATGCGTACGCGCTGTCTACGGAGTAATGCCGTGAGGCACACGCGCCGCCAAGCTCAGGCTGTCAGCAGGGGTGGGTTGTCAGGCGGAGGCCTGACGGGCCCGGTTGCGGGCGGCGCGGCGCTTCATGGCACGACGCTCGTCCTCGCTGAGACCACCCCAGACGCCGGAGTCCTGGCCGGACTCGAGCGCCCACTGCAGACACTGCTCCATAACCGGGCAGCGACGGCAGACGGCCTTGGCTTCCTCGATCTGCAGCAGCGCAGGACCGGTGTTGCCGATGGGGAAGAAGAGCTCGGGGTCTTCCTCGCGGCAAACGGCGTTGTGACGCCAGTCCATGGCTGCTACCTCTCCTTGGTATTACGTGCAGGTGCTTGTGAATGTGAACGCTTTCACGAATCCCTCAACAAGTGAAGGCCGACCATCAGGGTTACCTGACGAAGGTCCTGTGAGTTGGAGAGGGGTTCTGGTGATCAGTGGAGGCCGGTCTTGCGGGCCGTCCCGATCGCCACGTAGAGACTCGCAAACCTCAGCGGCGGATACAACCCCTTCTGGAAAGTTTTTTTTGATTCTTCGGTGTCGACTAGGTCACAGCCGTACTTCCATGGGGTGGATCCTGGCCTAAACGTTCGAGTGAAAGGACTTTAGCCAGTTCTGCTCACACAATCACACGCAGTGCACGGCGTACGCCTGTGAACGTCACGCTGGTCCGCAGCCCCAGGTGGTCACCGTCCATCTGGAGGGGGAGCGGGACCTTCGAATGCAAGGTGAACTCTGTCAAGTCATGCAGAGAGGTGGCGTGCTTGCCATGGGGTCCACGCTCGGGGGACGAAGTGAGCAACTGGGTGCCATACCGGGCAACCGCCGCAGTGGAGAGACGGCTGAGACCGAAGAGGTCGAGGCCGGTATCGAACGAGGCTTTAGGTGCCGCGTAGATCGGGCGATTCCCCAGAAACGTCCAGGGCGAGGTGTTCGAGACTATGGACAGCACCAGATCGGTGACCGGATCCTCGCCGGCCCGTTCCAAGGTGATCGTCCCGTTGCGGCGGTTCGGCTCGCCCAGGAGCTGGCGCATCACCTGGCGCACGTAGAGAGCGTGTGTGGATTTCCGGCCCCGCTCTCGATGCTGCTCCACACGACCCACCACACCGGCGTCGAAGCCGAGCCCCGCGTTGAAGGTGAACCAGCGGGCCGGCACCGACTCGTCCTCCGTGCCCGGCGTGCCCGAGGTCAGACCCAGGCCGACGGTTCGCTCGCTGCCGTCGCGCAGGGCGTCCAGCAGGGCGCCGGTCGCCTCCACGGCGTCGTTGGGCAGGCCCAGGGCGCGGGCGAAGACATTGGTGGAGCCGCCGGGGACCACGGCGAGGCCGGGCAGATGGCCCGGCGCGGGGCCGGCGTGCAGCAGGCCGTTGACCACCTCGTTGACCGTGCCGTCGCCGCCGAGGGCCACCACCAGGTCGATGTCGTCGCTGTCCGCCGCCTGCCGGCCGAGGTCGCGGGCGTGCCCCCGGTACTCGGTGGTCACCGCCTCCAGCTTCATCTCGCTGGCGAGCGCATGGATCAGTACGTCGCGTGTGCGCGCACTTGTGGTGGTTGCCGCCGGATTGACCACGAGGAGTGCACGCATGACTGGCAGCGTACCTACTGGGTGGTACCGGGCCCATACCGAGGTAGGGATCGGGTAAGAGAGCGGAGGTGAACGGCACCTCGGGGGGCGTGTACGACGAGGGCTACTCTTCAGGGGTGAGCAGCGAGCAGACCCCCACCACCGAGGAAACCACCGGCCCCCGCCCCCGGCGTGTGACGTACGCCGCGCTGCTGGCCGCGCTGGAAGGCCTCGCTCTGGTCGTCGGCGGGGTCTGGATCCTCGTCCTCGGCCTCACGGGGCATCCCGACGACCGGCAGCAGGCCGTGACCGGTGGCATCACGCTGGTCGTGCTCGCACTGCTGCCGCTGTTCGCGGCCCGCGGACTGCTCGCCCTGCGCAGCTGGAGCCGCGGCCCGGCCGTGATCACGCAGCTGATGGCGCTGCCGGTGGCCTACAACCTGCTGCAGGCCGACAGCATGGCCATTCCGGGCGGGATCGCCCTCGCGGCCGTGGCCGTCGCGTCGCTGGTGCTGCTGGTGAACCCCGAGACGACCCGGGCCCTCGGGATCCGCGGGCCCGGCAGCACCAGCAACCCGGAGAAGTAACCGTCACTCCTCGACGAGCAGCTTCTCCCGCAACTGCGCCAGCGTGCGCGCCAGCAGCCGGGAGACGTGCATCTGGGAGATGCCGACCTCCTGCGCGATCTGCGACTGCGTCATGTTGCCGAAGAACCGCAGCAGCAGGATCCGCTTCTCGCGCGGTGGGAGATCCTCCAGCAGCGGCTTGAGGGACTCCCGGTACTCCACGCCCTCCAGCGCCTCGTCCTCGGCGCCGAGGGTGTCCGCGACCGCCGGGGACTCGTCGTCGGTGTCGGGGACGTCCAGGGACAGCGTGGAGTACGCGTTGGCGGACTCCAGCCCCTCCAGGACCTCCTCCTCGGAGATCGCCAGCTTCTCGGCGAGCTCGTGAACCGTGGGGGAGCGGCCGTGCAGCTGCGAGAGCTCGGCCGTGGCCGTGGTCAGCGCCAGGCGCAGCTCCTGCAGCCGGCGCGGGACGCGCACCGCCCAGCCCTTGTCGCGGAAGTGCCGCTTGATCTCGCCGACGACCGTCGGAGTCGCGTACGTCGAGAACTCCACGCCGCGGTCCGGGTCGAAACGGTCGACCGACTTGATCAGCCCGATCGTGGCGACCTGCGTGAGGTCGTCCAGCGGCTCGCCCCGGTTTCGGAAGCGGCGGGCGAGATGCTCCACGAGCGGCAGATGCATCCGGACCAGCTGGTTGCGCAGCTCCGCGTACTCGGGACTGCCGCTGCTCAGCGTGCGCAGCTTGAGGAACATCTCGCGCGCCCCACTGCGGTCCGGCGAGCCGTGCTGCGCGCCCGGTGCGTGATGCGCGCGCGGCGTCTGATCCTCGGAGTGTCGCTCGTGCTCGCTCATCGTCCCGCCCGTCGCCCTTCCCCGAGCCCTCGCCTCCTCCGCCACTCTCGACTTCGCGGGAGTGGGGGGACCCCCCTGGGCCGGGGGTACGGCGATCCCCTCGCCCGCAGACGCGCTCGGCACGGCACCGTCCCGGTCCAGCCGCCCGCCGCCCGGGAGGACGGCCCCCGCGGAGTCGTCCTCGGGATGCGGGCGGGCCTGCTCGGGGATGCCGTCGATGCCGTCCGCCATGCGCCGGGCACCGGCCGGGCCGCTCGTGCCCGTGCCCTCGGCCGGCAGCTCTCGTGTGCCGCGCTCTTCGTCCCGCACCGGCCCGTCCTCGCTCCTCACGCCGGCCCGGGTCCCGCGCCGCGCTGTTTGTAGAGGCTGATCGAAACGGTTTTGTCCTTGTCCACGGCGGAGGAGACCTTGCCCGCCAGCGCGGACAGGACGGTCCAGGCGAAGGTGTCCCGCGAAGGGGCATGACCATCCGTGGTCGGCGCCGAGACGGTGACCTCGAGTGAGTCGTCGACGAGGCGGAAGACACAACTGAGCACCGAGCCGGGCACGGCCTGCTGAAGCAGGATCGCGCAGGCCTCGTCCACCGCGATGCGCAGGTCCTCGATCTCGTCGAGGGTGAAGTCCAAACGGGCCGCGAGACCGGCCGTGGCCGTACGCAGCACCGACAGGTAGGCCCCCGCGGCCGGCAGCCGGACTTCCACGAAGTCCTGCGTCGCGGGCTCGCCTGCGATCTGGGACACCCTCACCTCCATGGTGGTACAAGCGTTTCAGGGCCGAGGGTCGCCCCTCGGGATAACGCGATACGTGGTTCAGCGGTGACGCTACCGCGCTCTCGACGGTCCTGTCCCCGGGACCCCAACCCCTTGTCGTTACTCACAGTAAACCTGTGGATACGCTCCGTGTCTAGGGGTTGGGCGGGCCCAAATGGGAAGAGCGCGCGCCGGGTTGACGTACCCAGACGTCAGACGGTCGAACCGTCCGCCGCCGGGGCCCTGTCGCGTCACACCAGGACGTGGTCGACGAAGCACCAGCGCCAGGTCTCTCCGGGTTCGTGGGTCCGCATCACCGGGTGACCGGACTCCTTGTGGTGCTCCGCCGCATGCCGTCCCGGCGACGAGTCGCAGCAGCCGACGTGACCGCAGCTGAGGCACAGCCGCAGTTGCACCGGATCCATGCCCTCGGCCAAGCACTCCGGACACGTCTCGCTGAGCGGGCCGGGTTCGGGATGCGGCAGCGCGTCGGCATGCGTGCACTGTTTCATGATTGCCAGGTTACGACGGTCGGGCGGAAGACCGTGTCGAAAATTGAGGGCGGGCGAGAACGATGGACGTGATGCCACTGCTGCTGCTCGTGGCGGGCAGTGCCGCGACAGCCGCGGCCGCGCGGCGGACCCCGGTGCCGGCGCCGCTGCTGCTGGTGGCCGTGGCGCTGGCCGTCAGCTACGTTCCGGGGGTACCCGAGTACACGCTCGACCCGCACGTCGTCCTGCCGCTCATCCTGCCCCCGCTGCTGCACACGGCCGCGACCGACAGCTCCTACCTCGACCTGCGGGCGCAGCTGCGGCCGGTCGCGATGCTGTCCGTCGGGTACGTGCTGTTCGCGACCTTCGTCGTCGGCTGGGCCCTGTACGTGATCGTGCCGGGGATACCGCTCACCGCTGCCTTGGTCTTCGGCGCGGTGGTGGCGCCCCCGGACGCCGTCGCGGCCACGGCGGTCGCCCGCCGGGTGGGGCTGCCGTCACGGATCACCACGATCCTCCAGGGCGAGTCCCTGCTGAACGACGCCACCGCGATCACCGCCTACCGGGTGGCCCTGGCCGCCGCCGTCGGCGAGGGCGCGACCTGGGCCGGGGGCATCGGCGAGTTCCTGCTCGCGGCGGTCGGCGGTGTCGTGGTGGGCCTGCTGCTGATGGCGCCGATCCACTGGCTGCGCACGCACCTGAAGGAGGCGCTGCTGCAGAACACGCTGTCCCTGCTGATCCCCTTCGTCGCGTACGCCGTCGCCGAGCAGCTCCACGCCTCCGGCGTCCTCGCGGTCGTGGTCGTCGCGCTCTACCTGGGACACCGCGCATGGGAGGTCGATTTCGCGACCCGTCTGCAGGAGGAGGCGGTCTGGAAGATGGTCGCCTTCGTCCTGGAATCAGCCGTGTTCGCGCTGATCGGCCTCCAGCTGCCGGTGGTGCTGAGGGGACTCGGGGAGTACGAGGGTGTCGACGCCGCCTGGTACGCGATCGCCGTGTTCCTGGTCGTCGTCGCCACCCGGTTCGTCTGGGTGTATCCCGCCACCTTCCTGCCCCGGCTGCTGTCGGCCCGAGTGCGCGAACGGGAAGAGAACCCGACATGGAAGGGGCCGTTCGTGATCGCGTGGGCCGGAATGCGGGGGGTCGTCTCGCTGGCCATCGCCTTCTCCATCCCGCTCACCCTGCACGGCGGGGAGGAGCCCTTCCCGCAGCGCAACCTCATCCTCTTCCTGACCTTCACGACGGTCATCGGGACCCTGGTGGTGCAGGGCCTGACCCTGCCGCCGCTCATCCGGGTGCTGAAGTTCCCCGGGCGGGACGCCCAGACCGAGACGCTGGCCGAGGCCAACGCCCAGGCACAGGCCTCCCGGGCCGCCGAACGGCGCCTGGACGAACTCCTCGCCGACGAGCGCAACGCCCTGCCCGCCCCGCTCGCCGACCGGCTGCGCATCGTGCTGGAGCGCCGCCGCAACGCCGTCTGGGAGCGGCTCGGCCAGGCCAACCCGGTCACGGGGGAATCCGTCGACGACACCTACCGCCGGCTGTCGCGCGAGATGATCAGCGCCGAGCGCGAGGTGTTCGTCAGGCTCCGGGACGGCCGTTACATCGACGACGAGATGCTGCGGACCCTGCTGCGCAGGCTGGACCTGGAAGAGGCGGCGGCGTTCCGGGAGGCGGCGTGACGGCGGGCCGTCGCCGCAGGGAGAGACGGACAACCGCCCTCACGGCAAGAGCGGAGCGGCAGAGCGGCACTTCGAGGAGAGGGGGCAAAGGGGAAGCGGCGCCTCAAGGGAAAGGAGCGCCTCAACGGGGATGGGGCGCCTCAAGGGGATGGGGCGCCTGGAGGGGAAGCGGCGCCCCAGTGGCAGCGGCGCCCCGGGGGGAGCGGCGTTTCACGGGAAGGGGCGACCGGTGATCACGGCCACGACCGCCGTCCCGCGCGGGAAGGCACCCTCACCGGCCAGCGTGACGAGTCCGTACAGCAGCTTGGCGACATACAGACGCTCCACGGGCAGGCCGTGCCGTTGCTCGAAGTCCGCCGCGAAGGCGTCGAGCTCGGCGGGCACGCGCGCGTAGCCACCGAAGGAGAAGCGCTCGTCCAGGCTCCAGGTGCCACACCGGCCACCGAACGCCTCACGCTGCAGGGCCTCCGTCTCTGCGGTCAGGAAGCCGCCCTTGAGCACCGGCACGCCCAGGGCGCGCGCGCCGGGGCCGAGACCGGCGGCCAGCCCCGCGAGCGTGCCACCGGTGCCGCAGGCCACGGCGGCGACCGCGGCCAGGCCCCGCAGCTCGGTGCCGAGCGCGCGGCACCCGCGTACGGCCTCGGCGTTGCTGCCGCCCTCGGGGACGACGTACGCGTCCTCGGCGTCGGCCGCGCGCAGGATGCCGACCAGGTCCCGGGGCGAGGACTTGCGGCGGTAGGCCGCCCGGTCGACGAAGTGCAGCCGCATGCCGTCGGACGCGCAGCGCGTCAGGGAGGGGTTGAGGGGTCGCCCGGCCAGCTCGTCGCCGCGTACGACACCGACCGTGGGGATGCCGAGCAACCGGCCGGCCGCGGCCGTCGCGCGCAGATGGTTGGACCAGGCACCGCCGAAGGTCACGACGGTACGGCCGGCCGCCGCGGTCAGGTTCGGCCCGAGCTTGCGCCACTTGTTGCCGATCAGTTCCGGGTGGATCAGATCGTCCCGCTTCAGCAGCAGCCGGACGCCCCGGTGCTCGAATCGCTCGTCCATGACTTCCTGCACCGGCGACGGCAGCCGGGGACGCAGCGCGGCGAGTCCGGGCGGGTCGGTGCTGGTCATCGAACCATTGTCACCCGCACGTGGAAAGGAGGCGGGCGCGGGGCTGACGCCATCGGTGCCCCCGGGTACCCGGTCCGCATCCTCCGCATCCTCCGCATCCCGGAATCCCGGAATCCCAAAACCCGGAATCCCGGACGCGCCGCTGCCCCGACAGCGGCTTCGAACGCCGTGACGGGTCCCCCTGCCCAGCAACGCGAAGATCCATTCCCGCTCTTTCGGGTAATAGCACCGCCCGGTCGCGTGCGGAAGGCTTGCGGGTGCACATCGATGCCCGAGGCATGGGGCGTCGATCACAACCGGGGAGGGCAGTTCTCTATGTCGGTAGGCGAAGAGGTCCGCACGGAGCAGACCAAGCCGCAGCAGAGTCTCGGCACGGCGGCCGCGCGGAACCTGGCCACCACGACCAAGTCCGTGCCGCAGATGCAGGAGATCAGCTCGCGCTGGCTGCTGCGGATGCTGCCCTGGGTCGACATCCAGGGCGGCACGTACCGGGTGAACCGCCGGCTCACGTTCGCCGTGGGGGACGGCCGGGTGACGTTCGTGAAGACCGGCGACCGCGTCGAGGTCATCCCGGCGGAACTCGGGGAGCTGCCGGCGCTGCGGTCGTACGAGGACGAGGAGGTGCTCTTCGAGATCTCCCGCCGCTGCGAACAGCGGGAGATCCCGGCGGGCGAGGTGATCGCTTCCTTCGGCAGCCCGACCGACGAGGTGTACCTCCTGGCGCACGGCAGGGTGGAGAAGGTCGGCACCGGCCCCTATGGCGACGACGAGTCCCTCGGAGTCCTCGCCGACGGCGCCTACTTCGGCGACGAGGCGCTGCTCGATGAGGACGCGATCTGGGAGTTCACGGCCCGCGCCCTCACCGCGTGCACCGTGCTCGTGCTGCCCCGCCAGGAGTTCGAGCAGATCGCGGAGCGCTCGGACACCCTGCGCGAGCACCTCCGGCAGCGCCGCTCGATCCCCTCGCAGCGCTCCAACCGGTACGGCGAGAAGGAGATCGACCTCGCCGCCGGTCACTCCGGCGAGCCGGACATCCCCCACACGTTCGTCGACTACGAGGCCCGCCCCCGTGAGTACGAACTGAGCGTCGCCCAGACCGTGCTGCGCATCCACACGCGCGTGGCCGACCTCTACAACCAGCCCATGAACCAGACGGAGCAGCAGATCCGGCTGACCGTCGAGGCCCTGAAGGAGCGGCAGGAACACGAGCTCGTCAACAACCGGGACTTCGGGCTCCTGCACAACTGCGAGTACGACCAGCGGATCCAGCCGCACGACGGCGTGCCCAGCCCGGACGACCTCGACGAGCTGCTCAGCAGGCGCCGCGGCACCAAGATGCTCCTCGCCCATCCACGTGCCATCGCCGCGTTCGGCCGCGAACTCAACAAGCGCGGGCTCGTGCCCGAGACCATCGACATGACCGGCAACCGCATCCCGACCTGGCGCGGTGTGCCGATCTTCCCGTGCAACAAGATCCCGGTCTCGGAAGCCCGTACGACATCCATCATCGCCCTGCGTACCGGCGAGGCCGACCAGGGCGTCATCGGTCTGCGAGCCTCCGGCATCCCGGATGAGATCGAGCCGAGCCTGTCGGTGCGCTTCATGGGCATCAACGAACAGGCCATCATCAAGTACCTGGTCACGGCGTACTACTCCGCGGCGGTCCTGGTACCGGACGCGCTCGGCGTCCTGGAGAACGTCGAGATCGGCCGCTGGCGGTGACAGTGCCGACAGGCCGGCCGTGTCCCCGCCCGTCCAGGCGGGTACATCCTCGGGGCACGCACCCGGCGACAGCGGAAGCGCCACCCTCCGCTCATCCTTCGAGGCGGTCCCATGGGTGAGTCCCTCACGGAGTCCGGGACGGAGACGACGCCGCCCGCCCCGGGCGGGCGGCGGCGAGCCGAGCCCCGGCAGGCCGCCGGGACACCGGAAGGACGAGGGACCATCGGGACGCAGCGGGCCGGCCGGCCGGCACCGGCCGAGGGACACGAGGCGGTCGTGCTGCTGGAGCGGGCCCGGGCCGAGGTCGATCCGGTGCTGCGGACCGCGCTCGGCTCGCTGCCGGGGCCGATGCGCCGGATCGCGCTCTACCACTTCGGCTGGGCTCAGGCCGACGGCACTGCTGCGGAGGGGAGCTCCGGCAAGGCCATCCGGCCCGCGCTGGTCCTCGCCGCTGCGGCGGCCGGCGGCGGGTCCGAGGCGCGGGAGGGGGCGGTTCGGGCAGCGGCCGCGGTGGAGCTCGTCCACAACTTCACGCTCCTGCACGACGACGTGATGGACCGGGACACCGCCCGTCGCCATCGCCCCACCGCGTGGACCGTGTTCGGCGACGCCGACGCCATTCTCGCCGGGGACGCCCTGCAGGCGCTGGCCCTTCGGCTGCTCGCCCAGGACCCGCATCCGGCGGCCCGGGCCGCCGCCGTCCGGCTCGCGGACTGCGTGGTCGAACTGTGCGCGGGGCAGCACGCGGACACGGCGATGGAACGCCGCGCTCCGGCGGAGGTCACGCTCGACGAGGTGCTCGCCATGGCGGAGGCCAAGACGGGCGCCCTGCTCGGGAGTGCCTGCGCCATCGGCGGTCTGTACGCGGGTGCCTCGGAGGCGGAAGTGACGGCGCTGGAGGCCTTCGGCCGGGAGGCCGGGCTGGCCTTCCAGCTCATCGACGACGTCATCGGCATATGGGGCGACCCGAGCCGCACCGGCAAGCCCGTCGGTGCCGACCTGGCCGCCCGCAAGAAGTCGCTGCCGGTGGTGGCGGCCTTCGCCTCCGGCCACCCGGCGGCGGCCGAACTCGCCGCGCTGTACGCACGACCCAGCGAGACGGACGACCTGGAGCACATCGCCCTGGCAGTGGAGCGCGCGGGCGGCCGTGACTGGGCCCAGGTCCAGGCGGCCGACCGGATGGCCCGGGCGATGCAGCAACTGGCCCGTGCGGTGCCGGACCCGGAGGCGGCGGGCGGTCTGCTGGCCCTCGCCGAGTTCGTGACCCGACGGACCGGTTGACGCCCCCCGGCAGGCGGCGGCCGTCAGCGTGCCGACGAGCGGCAGCATCAGCGACGCACCTCGGGCCACCGAAGGGCAAGACCCCGGAGCGCCCGGGGCCGTGCGGCTCCTGACCCCGCACGGTCACCGGCCTCCGGTCGGCGGGTCCCGCACTGCCCCACGGTGTGCGGGGCCCGCCTCCCTCCCGGAAACGCCTGCCGGAGCGCCCCATGGACCGACGCCCGGAGCGACGCCCGGAGCGACGCCCTGATCCGACGCCCGGACCGATCCGCTGGACCGACTCCCGAAGCGGTCGAGTTTGAGCAGACGTTCGACTGAATCCCGCCAAGATCCCGCTCGCATCGCCCCGTTCCGGCCAACCCCTCTACGATCAGGGCCCGTCGAGACGAGCGAAGGGGCGGGGCATGGGTGTGGCCATCCGGACGGCGGGCGCGGGGGACAGGGAGCTGATCGTCCGGCTGCTGGACGAGGCGTTCCAGGACGACCCGGTGAGCGGCTGGGTGTTCCCCGGAACCGAGGAGCGCCGTGCCAAGCACCCCGGGCTCATGGCCGCCTTCACCGACATCGTGCTGGAGGCCGGCCGCATAGATGTCACCGAGGACGGCTCGGCCTGCGCCCTGTGGCTCTCCATGCCCGCCGAGGGGGACCACGACGACCCCGCCGGCCGTGACGGCGCCGCCGAGGACGAAGGTCCGGCCCAGGTACGGGAGGCCGTCGACCCCGACAACGAGCGCATCGAGATGATCGGCCGGCTGACGGCCGCCATCCATCCCGCCGGGCGGGCACACGAATACCTGTGGATGATCGGCGTGGCACCCGGCCGCCAGGGCGAAGGCCTCGGCACGGCGCTCATCGAGAGCGTCCTCGACCGTTGCGACCGGGAGGCCCTGCCCGCCTACTTGGAGGCCAGCAGCGCCCGCAGTCGCAAGTTGTACGAGCGCCTCGGCTTCGAACTCGTCGGCCCGGTACTCGACCTCCCGGACGGCCCGGCGATGTGGCCCATGTGGCGCGAGCCCGGACCGCAACGGCGGCCGGCCTAGGCCAGAACGGAGAAAGCGCGGCGCGCTGCGCTGCACTGACTGCGGCGGCACCGGCGCCCGCCCCCCCACCTGGCCGCTCCCGGCAGCACCTTTCCCGGCTCTCCTCCGCCCGGTCTCCCGGGCAACACCGGTGAAGGCCTCCTCCGCCCGGCCTTCTCCCGGCGACACCGGCCCTGGCTCTCCGCGCTCAGCTCCGCCCGGCCCTCCTCCGGCAGCACCGCCGCCACGATCCGTTCCACGAGCCCCTCCGGTACGCCCACCCCGGGCAGGGCGCCCTCCAGGACGCCCGGCAGGGTCAGATGCTCCAGGAGCAGCCCGAGCATGGCCGGATACAGCACGGCGACGGACTCGTCGCCGCCGGGAAGTCCGGCCGTGCGGTGGAACGCCATGGCCTCCTCCAGGTCGCCACGCACCGACTCGGTGTGGGAGGTGAGCAGTTCGGGGCGGCGCGTGGCCTCCAGGCGTAGCCGCCTGAGGGCCAGGTAGCCCGTGCGGTCGCGGGTCGCCCGGGCCATGAGGTCGTACATGAAGGCCGTGACCGGTGCGCGGTCCTTCGGCCGGGTCAACAGGTGGGCGACCACCTCGGGGTCGGGCGCGAGCCGTAGGTGCAGCCGGGTGTCGATCTGGCGCAGCGGGTCGGCCCGCCCCGTGAGGTAGTCGGAGGCGGTGCCCACGGCCACACCGGCCTCGGCGTCCACCGCGCGCAAGGTCAGCCCACGCGCCCCCTCACGCGCGAGCACCTCGACACCGGCGTCGACGAGCGTGGCCCGGCGCCCGGGGTCGCCGACCATGCGGAGTCCCTTCTCTCACTTGCGCTGTCTCCGGGTCGACCCCTTGAAACCACTACATAAGAAGTACTACAACTGAAGTTGTTACAGCGACGGCCTACGGAAAGAGACCGGTTTGCGAAAGCTCACGTACTACATCGCCTGTTCCCTCGACGGCTTCATCGGCGACCCGGGCGGCGACGGTACGGCGATGATGAGCCTCCTCGACGAGGAGTTCCTCGACTTCCTGAAGACGGAATACCCGGAGACCATCCCCACCCACGGCCGCCGGGCCATGGGCATCGACGACCTGCCGAACAAGCGGTTCGACACCGTCATCCAGGGGCGCGGCAGTTACGCCCTCGCCCTCGACGAGGGCATCACCAGCCCCTACGCCCATCTGCGGGAGTACGTCGCCTCCAGCACCCTGAAGGAGTCGCCCGACCCGAACGTCGAGATCATCGCGGACGACCTGGTCGGAAGGGTCCGCGAACTGAAGGCGGAGAAGAGCGGGTTCGACATCTACCTCTGCGGTGGCTCGCGGGTCGCGGGGGAACTGCGCGACGAGATCGACGAGCTCGTCATCAAGACCTACCCGCTCGTCTACGGCGCCGGCATGCCGATGTTCGGCTCCGGGTTCACGATCTCGGAGTTCACCCTGGAGTCGGTGCGCACGTTCGGCAACGGAGCTCTGGTGCGCACGTACAGCAGGAAGCGCTGAGCGTCCGACCGGCCTACGCTGAGGGCATGGGCAGCGAAGAACACGTCTGTCCCGACTGCGGACAGCCAGTGGACACGGTCGTCCGGCGTCACAAGACGCTGGGCACGTGGGTTCCCCGATGGGTGGCGGGCCCGTGCCGCAACCCGGAGTGCGGGTCCTACGACACGGAAGCCGCCGAAAGCGGCCGCCCGGCCGAAGGCGGTCGCAGCGGGGCGGCCCCCGCGACCTCCGGGGAGTCCACCCCGGACGGGCCCGGAACGGCCCCCGGGGACACCGTCGCGAAGAATTCCTGAGCCCGTGTCGAAAGGCGCCGCCCGGCTCCGACGTCCCCTGTGAGAGCCGCCCACCGGGGCGGTGAGAGCCGAAGGAGCGGACTGATGAAGTACCTGGTCACGGTGCAGGGCACGCAGGCGGACTACGAAGCCATGCGGGGTGAGGCGTCGGCGGACTCCCCGGCCTGGAGCGAGCAGGATGTGCAGACCATGTTCGCCTACATGGGCGCCATCAACGAGGACCTCTCCGAGAGCGGTGAGCTCGTCGACGCGCAGGGCCTGGCCGAGCCCGCACAGACCCGGCACGTCACCCTCGGTGACGACGGCAAGGCCGTGATCACCGACGGGCCGTACAGCGAGACCAAGGAGCTGCCGGCCGGCTACAGGGTCCTGGAGTGCGAGAGCCTGGAACGGGTCACGGAGATCGCCGACCGCGTCTCCCGCTGCCCCCAGCCGGCCGGTGCCCCCGCCCATCCGGTCGTGATCCGCCCGATCATGGACGGCTCCGGAGACCTCTGAGGGGCGGCCGGCACCGACGGACACGCCCGTGAGGAACACACCCGCGATCGAGGGCATGCTGCCCGGCAGTGCGCCGCAGGTCCTCGGCGCGCTGGTCCGGCGGTACGGGCACTTCGGCGCCGCCGAGGGACGCCGTGCGGGAGGCGCTGCTCGCGGCGGCCGCGCAGTGGCCGGAAGCGGGCGGGCCCGGCAACCCACGCGGCCGGCGGATCAGGGTCGCCTCGCGGCGGCTCACCGACGCCCGGGCCTCATCGAAGTCGAGGCCTTGGCAGACGAGTTGCGGGGCCACCGCCTGGACGCCGTACGAGGCCACCTCGTGGCGCGCGCGGGCGAGCCCGAAGCCGCCCGGGCCGCCTACGAGTCCGCGGCGGCGCAGACCCTCAGCCTGCCCGGGCAGGGCTATCTCCTGGCCCGGGCAGCCCGGTTGGGCGACTAGCGTGTGAGGCATGGGTGTACTGGGGGAGCGGCGACGCAGAGTGTGGCGCGGGCTGGTGATCGGGTGGGCGCTGCTCGTGGCGGTCGCGGGCTGTCTGACGCTGTGGATGCAGGACTCGGCGGAGCCGAAGGGGCCGTACGTCTGGCAGGAGGCCGATCCCGGCGAGTATCCGGACCTGCCGCCCTGCCCGAAGACCGGAGAAGGCGAACGCGTCGCCTGTGCTTACATCGGCACTCCCTGACCGCGCGACCGGCCCGTCACCGGATCCCGGGTCGTCAGGCAGTACGTGCCACCCGACGGGTCGCGCATCACCGTCCAGCCGGAGAAACCGGCCACGAAGGCGGCCCCGAGTCGCTCGTGGTGGGCCCGGGTCGCCGTGACGTCCGCGCAGGCGAGGTCGAGGTGGGCCGAGGCCGGCCGCTCGTCGCCGAGACGTTGCAGGAGCAGCCGGACCGGCAGGCCGGGCGGCGGCTCGACCACGTGGAACTCCGGCAAGGAGCCCGGCAGCGACTCCCAGCCGTCGAGCAGCGCACTCCAGAAGGCCACCTCGCCCTCGTAGGCCGAGGACGGGACGTCCACGCACACCTGGTCGAGACGGCTGCCCCGCACGACACCCGGCCGCGACGACTGACCGCGCCAGGGATCCGCGCAGAACGACTGCCCGCCGGGTGAACGCAGCACGACGAGTGACCCGAGGTCGGCCACCACACCCGCGCCGAGCCGTACCGCCGCGGCGGCGAACTCCGTCACGTCGTCCACGCAGAAGTCGAGGTGCGCACCGCCGGAACCCGGGCCGACCGCCTGCACTTTCACGCACGCATCGGCGTCATCGGGGAGCAGGGTGACGAACTCGTCGTGTGCGCCGCGCAGTTCGGACAGCCGGGTGCCCGTGACCGCCGTCCAGAAGTCGCAGGCGGCGCCGAAGTCCTCACGCGGGCGGTCGATGAAGGCGTACGTCCATCTGATCCTCATGGGCGCGATCGTAGAGGGGCGCACCACCGCCACCTGCGTGAACCTCGACCGGCCTCCGCCGCACCGATCCCGCTCCGCCCGTCCGCGCTGTTTGCATGCAGCAATGGACCACATCACGTTCCTCGTGGCGGCCGTCATCATCACGGCACTCGCCTTCGACTTCACCAACGGTTTCCACGACACGGCGAACGCGATGGCCACCTCCATCGCCACCGGCGCGCTCTCACCCCGTACGGCGGTCCTGATCAGCGGTGTCCTCAACGTCGTCGGCGCCTTCCTGTCCACCGAGGTCGCCAGGACCGTCTCGGGCGGCATCGTGGACGACACCCTCGTCTCCCCGGGCATGATCTTCGCGGGGCTGGTCGGCGCCATTCTGTGGAACCTGCTGACCTGGCTGATCGGTCTGCCCTCGAGCTCCTCGCACGCCCTGTTCGGCGGGCTGATCGGGGCCGTGTGGGTCGGCGCGGGCAGCCACGGGGTCGACTTCGGCAAGGTCCTCGAGAAGGTGCTGGTGCCGGCGGTGGCCTCACCCGTCGTGGCCGGTGTCGCCGCGCTGCTCGCCACCCACCTCGCCTACCGGCTCACCGACCGGACCGGCGGGGACCGCGTCACCCGGGGCTTCCGCGTCGGCCAGATCGCCTCCGCCTCGCTGGTCTCCCTCGCCCACGGCACGAACGACGCGCAGAAGACCATGGGCGTCATCACCCTCACGCTGATCTCCGCCGGTGCCCTCGGTCACCATGCCGACCCGCCTCTGTGGGTCGTCGCGTCCGCCGGCCTGGCCATCGGCCTCGGCACCTACCTCGGCGGCTGGCGGATCATCCGCACGCTGGGCAAGGGCCTCGCCGAGATCCGGTCACCGCAGGGCTTCGCCGCCGAGACCGCCTCCGCGACCGTCATCCTGACCTCCACGCACCTCGGCTTCGCGCTGTCCACCACCCAGGTGGCCTCGGGCAGCATCCTGGGGGCGGGTCTCGGCCGCAGGCTCGCGGAGGTCCGCTGGGGCGTCGCGGGCCGGATGGCGGTCGCCTGGGCGGTCACCCTGCCCGCCGCCGCGCTGGTCGGCGGACTCGCCGCCGCGATCGTGCGCATCGGCGGCGACATCGGCACAGCTGCCGTCGCCCTGACCGGCGCGGCCCTCGCCGTGGGCATCGTCGCCCTCTCGCGCCGCGACCCGGTGCACGCGCGCAACGTCAATGACGTGCGGGACAACACTCTTCACACCGAGCCGTCGGCCAAGGTCGGCACGGCCGCCTGAGCGACGGGGACCGGACCCGCCCGCGAACCGGACCGCCGCGGACAGAGCCCCGCACCGCAGACCGGTGAACGGTCCTCAGCGACGGCCAGGGACCCGAGCGGGAAGGGACCCGAGCGTGGAGGACCTCCATCTGGCCGGTGCCCGGCGAAGCCGCAACGCCGAAAAGGGGCCCGGCGGTCCGGGGAAGCAGGAAGAGCGCAGGCCCCGTACCCGGCGAGGGGTACGGGGCCCACCGTCCTCTGTCACCCCACCCGCGCCATCGCGGGCCGGGCGACCTGGAGGAAGATCAAGCCTTCTTGGTCTCCCAGAAGATCTTGTCGATCTGGGCGATGTAGTCCAGCGCCTTCTGGCCGGTGGCCGGGTCGGTCGAACCCTTGGCGGCCGAGAGGGCCTTCAGGGTGTCGTTGACCAGCTGGTGCAGCTCCGGGTACTTCTCGAAGTGCGGCGGCTTGAAGTAGTCGCTCCAGAGCACCGAGACGTGGTGCTTCGCGAGCTCGGCGCGCTGCTCCTTGATGACGGTGGCGCGCGCCTGGAAGTGCGGGTCGTCGTTGGCGGCCATCTTCTCCTGCACGGCCTTCACCGACTCCGCCTCGATGCGGGCCTGGGCGGGGTCGTACACACCGCAGGGAAGGTCGCAGTGGGCACTGACCTTGACCTTGGGGGCAAACAGGCGGGAAAGCATGGAGCATTCCTTCCTCGTGATCGTCTTCTCACAGGGGACATTACTCCGTGAGGGACGGCTTTTCGCGGGTGCCCCCATGGGCTTAGGACAAAAGTCCGGGGTGAGACTGAGACTGGTGGAGGAAGAACCGGGGAGGTGCCGGGTGATGCCGGAGCTGTCGCAGGAGTCCGGGCGGGGGAGGCCGGCCCCGCCCTTCGGGGTGGCCGAGGTCACCGGGCCGTCCATGGTGCCCACGCTGTACCACGGGGACCGGCTCCTGGTGCACTACGGAGCCCGGATCAGGCCCGGCGACGTCGTCGTGCTGCGGCACCCCTTCCAGCAGGACCTGCTGGTCGTCAAGCGGATCGCCCAGCGCCGTGACGGCGGCTGGTGGGTGCTCGGGGACAACGCGTACGCCGGCGGCGACAGCACCGACTACGGCGTCGTGCCCGACGATCTGGTGCTGGGGCGGGTCCGGTTCCGTTACCGGCCGCGCAGCTCCGGTCGGCGGTCGCCCTGGGCGCTGGCCGGCTGGGCGCTGTCGGCGGCCAGGCCCGTGCTCTCGGGGAGGTCGGGCCGGGTGGCCTCCAGACGTTTGCGGGCCCGGTAGGCCGCGACGTTGGCGCGGGTCGCGCAGCGGTCGGAGCAGTAGCGCCGGGAGCGGTTGGTGGAGGTGTCGAGGTAAGCGTTGCGGCAGGGCGCGGCCTCGCACAGACCGAGGCGGTCCACGCCGTACTCGGTCAGGTGGAAGGCCAGACCCATCGCGGCGATCGCCGCGAAGCCCGCCGTCGCGTTCGACGGGTGGTCCGCCAGGTGCATGTGCCACAGGGGACGGCCGTCGTCGTCGCGGACGTCGTGCCCGGAGATCTGCGGGCTCACCGGGAACTCCAGCAGCAGCGAGTTCAGCAGGTCGACGGCGAGCCTCTCCTCGCCGGTGTCGGCCGCCTCGAAGACGGCACGCAGCCGGGCCCGCACCGAGCGGAAGCGGGTCACGTCCGCGTCGGTGGCGCGGCGGGCCGCCGACTGACTGGGCCCGAACAGATCGCGGACGGCCTCCACCGACGTCAGGGCGTCCTTGCCCCGGGCCGGTTCCTCGGTGTTGACGAGGCGCACGGCATAGTCCGAGTAATAGGCCAGTTCCACTTGTAGTCCTTACGGTGGGGCTTTAGGGTCGAGGGCACGCACGTGTAAGAGCTGATGACGCTTCCAGGGTATTACGAGGGAGAGGCTCGATGACGGACGCCGACACCACCACGGCCACCGCCGACTGGCACGCCTGGCAGGAGAGCTGGGACCGGCAGCAGGAGTGGTACCTGCCCGACCGCGAGGAGCGGTTCCGGATCATGCTCGACATGACGGAGGCTCTCGTGGGCACCGCCCCGCGCGTCCTCGACCTCGCCTGCGGCACCGGCAGCATCACCGCCCGGCTGCTCGCCCGCTTCCCCGACGCCACCAGCACCGGCGTCGACCTCGACCCGGCACTCCTCGCCATCGCCGAGGGCACCTTCGCCGGTGACGAACGGGTCGGCCTGGTCACCGCCGACCTCAAGGACCCCGACTGGGCGTCGAAGCTGCCGTACGACTCCTACGACGCCGTCCTGACCGCGACGGCCCTGCACTGGCTGCACCGGGAACCCCTCGCGGACCTCTACGGCCAGATCGCGGGACTCGTCCGCGCCGGCGGTGTCTTCATGAACGCGGACCACATGATCGACGAGACGACGCCCCGGATCAACGCGGCGGAGCGCGCACAGCGGCACGCCCGCATGGATCAGGCCAGACGGGACGGCATCCTCGACTGGGCCGAGTGGTGGCAGCTCGCGGCGAAGGACCCGGTCCTCGCGGAGCCCACCGCCCGGCGCCACCAGATCTACGGCGAGCACGCGGACGGCGACGCACCGTCGGCCCAGTGGCACGCGCGCGTGCTGCGCGAGAAGGGCTTCGGCGAGGCCAGGCCGGTGTGGTGCTCGCCCTCGGACACCCTGCTGCTGGCCCTCAAATAACGCAGACGGAGGGGGCGGTACGGACACTCCGTACCGCCCCCTCGCCGTGCGTACCGTCAGAGCACCTTGGACAGGAACGACTTCGTCCGCTCGTGCTGCGGGTTGGTCAGCACCTCGCGCGGGTGACCGGATTCGACCACCACACCGCCGTCCATGAAGACCAGGCTGTCGCCCACCTCGCGGGCGAAGCCCATCTCGTGGGTGACGACGATCATCGTCATGCCGGACTCGGCCAGGTCACGCATGACGTCCAGGACGTCACCGACCAGCTCCGGGTCGAGCGCCGAGGTCGGCTCGTCGAACAGCATCAGCTTCGGGTCCATGGCCAGGGCCCGGGCGATGGCGACGCGCTGCTGTTGACCGCCGGAGAGCTGGGAGGGGTAGTTGCCCGCCTTGTCGGCCAGGCCCACCCGGTCCAGGAGCTCCAGGGCGCGCATGCGCGCCTGGCTCTTGCTCACGCCCTTGACCTGGACCGGTGCCTCCATGACGTTCTCCACGGCCGTCATGTGCGGGAACAGGTTGAAGCGCTGGAAGACCATGCCGATGTCCCGGCGCTTGACCGCGACCTCGCTGTCCTTCAGCTCGTAGAGCTTGTCGCCCTTCTGCCGGTAGCCGACCAGCTCGCCGTCGACGTACAGACGGCCGGCGTTGATCTTCTCCAGGTGGTTGATGCACCTCAGGAAGGTCGACTTGCCGGAACCGGAGGGGCCGATGAGGCAGAACACCTCGCCGGACTTCACCTCCAGGTCGATCCCCTTGAGGACTTCTACGGGACCGAAGGACTTGTGGACGCCCTCGGCCTTGACCATGGCGGTCATGCGGTGCCTCCCGTCGACGAGCGGTTGGACAGGGACAGCACGTTCGCCTTGATCTTCTGGAACGGGGTGGCCGGCAGCGACCGGCTCGAGCCACGCGCGTAGTACCGCTCCAGGTAGTACTGGCCGATGCTGAAGACCGAGGTCAGCAGCAGGTACCAGGCCGCGGCCAGGAACAGCATCTCTGCGGGGGCGCCGGAGGTCTGGCCGATGTCCTGGGCCGCGCGCAGCAGCTCGGGATACTGGACGACCGACACCAGCGAGGTCGTCTTCAGCATGTTGATGACCTCGTTGCCCGTCGGCGGCACGATCACACGCATCGCCTGCGGGATGACGATCCGGCGCAGCGTCCTGGTGTGGCTCATGCCCAGGGCGTGCGACGCCTCGGTCTGGCCCTCGTCGACCGAGAGCAGACCGGCGCGGCAGATCTCCGCCATGTAGGCGGCCTCGTTCAGGCCGAGTCCCAGCAGTGCCGTCAGGAACGGGGTCATGAAGTCCGACCACTCGTCCTTGTAGAACGGCCCGAGGTTGATGTACTCGAAGACCAGGCCCAGGTTGAACCAGACGATCAGCTGGACCAGGACCGGGGTGCCGCGGAAGAACCAGATGTAGAACCACGCGATCGACGAGGTCACCGGGTTCTTCGACAGGCGCATCACGGCGAGCAGGACGCCGCCGATGACGCCGATCGCCATGGACAGGACGGTCAGCAGGAGGGTCTTGCCGACGCCGTCCAGGATGCGGTCGTCGAAGAAGTAGTCCGGGATCGCGTCCCAGTTGATCTTGCCCTGGGAGAACGCGTACACGATGCCGCCCAGCAGGGCGAGCGCGACGACGGCGGAGACGTACCGCCCGTAGTGCCGGACCGGAATGGCCTTGATGGCCTCCGGTCCGGCCGGGGGCGTGTCGGCCGGCGTCTTGTCGATGTCAACAGTCACGGGTGTTGCCTTTCAGTGCCGCTAGGGCGCGGTCACTTGCCGCCGTTGATGGTGGCTTCCTGCACGGAGCCGTCCGTGACGCCCCACTTCTTCATGATCTTCTCGTACTCGCCGCTCTTGATGACGGCGTCGAGCGCGGCCTTGAGCGCGTCCCGCAGCTGCGTCTGGTTCTTGGCGACCGCGATGCCGTACGGGGCGGCCTCGACCTGCTCGCCGACGATCTGGAAGTCCTTGCCGCCGCCGGAGGTCTTCACCGCGTACGCGGCGACCGGGAAGTCGGACGAACCGGCGTCGGCGCCGCCCGCGCGCAGACGGGTCTGGGCCTGCTGGTCGTTGTCGAAGGGCTCGATCGCGATCTTCTTGCCCGCCGGGCACTTCTTCGACTCCGCCTTGGCGAGGTCCTCGGAGACGGTGCCGCGCTGCAGCACGATCTTCTTGCCGCACAGGTCGGACCAGCCCTTGATGCCCTGGTCGTCACCCTTCTTGGTGTAGATCGACACGCCGGCGGTGAAGTAGTCCACGAAGTCGACGCCCTCACCGACCTTCTTGCCGGTGTCGGAGTCGATGCCCTCCTGGCGGTCCTTGGTGTCGGTCATCGCGGACATGGCGATGTCGTACCGCTTGGAGCGCAGACCCGTGATCAGCGTGTCGAAGGTGCCGTTCTCGAACTGGAAGTCGACCCCGAGCTGCTTGCCCATGGCAGCGGCGAGGTCCGGGTCGATGCCGACCACCTTGCCCGAGTTGTCCTTGAACTCGACCGGGGCATAGGCGATGTCGGAGCCGACCTTGATGACGCCCTTGTCTCGGATGGCCTGCGGCAGCTTGTCCGCGAGCGGGGCGGAGGCCGCGGTGTCGCTGGAGCCGGTGTCCTTGGTCTGGTCACCGCATCCGGTGAGCATCAGCGCGCCTGCGACCGCGATCGCACCGACCGCTGCTAGCCGGGAGTGCGCGGCGGTCGTACGACGGGTGGAGCTTGCGGTCATGGTGGGTTCCTCCGGCGGATGGGTGGAGTTGCCGATGGGGCGGGCCGCCGCCGATGGGTTCGGCACGGCCGTGGCACGCCGAAGGTTTCGGCAGTGCCGTGGGTCGACGAGAGCACACCTCTTCGAGTGTCGCGACCTCGTGTGATTACGGCATCTTGCCATTCGGACTGCGCGATTCTGGGGGCCAGCCATGTCAAAATCGGATAACGGGCGACCCCCGAACCGCACCACTCCGGTACATCACGGCCGGACCTTCTATGGGAATCACCCGTTCCGGCCGGAAGATCTTCGGTAAATCCCGAGATTTCGCTACGGGCACCGCGGACTTCGCAGATGGTTGAGTGGGTGTGGCTGGTTTGTCCAGGTCTTGTCCTGATTTTGGACGAAGGGTCAGGGCCCTGTCATGTGACCTTCGCGTTATGGACTCGTCCCCGATGCCGTCCGTCCGGTAAGAAGGGTCTTTACACCCCTCATCCGGGGCTCAGGGCGCGTGTGCGGCGCGCCCGTCGCGTACGCGCCCGTACGGATACCCGTACAAGCACGACATGGGTCTACGCGGTGCCCGCCCACCCCTCACCAGGAGTGGCCACCCTCAAAACAATGAAGATTTAAGGGGTAAAACGAAGTGGCAGCGGAGATCGTCAATCCTCGCAGCGAGAGCAAGACCGGCGATACGGATCACGAGGGCAGTGCGGAGCCCCTCGACTCCTTCGACCCGGCGTTCGCGCTGCACCGCGGCGGCAAGATGGCCGTGCAGGCCACCGTGCCGGTCCGCGACAAGGACGACCTGTCCCTGGCGTACACGCCCGGCGTCGCGAAGGTGTGCAGCGCGATCGCGGAGCAGCCGGAGCTCGTGCACGACTACACGTGGAAGTCGTCGGTCGTCGCCGTCGTGACGGACGGTACGGCCGTGCTGGGGCTCGGTGACATCGGGCCCGAGGCCTCCCTCCCGGTCATGGAGGGCAAGGCGATTCTGTTCAAGCAGTTCGGCGGTGTGGACGCGGTTCCGATCGCTCTGAACTGCACGGACGTCGACGAGATCGTCGAGACCGTGGTGCGGCTCGCGCCGTCGTTCGGCGGCGTCAACCTGGAGGACATCTCGGCACCCCGGTGCTTCGAGGTCGAGCGGAAGCTGCAGGAGCGGCTGGACATCCCGGTCTTCCACGACGACCAGCACGGTACGGCCGTGGTGACGCTGGCGGCCCTGCGGAACGCCGCGCGGCTGAGCGGGCGGGCCCTCGGGGAGCTGCGGGCCGTCATCTCCGGCGCCGGTGCGGCCGGTGTCGCCATCGCCAAGATGCTGGTCGAGGCCGGTATCGGGGACGTCGCGGTGGCCGACCGCAAGGGTGTCGTGTCGGCGGACCGGGACGACCTCACGGCGGTCAAGCAGGAGCTCGCCGGGTTCACGAACAAGGCCGGGATCACCGGGTCGCTGGAGGCGGCGCTGGAAGGGGCCGATGTGTTCATCGGCGTCTCCGGTGGCACGGTCGCGGAGTCCGCGGTGGCGACGATGGCCGAGGGCGCGTTCGTCTTCGCCATGGCGAACCCGAACCCCGAGGTGCACCCCGAGGTCGCGCACAAGTACGCGGCGGTCGTCGCGACCGGGCGGTCGGACTTCCCGAACCAGATCAACAACGTGCTGGCCTTCCCGGGGATCTTCGCCGGGGCGCTGCAGGTGCGGGCCTCCCGGATCACCGAGGGGATGAAGCTGGCCGCCGCGGAGGCGCTGGCGGCCGTGGTCGGGGACGATCTCGCCGCCGACTACGTCATCCCGTCGCCGTTCGACGAGCGGGTCGCTCCGGCGGTCACGGCCGCGGTGGCGGCGGCTGCCCGGGCCGAGGGTGTGGCCCGGCGCTGACGCCGATGACGGTTCGAGGTGACCCCGTCCGGGATCGGGCGGGGTCATTTTTTTGCCTTCGGGTGGCGCTGTTCGGGTGGTGCGGGCCGTGTCGTCCGTGGCTGCTTCGGTCGGGGCGCGCGTCTGCGCCTGCTCGCCGGGAGTGGGTCGGGGCCGTGCCGGGGGTGTCCGTCCTCGGAACGTCGCGATGGGGTCCGACGCCGACTGACTGTTCGTTGACGCGACAACCGCTGCGGGCGGACGCCCCCCGACGCGGCCCCTTCTCGCCGTGAGCGGGTGTGGGTGCGGCGTGGCTCGTGCCGCAGGCGCACAGCACCGCCGCTCGCCTGGCAAGAGGGCGTGTCTCACAGCGGCGGATGGTTCCTTCGGTCCCTCGCGGAACCTATCGTCAAGGTCATGTTCGCTGTCTACGCCGCCCGAATCGACCGCGACCAGCCGCTGTCCGGCCTGGAGTTGGGGGAGCGTCCGGCTCCCGAGGCCCGTCCCGGCTGGAGCACCGTCACGGTCAAGGCCGCCTCCCTCAACCACCATGACCTCTGGTCCCTGCGGGGCGTGGGCCTCGCGCAGGACAAGCTGCCGATGATCCTCGGCTGTGACGCCGCCGGTGTCGACGAGGACGGCAACGAGGTCGTCCTGCACTCAGTGATCGGACAGAGCGGGCACGGGGTCGGTCCGAAGGAACCCCGTTCCATCCTCACCGAGCGGTACCAGGGCACCTTCGCCGAGCAGGTCTCCGTGCCGACCTGGAACCTCCTGCCCAAGCCCAAGGAGCTCTCCTTCGCGGAGGCCGCCTGTCTGCCGACGGCGTGGCTGACCGCGTACCGGATGCTGTTCACCAACGCGGGGGTACGACCCGGGGACTCCGTGCTGGTGCAGGGCGCCGGTGGTGGTGTCGCCACGGCGGCGATCGTGCTGGGGAAGGCCGCGGGGCTCCGGGTCTTCGCCACCAGCCGGGACGAGGCCAAGCGGAAGCGGGCCCTGGAGCTCGGGGCCGTGGAGGCGCTGGAGTCGGGGGCGCGGTTGCCGCAGCGGGTGGACGCCGTCATCGAGACCGTCGGGGCCGCCACCTGGTCGCATTCGGTGAAATCGCTGAAGCCCGGCGGCACGCTGGTCATCTCCGGCGCCACCAGCGGCGACCGGCCCTCGCACGCCGAGCTGACCCGGATCTTCTTCCTCGAACTCAAGGTCGTCGGGTCCACCATGGGCACCAAGGACGAGCTGGAGGACCTGCTGTCGTTCTGTACCGCGACCGGGGTGCGGCCGGTCATCGACGAGGTCATGCCGATGGACCGGGCGCGTGAGGGCTTCGAGCGGCTGGCTTCGGGAGAGCAGTTCGGGAAGGTCGTGCTGACGAATCCCTGAGTTCCTTCCGAGGTGCGTTGACGGTCGGTCCCGCGCGGGCCGGCCGTCTTCGTTTGTCAATTATGGTTGACGCGGGCGGGATGTCAACGTAGGTTGACTTCATGACCGAAGCAACGGATCTGGCCGAGCGTGCGGGTGACCGTGATCCACGGGTCGGCCTGCGGGCCGTCGCCGCGCTGCGCCGGCTGCTGGAGCAGCTGGAGGCCGTGCAGGTGCGCAATGCGCGCAACCAGGGCTGGTCGTGGCAGGAGATCGCCACCGAACTCGGTGTGAGCAGGCAGGCCGTGCACAAGAAGTACGGGAGGCATTGATGTTCGAGCGGTTCACCAAAGACGCCCGCGATGTGGTGAAGAGCGCTTACGCGTATGTGGACGGGAGCGGTGGGGGCGGGCGGTGCGTGGAGCCCGAGCACCTGCTGCTGGCCCTGCTGGACAGGGAGGGGAGCCGGGGGTCCTTCGCGCTCGGCGCTCTCGGGCTCGGAGAGGGCCGGGAGTCCGTGCGCGAGGCGCTGCGTGAGGCGCGGCGGCGGGCCGGGCTGACGCAGGCCGAGACCGATGCGCTCGCGGGGCTGGGGATCGACGTGGCGGAGATCGTCGCCCGGGTGGAGGAGACGCACGGGGTCGGCGCCCTGTCCGGCGACCGGACGGACAAGCGGTGGTGGTCGGGGCGTACCTCCTTCGGGCGAGGGGCCAAGGACGTGCTCGAGCGGTCCTTGCGGGTCGCTCTCGCCCAGCGGGACCGGCACATCGGGGACGAGCACATCCTGCTGGCCCTGACCGTTCGCCCCGGAGTGCCGGCCGAGGTCCTCGCCGGTCATGGGGTGACCTACGCGTCTTTGACGCGGGTGCTGTACGGGAGCGGCGGCGAGGCCAAGGCCGGCTGACGTGCCGCGCCCCGGCGCCTACTTCTGCTGTGCGCGCAGGAGGGCCCCTATGTGTGCCGCCGCCGTCGACAGATGGCGGCGGGCGTCGCGCAGCTGGCCGGGGGTGACGCCGTGGTCGCGGGCCGCGTCTCGGATGTCGTCCCGGAAGCGGTCGAGGAGACGGTCCAGGTCGCGGGCCGGGTCGCCGGTGGAGTCCGCGGTGTCCTCGTGGGCCCAGGCCGGTTCATAGGAGGCCGGGAAGTCCTCCGAGGGCTGGGCGTGGGGCGGCTCCGCGGCGGGCTTGCCGGTGCCGGGCCAGTCGAAGCCCAGGTCCTTGCCGAAGTCCTTGCCGTAGTCCTTCCCGAACTCGCCCACCTCCTTGACCAGTTCGCTCAGGCCCTCACGCAGACCCGTCGGCCAGTCGCCGCGGGCGAAGTGGTCCTGCATCTGCTCCTGGACGCGGCGGGTGATGCGCTGCACCTGCTCCTGAGCCTGGACCCGGGCCTGCTCCTGGGCCTCCTTCGCCTGGCGGCGGGCACGCTGTGCGTCCTCGCGGGCGCGGCGGCTCTCGTCCTTGGCACGCCGGGCCTGTTCCTTCCACTCCTGCCGGGCGCGGCGCATCTCCTCCTTGGCGATGCGCCAGGCCTCCTTGTCGCCGTGCTGCGAGAAGTCCCCATAGGGGGTGCCCGTCGTGCCGTCGGCCGGGGCGCCGTTGCCCCGGCGGGCCTCCGTCGCCGCCGCGCGCATCTCGCGGCGCAGGTCGCCGGCGGCTCCGCGCACGTCGGCCTGGATCTCCGCGGCCAGCTCCGCGACCGACTCCCGGATCTCCAGCTCCAGGTCGGCCAGCTCGCCGCCGCGGTCGGCCAGCTCGGCGCGGCCCGCGTCCGTGATCGAGTAGACCTTGCGGCCGCCCTCGGTGGTGTGGGTGACCAGGCCCTCGGCCTCCAGCTTGGCCAGCCGCGGGTAGACCGTGCCCGCCGAGGGCGCGTACAGCCCCTGGAAGCGCTCCTCGAGGAGGCGGATCACCTCGTAGCCGTGGCGGGGCGCCTCGTCCAGCAGCTTCAGCAGGTAGAGGCGGAGGCGGCCGTGGGCGAAGACGGGAGGCATGTCAGAGCACCTTCTTGTCGGTTGTGCCGTCGGCCGGGGCGGTGGTGGGGGCATCGCCCGGGCCGGAGACGGAATTGTCTCCCGAGCCCTCCCGGGGGCCGCTCGCCGGGGCTGCCGCCGCGTCGCTGCTGCCGGGCCGGGTGCCCCGTGGCTCGCCGTCGTGATCGTCCTCTCCGGCGGGGCGACGGAGCAGGGCGATCGAACCGGAGACGGTGGTGGCCCGCAGTTTGCCGGTGCCCGCGCCGAGCCGGCCCGTGATCTTGTGGGCTCCCCACTGACCGTGTACACGCAGGCCGTCGAAGGCGTTGGAGAGGGCGCCGCTCGCGGTGTTCGCCTCGACCTCCGCGTCCGCCGGGTACGGCAGCCGGATGGCGATCTCACCCGAGACACTGGTCAGCCGGACGTCCGTCGGGCCGTTCGGGTCCAGGTCGACGATCATCGAGCCGCTGACCGTCTCCGCCCGCACGGAGGGGCCGGAGCCCTCGATCACCGTGAGGTCGCCGGAGACCGAGTTGAACCGCAGGTCGCCGGTCACGCCCTGGGCCTCCAGGCCGCCGGAGACCGTCTCGGCGCGCACCGGGCCGGACAGGCCCACCAGTGTCGTGTCGCCGGTGACGCCCTTCATCACCGTCGGGCCGTGGGTCCCCGAGATCACGGCGGCCGCGCCCACCACGCCCACCTCCACGCGTGTGCCGGCGGGGACGGCCAGGGAGACCACCGCGCTGCGGCGCCAGCCCTTGCGGTCCAGCCACTTCAGGAAGCCCTTCCAGGGCAGGTCCTCGTAGGCCACCGTGAGGACGCCGTCCTGCTGGGTCACCACCAGGGGCGGCCCGTCGATCTCGGAGATCTCCAGGCGGGCGGAACCTTCGTCCGTGCCCACCACGTTCACCGTTCCGTTGACGAGACGTACCCGCAGGTCGCTCACGGGCTCGTCGAAGGTGAGCTTCCTCGGTTCTGTGACGGACCACTCGGACATGGTGGAGACCTCCCCGATTCGACGCGCCATATCGCGTCCTCTCGTAATCACGATATATCGCGGTCGGGGAAAGTCAAGCCACCCATTCCGGGGAGGGGTGGACGGGTATAAGTGCTCAGATACTGACAATTCGCCCTAGCGTGTGACCATGTCGACGGAAGCTGTCCGCTCCGGACCCGCACCCGGGGCGCTGTTGTTGTGCCGGGCGGCGCCCGGGTCCGTGGCCCCCGTTGCCGATCTGCTGCGCGAGCCGATGCGGCTGACGCGCGCCGGCGAGGCGTGGAGCGTGCTCGTCCCCGAGGGCCGGCCCTGGCGGGACGGCGCCGAACCCGTCGACCGCGTGGCCACCGGCTGGGCGACGGCCCTCGCCGTCGGCGCTCCCTGGCCCGTCCTCGCCCTGTGGTGGGACACCGACCACGCGGGCTTCACGCTCGCCTCCGGCTTCCGCCGCCCGGTCGGCTTCGTGTGGCTCGCCGGCGGCGTGCCGGTGGGGGAGGCCGAGGCTCTGCACACCTTCGCCGCCCGCTTGGGTCTCGACCCTCTCCTGGACGTCCAGACCCTCGAGGAGCTGGCCGAACCCGACTCCGCAGCCGACGCCGGCACCCGTCTGCGCGGGCTGCTCGCGGTCCTCGCGCGGGTGGGGGTCGTCCTGCCCGCCGGACTCGCTCCCGGCGAATCAGTCGAACGCCTGTTGGAGGCCGCCGCCCGCACGCCGGACAGCGTGGCCGTCGAAGGGCCGGGCCGACGTGACGCGGCCGCGGCACGCGACACCGTCGACCTCGGTCGCCTCGGCCCCTGGACGCCCTGGACCGGCGGCCCCGGCGCACGTGCACTGGCCCTGGCGCAGGTGGCGGCGGGCGTACCGCTGCTGTCCTGGGGTCTGCGCAGGCGCAGCGGCGGCTGGGGCTGGGTCACGGCCGGCACCCTGCTTCTCGCACACGGCGCGCTGGGTCTGACCTACGCCCTCACGCACCCGCGCGACTGACGCCCCGGAGCTGCCGGATCAGGTCCGGCTCGTTGTCCTCGCCGCTGCTGGATCCGGTCTCTGCTCGCTGTCCTCGCCGCGGCCGGAGCCGGTCGCGCTCGTCGCCGTCATCGCAGTGGGCCGGTCACGCTCGCCGTCCTCGCCGAGGCGCGCACCCGTCCCTGCTCGTCGTCCTCGCCGTGGCCGGAGTCGGTCCCGCTCGTCGCCGTCATCGCAGTGAGCCGGTCCCGCTCGCCGTCCCCGCTGAGGCCCGCACCCGTCCCTGCTCGTCGTCCTCGCCGTGGCCGGAGTCGGTCCCGCTCGTCGCCGTCATCGCAGTGAGCCGGTCCCGCTCGCCGTCCCCGCCGAGGCCCGCACCCGTCCCCGCTCGTCGTCCTCGCCGTGGCCCGAGCGGGTCCCGCTCGCCGTCCTCGCAGCGGCCGAATCCGGTCCCGCTCGTCGTCCCCGCCGCGGCCCGTACCCGTCCCTGCTCGTCGTCCCCGCCGCGGCCGGAGCCGGTCCCGCTCGTCGCCGTCATCGCAGTGGGCCGGTCCCGCTCGC
The DNA here is from genome assembly GCF_040637515.1 of Streptomyces sp. NPDC029041. Taxonomy (NCBI): domain Bacteria; kingdom Bacillati; phylum Actinomycetota; class Actinomycetes; order Kitasatosporales; family Streptomycetaceae; genus Streptomyces; species Streptomyces sp. NPDC029041. The sequence goes on along the minus strand of NZ_JBEZWO010000004.1, from coordinate 156,989 downwards.
TGTCCTCGCCGAGGCGCGCAGCCGTCCCGGCTCGTCGTCCTCGCGGTGGCCCGAGCGGGTCTCGCTCGCAGTCCTCGCAGCGGCCGAAGCCGGTTCCGCTCGCCGTCCTCGCCGAGGCCCGCACCCGTCCCCGCTCGTCGTCCTCGCCGTGGCCCGAGCGGGTCTCGCTCGCAGTCCTCGCAGCGGCCGAATCCGGTCCCGCTCGTCGTCCCCGCCGCGGCCCGTACCCGTCCCTGCTCGTCGTCCCCGCCGCGGCCGGAGCCGGCCTACTCGTCGTCCTCGTCGTCCAGCCGCGCCAGCCACGTGGCCAGACGCTCCACCGGCACCTCGAAGTCGGGGTTGAGATCGACGAACGTCCGCAGCTGCTCGGCGAGCCACTCGAAGGTGACTTCCTCCTCGCCGCGCCGCTTCTCCAGTTCCTCGATGCCACGGTCCGTGAAGTACATGCCTCAAGGATAGGTGCGCGAAAACGGCCGGGCCGCACCCCCGGAGTGGGGGTGCGGCCCGGCCACGCGGGGGGCGCGAGAGCGGTTACGCCTCGAACACCTCACGCACCAGCTGCTCCTGCTCGGCCTGGTGACGCTTCGCGGAACCCACCGCGGGGGACGAGCCGTGCGGGCGCGAGATGCGCCGCAGCCGCTCGCCGTGCGGGACGTCCGCGCCGACCGCCAGGTCCAGGTGGTCGATCAGGTTGAGCGCGATGAACGGCCAGGCACCCTGGTTCGCCGGCTCCTCCTGGGCCCACAGGTACTTCTCGGCGTTCGGGTACTTCTTGATCTCCGCCTGGAGCTCGGCACCCGGCAGCGGGTACAGGCGCTCGATGCGGATGATCGCCGTGTCCGTGACGCCGCGCTTCTGACGCTCGGCCTCCAGGTCGTAGTAGACCTTGCCGGCGCAGAAGACGACCTTCTTGACCGCGGCCGGGTCCACCGACCCGTCGCCGATGACCGGCTGGAACTGGCCCGTCGTGAACTCCTCCGCCTTCGCCGCCGCCGCCTTCAGACGCAGCATCGACTTCGGCGTGAAGACCACCAGCGGCTTGTGGTGCGGGTTGTGCACCTGCCACCGCAGGAGGTGGAAGTAGTTCGACGGCGACGTCGGCATGGCGACCGTCATGTTGTTCTGCGCGCACATCTGCAGGAAGCGCTCCGGGCGGGCCGAGGAGTGGTCCGGGCCCTGACCCTCGTAGCCGTGCGGCAGCAGCAGGACGACGCCGGACGTCTGGGCCCACTTCTGCTCGGCCGACGAGATGAACTCGTCCACGACCGTCTGGGCGCCGTTGACGAAGTCGCCGAACTGCGCCTCCCACATCACGAGCGCCTCGGGGCGGGCCAGCGAGTAGCCGTACTCGAAGCCCATCGCCGCGTACTCGGAGAGGAGGGAGTTGTAGACGTTCAGCCGCGCCTGGTCCTCGGAGAGGTACTGCAGCGGCGTGTACTCGTCGCCCGTGCTGCGGTCGATGATCACCGCGTGGCGCTGGCCGAACGTACCGCGCTGCGAGTCCTGGCCCGCCAGACGGACCGGGACACCCTCCAGCAGGAGGGAACCGATGGCGAGGGTCTCGCCCATGCCCCAGTCGATCGTGCCGTCCTCGACCATCGACGCCCGGCGCTGCAGCTGCGGCAGCAGACGCGGGTGGACGGTGATGTGGTCGGGGATGTTGACCTGGGACTCGGCGATCCGCTTGACGACCTCCGTGGTCACCGCGGTGTTCACGGCGACCGGGAACTCGGCCTGCGGGTCCGAGGACTCGACCGTGCCCGGCTGGGACGTGGCCTCACGGACCTCGGTGAAGACCTTCTCCAGCTGGCCCTGGTAGTCCTGCAGCGCCTGCTCGGCCTCTTCCAGGGTGATGTCGCCGCGACCGATGAGGGACTCGGTGTACAGCTTGCGCACCGAGCGCTTCTTGTCGATCAGGTCGTACATCAGCGGCTGGGTGAAGGCCGGGTTGTCCGACTCGTTGTGACCGCGGCGGCGGTAGCAGATGAGGTCGATCACCACGTCCTTGTTGAAGGCCTGGCGGAACTCGAAGGCGAGCCGCGCGACGCGGACCACGGCCTCCGGGTCGTCGCCGTTCACGTGGAAGATCGGGGCCTCGATCATGCGGGCCACGTCCGTCGCGTACATGGAGGAACGCGAGGACTCGGGGGCCGCGGTGAAGCCGACCTGGTTGTTGATGACGATGTGGACCGTGCCGCCGGTGCGGTAGCCGCGCAGCTGCGACATGTTCAGGGTCTCGGCCACCACGCCCTGGCCCGCGAAGGCCGCGTCGCCGTGGATCGCCACCGGCAGGACCGTGAAGTCCGTGCCGCCCTTGTTGATGATGTCCTGCTTGGCGCGCGAGACGCCCTCCAGGACCGGGTCCACCGCCTCCAGGTGCGAGGGGTTCGCGACCAGGGAGACCGCGATCTGCTCGCCGTCGAGACCGGTGAAGGTGCCCTCGGCGCCCAGGTGGTACTTCACGTCACCGGAGCCGTGCATCGACTTCGGGTCGAGGTTGCCCTCGAACTCACGGAAGATCTGCGCGTACGACTTGCCGACGATGTTGGCGAGGACGTTCAGCCGGCCGCGGTGGGCCATGCCGATGACGACCTCGTCCAGCCGGGACTCGGCGGCCGAGTCCAGCACGGCGTCCAGCAGCGGGATGACGGACTCGCCGCCCTCCAGGGAGAAGCGCTTCTGGCCGACGTACTTGGTCTGCAGGAACGTCTCGAACGCCTCGGCGGCGTTCAGGCGGCGCAGGATGCGCAGCTGCTCCTCGCGCTCCGGCTTGGAGTGCGGGCGCTCCACGCGGTCCTGGATCCACTTGCGCTGCTTCGGGTCCTGGATGTGCATGAACTCGATGCCGGTGGTGCGGCAGTACGAGTCGCGCAGGACGCCGAGGATGTCGCGCAGCTTCATCATCGACTTGCCGGAGAAGCCGCCGACGGCGAACTCGCGCTCCAGGTCCCACAGCGTGAGGCCGTGCTCGGTGATGTCCAGGTCGGGGTGCTTGCGCTGCTGGTACTCCAGCGGGTCGGTGTCGGCCATGACGTGGCCGCGGACCCGGTAGGAGTGGATCAGCTCGAAGACGCGGGCGGCCTTGGTGACGTCGTCGTCGTGGCTGGCGTCGATGTCCTTGAGCCAGCGGACCGGCTCGTAGGGGATGCGCAGCGCCTCGAAGACGTCGTCGTAGAAGCCGTTCTCACCAAGCAGCAGGTTGGCGACGATCCGCAGGAACTCGCCGGAGGCGGCGCCCTGGATGACCCGGTGGTCGTAGGTCGACGTGAGCGTCATGACCTTCGAGATGCCGAGCTTGTTCAGGGTGTCCTGGGAGGTGCCCTGGAACTCCGCCGGGTAGTCCATGGAGCCGACGCCCATGATCACCGACTGGCCGGGCATCAGACGCGGCACGGAGTGGACGGTGCCGAGGCCGCCGGGGTTGGTCAGGGAGACCGTGACGCCGGTGAAGTCGTCCATGCCCAGCTTGCCGTCACGGGCGCGGCGGACGATGTCCTCGTAGGCCTGCCAGAACTCGAAGAAGTTCAGCGTCTCGGCCTTCTTGATGCCCGCGACCACGAGCTGGCGGTCGCCGTTGGGCTTGACCAGGTCGATGGCGAGGCCGAAGTTGACGTGCTCCGGCTTGACCAGGGTCGGCTTGCCGTCCTTCTCCGCGAAGGAGTAGTTCATCGACGGCATGGCCTTGATGGCCTGCACCATCGCGTAGCCGATCAGGTGCGTGAAGGAGATCTTCCCGCCCCGGGCGCGCTTCAGGTGGTTGTTGATGACGATGCGGTTGTCGAACAGCAGCTTCACCGGGACCGCGCGCACGGACGTGGCCGTGGGCACCTCCAGGGAGGCGTTCATGTTCTTGGCGACCGCGGCGGCGGGGCCGCGCAGCACGACCTGCTCGGGGCCCGAGGGGGCCTCGGCGGCGGGCTCGGCCTTCTTCGCCGCGGCAGCCGGCTTGGCGGCGGGCTTCGCGGCCGGGGCGGCCTGCGCCGGAGCGGGGGCCTTGGCCGGGGCGGGGGCCTGCGCGGGGGCCGGGGCCTGCGCGGCGGGCTTCGCCTGGGCCGGAGCCGGGGCGGGGGCCGGTGCTGCGGCGGGCTTCTCGGCCGCCGGGGCGGAGGCCTGGGCGGGAGCGGCCGGAGCGGCCGCATGAGCGGTGGTGGTCCCCGCGGCCCCCGCGGCCGCGGTACCCGCCGGAGCCGGGGCGGCAGCCGCCCCTGGCTTGTAGTCGGCGAAGAAGTCCCACCAGGCTCGGTCTACCGAGTTCGGGTCCTGGAGGTACTGCTGATAGATCTCGTCGACGAGCCACTCATTGGCACCGAACGACGCGGCGGGGTTCTTCCCCGCTTGGTCGGTGTCGGTCGAGATGCTCGAGTTACTGGGGGACTGTGGCGACACGGCGGCAACCGCCCTCTTCCGCTTCACAAGATGATGGACAGCGGGAATCAAGGCTACGCCCCTCGGAGGGGGAAGGTCAGGCCGGGCCCGTTCAACGTCGTGCACATCACATCTGGAACCGTGTTTCGGGGCTTGAAATGGCGGGAAACAAGCGTGGTTCCGCTTCATGAGGCAAGAGCGGGGGAGGGCCCAGGGCGCCGATGGCGCGGGCCCGTGCCTGATCACACGTGTCCGTCAGCGCGGACGCCCGTGGATCTTGATGTTCCGCTTCGAACTTTACGTCAACTTGGCACAGATGACAGTCCCGGAAGAGTGACAAGAATCCGGCAACCCCGCTCGGATTCGGCCACTCCGATCCGGCCCCCGTGCAGGTCCACGGCCCAGCGGGCGATAGCAAGGCCGAGGCCCGTGCCGCCGTCACTGCCCGGCCCCTGCGGCCGCTTGGCGCTGCCGCGGTTGAACCGCTCGAAGACACGGTGCCACTCGGACTTCGGAATGCCGGGGCCCTCGTCCAGGACCTCCAGCTCCAGCGACTCCGGCAGGGCACCGCGCCGCGCCTTGACCGTCACCCGGCCGTGCGGCGGGCTGTGCTTGACCGCGTTGTCGATGAGATTGGCGACGACCTGGTGGATGCGCTCCGGATCGGCGTGCGCGGTCAACTCCGGTGGATGGACGTCGAGATGCAGATGGACGTCCGTACGGGTGTGACTGCCCGAGCCGGTGGCGATGCCCGCGCGTACGGAGGCGACCATGTTGGCCTCCTTCAGCACGCCGGACAGGTACGGCCAGACCTCGAACCGCCGCTGTTTCAGCGGTACGACGCCGTTGTCCAGGCGGGACAGGTCCAGCAGCGTCTCCACCAGCCGCCCGAGGCGCTCGGTCTGCTTCAGGGCCGTGCGCATGGTCTCCGGGTCGGCCTGCGTGACACCGTCGACGATGTTCTCCAGTACCGCCCGCAGACCCGCGATGGGCGTGCGCAGCTCGTGCGAGACATTCGCCACGAGTTCCTTGCGCTGGCTGTCCTGGGCCTCCAGCTCGTCGGCCATGGCGTTGATCGTCACGGCCAGGTCGCCCAGCTCGTCACGGCGGTTCTCCCGCGTGCGGCGGGTGTAGTCGCCCTGCGAGATGGAACGCGCGACCGCGGTCATCTCGTCCAGCGGTGCGGTGAGTGAATGGGCCACGAACTGCGTAATGAGAAGCGTGGCGATCATCGAGAAGACCGTGATGAAGCGCAGCTCCGTCTTCGTGTGCACCGCGATCACCGACAGGCCCGTGGTGATCAGCACCGAGATGACGACCAGCGCGCCCAGCTTGGTCTTGATCGAGAACGGGCTCACCCCGCCCCAGGGGTTCTTCCCGGGGTTTCTCCGTGCGGCCGGCCCGCCGCTCATGGCGTCGGGGTCTCCAGGGCGTAACCCACGCCGTGCACCGTGCGGATCCGCTCGGCGCCGATCTTCCGGCGCAGGGCCTTGATGTGGCTGTCGACCGTACGGGTGCCGGAGGCGTCCGCCCAGTCCCAGACCTCGGCGAGCAGCTGCTCACGGGAGAGCACCGCGCGCGGGGTGTTGGCCAGGCACACCAGCAGGTCGAACTCGGTGGGCGTGAGGTGGACGTCCTCGCTGCGCACCCGGACCCGGCGCTGTGCGTGGTCGATCTCCAGTTCGCCGAGACGCAGGATGCCGGAGCGGGGGGTGGCCGCCGCGATGGCGGCCCGTTCCACCCGGCGCAGCAGGACGTGCACGCGCGCCGCCAGCTCCCGCATCGAGAACGGCTTGGTCATGTAGTCGTCGGCGCCGACCCCGAGGCCGACCAGCATGTCGGTCTCGTCGTCGCGCGCGGTGAGCATCATCACCGGCACCGGGCGGGCGGCCTGCACGCGCCGGCAGACCTCCAGGCCGTCGAAGCCGGGCAGCATGATGTCGAGGATCAGCAGGTCGGGCTGCCACGCCTCGGCCGTGTCGACCGCGGCCGGGCCGTCGCCCGCCGTTTGCACGAGGAATCCCTCGGCCCGCAGGCGGGTCGCGATGGCGTCCACGATCGTCGCGTCGTCCTCGACCACCAGGACCCGGCGCTGCGCGCCCGGAGTAGCCGTCGCCGAACCGTTGTGGGAGGTCTGTGTCTGCTCCATCGCCCGCCCCTGGGGTGTGCTTTCCGGAATCAGTGGGGTGATTCCTTCTGACTGGCTATGCCTGCGCATGGTTGCGATTGACGCTTGAATGATCGGCGTCAGGGGAGCAGCGTACGGGGAGTCAGTACGCCTTTGCTATCCAGGGCTGATGGCGAGGTGTACGACGTCCGGAACGCCCCGGGCAACCGGGATCTCTTCGGTACGCACCTGTTGGAACCCGGCATTCCGCAAGGTTCCCTCGAATTCCGGAGACGGCTGGGCGGACCAGACGGCCAGAACCCCGCCCGGTCTCAACACCCTTGCGCAGCTTGCCAGTCCGGCTTCCCGGTAGAGATTCCCGTTGCCCTCGGTGACGGTCCAGCCGGGTCCGTTGTCGATGTCGAGACACAGGGCGTCGTACGTGTCGGATGTCTCATTGACGTGTGCGACGAGATCGGCCTCGACGATGCGGGTGCGGGGGTCCGCCAAAGCCTGGGCGGAGAGCGGGGAGAGCGGGCCGTCGCGGTGCCACTCGACGATCGCGTGCTCGCGTTCCACCACCGTGATCCGTCCCCAGCGCGGGTCCGCCGCGGCGTGCGCGAGGGAGAAACCGACGCCGAGTCCGCCGATCAGGACGTCGGGGCGGTCCCGGCCGGCCAGGGCGTCCAGTGCCGCGTCGACCAGCCGCCGCTCCGAGCGGCCGTCGGAGGTGTCCATCAGGAAACAGCCGTTGGCGATGATCTCCAGCCGGTCACCGTGCCGCCGCAGTGCCACCTCACCGTGGGGGCCCTCGCGACGGTCCAGAACATCGGGAATGTCGTACGAGGAAGACATGGGGGCATCCTGACAGGGGCGGAGGGTGTGGCGCCTCGTCATTCCCGGGCCTCGCGGGGGACGCAGAACGTGGCTCAAGGGTTGCTGTGAATCGGCCCTCGCGTGGCGAGGGTCACAGACAGCGGAGCGTCCGGAGCGAAGGCTGGGACGTGACGGAAGGAGTGTCCGTGGTCGAACGCACCGCGCCGCCCCGCGGGACGGCCGCGCCGACGCCCACGGGTGCGCCGGACGCCGATGTGCGAGGGCTGCTCGCCGGGGTGCCGCGGCAGCGCGGCCCGGGTGAGCGGGCCACCGGGGGAGTACCGCGGCCCGGTCCGGCGGCGGGGCCCCGGCGGCGACCGCGTCCCTGGCGGCTGCTGCCCACCCCCACCGGGACTCCCTTCACCTTCGGATACGCGCTCCTGCTCTGCCTCACCTCCCTGGTCTCCGCGTACGCGCATCCGGCCCTCGTGCACGCCCTGCTCCAGGGCTCCAGCACGGACGTGACGCACCTGGTGCGCACTCCGGAGCTGGTGCTGGTGGGCAGCGCGCTGTGGGTCGCGGGCGGTCCGACCTCGCCGTTCGCGCTCGCCTTCGTGCTGGTGCTGACCGCGCTGGAGCGGCGGATCGGGGGCGTGCGCACGGCCGGTGTCTTCCTGCTCGGGCATGTCCTCGCCACCCTCGCGACCGAGGTCCCGGTGGGTCTCGCGGTCCTGGCCGGGCACCTTCCCGACACGTCCCTGCACCGCCTCGACTACGGCGTCAGCTTCGGCGTCGCCGCCGGCATCGGCGCCCTGTCCGGCCTGCTGCCGCTGTGGCAGCGTCTGCCGCTGCTGGCCGGGTTCGGCTGGATGCTGCTGCAGGACCTGCTCGCCTACACCGATCCGATGACGAACTGGGGGCACCTCATCGCCCTCGGCATCGGGATCGCGACCTGGCCGGTGGCCAGGCGGTGGTACGCGGCACGCCTCGGCGTGGCCGGGCCCTGACCGCGGCCCCTCAGGCCCGGACCGAGGTCGGCGGGTCGTGCCGGGCGCTGGTCAGCGTGGCCACCACGCCCCAGCCCAGCGCCTCGTAGAGCCCGCGCCCCGCGGGGGTTCCGGCCAGGACGCCGGTCCGCGCCCCCTGCCGGGCGGCGGAGTTCTGCAGCGTCCTCATGACGAGGCTGCCCAGGCCCCTGCGGCGGTGTTCGGGGGCGGTCTCGATCTGGTCGGCGACGGCGGTCTCGCCCCTCGGGGCGATCTGGCCCCGCGCCGCCAGCGACCCGTCCGGCGCGGCCACCATCAGACGGGTGACCCCGCCGCGTGACCACTCGCGCAGCCGGTAGCCGGCCGGGGCGGCCGGGGCTTCCTCCGCCGCCAGGGGGACGGTCATCAGGTAGCCCGGCTCGGGGTCGATCCACCAGCTGTCGTCCAGCCAGCCGGAGACCACCGACGGGTCCCGGAACGCCTTCAGCCACACGCCGTGCCCGGTCACCGCGCCGGCCACCTTGCGGACGGTCGTCTCGTCGAGGTCCTCGCCCGTGGCGCCGAACACGTGCCGCGTGACGTGCCCGTACAGGCCCATGTCGATCGTCCAGCCCCACGGCTCGGCCGTGGGCGGCGCGGCTCCGCGCGACACGACCCACCCGTTCACCCATGCCTGCACGGTTCCGTCCACGCGTCCCCCCGTAATGGCTGCAATGGCCGTTCGTCCATTACCGAAGAGGAGCCTACGCGCCCTTCCGCTCCTCGTGACACCGATGATCGCTGACAGCGAACAGCGGAGGGGGAACATCCGGGGCTGCCCGAGCATTGAGTCGGCATAACTCAACTTGACTGCCGAAGGGGAGATCATGGCTGCTGAGTCCACGGCGTTCACACCGCTCACCCTGCCCGTGCTGCCGCTCGACGACGAGGTCGTGCTGCCCGGGATGGTGGTCCCGCTGGATCTGAGCGACTCCGAGGTCCGTGCCGCGGTGGAGGCCGCCCAGGCCGCTGCCCGTTCAACGCCCGGGAAGCCCCGGGTACTCCTGGTGCCGCGCATCGACGGGACATACGCGAACACCGGTGTGCTCGGCACCGTCGAGCAGGTCGGCCGGCTGGCCGACGGCGATCCGGGCGCGCTGATCCGCGGCCGGGGGCGGGTGCGGATCGGTGCGGGGACCACGGGTCCCGGTGCGGCCCTCTGGGTCGAGGGCACCAGCGTCGACGAGACTGTTCCGGAGCCGCTGCCCGGCCAGGTCGCCGAACTGGTCAAGGAGTACAAGGCCCTTGCCACCGCCTGGCTGCGCAAGCGCGGTGCCTGGCAGGTCGTCGACCGGGTCCAGGCCATCGACGACGTCTCGGCGCTCGCCGACAACTCCGGCTACTCGCCGTTCCTCACCACCGACCAGAAGGTCGAACTGCTGGAGACCGCCGACCCGGTGGCCCGGCTGAAGCTCGCCACCCAGCAGTTGCGCGACCACCTCGCCGAACAGGACGTGGCCGAGTCGATCGCCAAGGACGTCCAGGAGGGCGTCGACAAGCAGCAGCGCGAGTTCCTGCTGCGCCGTCAGCTGGACGCCGTGCGCAAGGAGCTGCGCGAGCTCAACGGCGAGCAGGAGGGCGAGGAGTCCGACGACTACCGCGCCCGCGTGGAGGCCGCCGACCTGCCCGGGAAGGTCCGCGAGGCCGCCCTCAAGGAGGTCGACAAGCTGGAGCGGTCCTCCGACCAGTCGCCCGAGGGCTCCTGGATCCGCACCTGGCTCGACACGGTCCTGGAGATGCCGTGGAACGAGCGCACCGAGGACGCCTACGACATCCAGGGCGCCCAGGCCGTCCTCGACGCCGAACACTCCGGGCTGGAGGACGTGAAGGAGCGGATCACCGAATACCTGGCGGTGCGCAAGCGGCGTACCGCCCGGGGACTGGGCGTGGTCGGCGGGCGGCGCGGCGGTGCCGTGCTCGCGCTCGTCGGACCGCCCGGCGTCGGCAAGACCAGCCTGGGCGAGTCCGTCGCCCACGCCATGGGCCGCAAGTTCGTCCGCGTCGCCCTCGGCGGCGTGCGCGACGAGGCAGAGATCCGCGGCCACCGGCGCACCTACGTCGGTGCCCTGCCGGGCCGGATCGTCCGGGCCGTCAAGGAGGCCGGCTCGATGAACCCGGTCGTGCTGCTCGACGAGATCGACAAGGTGGGCTCGGACTTCCGGGGCGACCCGGCCGCCGCCCTCCTCGAAGTGCTCGACCCGGCGCAGAACCACACCTTCCGGGACCACTACCTGGAGGTCGAGCTGGACCTGTCCGACGTCGTCTTCCTCGCGACCGCCAACGTCCTGGAGGCGATCCCGGAGGCCCTGGCCGACCGGATGGAGATCGTCCGGCTGGACGGCTACACCGAGGACGAGAAGGTCGTCATCGCCCGTGACCACCTGCTCCCGCGCCAGCTGGAGCGGGCCGGGCTCGGCGAGGACGAGGTGACCATCGACGAGGGCGCGCTGCGCAAGCTCGCCGGGGAGTACACCCGCGAGGCGGGCGTGCGCACCCTGGAGCGGTCGGTCGCGCGGCTGCTGCGCAAGGTCGCCGCCCAGCACGAACTGGGGGAGCGGAAGCTGCCCTTCACCGTCCGGGACGAGGACCTGCGCGAGCTGATCGGCCGGCCGCACCACGTGCCCGAGTCCGCCCAGGACCCGGCCGAGCGGCGCACGTCCGTCCCCGGCGTGGCGACCGGGCTGGCGGTGACCGGAGCGGGCGGTGACGTCCTGTACGTGGAGGCGTCCCTGGCCGACCCGGAGACGGGCGCGGCCGGACTGACCCTGACCGGTCAGCTGGGCGACGTGATGAAGGAGTCCGCGCAGATCGCGCTGAGCTTCCTGCGCTCCCACGGCGCCGAGCTGGAACTTCCGGTGGCGGATCTGAAGGACCGGGGCGTGCACATCCACTTCCCGGCGGGCGCGGTCCCCAAGGACGGCCCGAGCGCCGGCATCACCATGACGACGGCCCTCGCGTCCCTGCTGTCCGGCCGGCTCGTCCGCACGGACGTGGCGATGACCGGCGAGGTCTCGCTGACCGGGCGGGTGCTGCCGATCGGCGGTGTGAAGCAGAAGCTGCTCGCCGCGCACCGGGCCGGTGTCACCACGGTGATCATCCCCAAGCGCAACGAGCCCGACCTGGACGACGTCCCGGCGGAGGTGCTGGACAAGCTCGACGTCCACGCCGTCACCGACGTACGCCAGGTCCTGGAACTGGCGCTCGCGCCCGCGACCAACGGGGCGGCGCCGGAGGTTCCGGTGGCCGCGTGACGGAGGTCATCGGATGAGGGAAGGCCCGGGTTCTCGTGAGGGAGGCCCGGGCCTTCACCGTGTGGTGGCCCTGTGGACACGGACGTCCTGACCTGCGGAATACTGGCCGAACTGCGCCGATGAGGGCGGGTGGCGGAAAATTCAGGTACCGGCGTTCTCACGACCGGCGACGACCGAGGCAGGGGCTGACGTGCACGAGGGCGGCAACGACGACGGACACCGCGACGCCGGTGTGGCCGGAACCGGTGTGGACCAGCCCGCCTTCCTGGCGCTGGAGCGCGAGCTGACCGTGCTGCTGCGGCGCGCCCGGGCCAGCCAGGGCGAGATGGCCCGCGAGGTCCACCCCGACCTGGAGTCGTCCGCGTACGGCCTGCTCGTGCGGCTGGACGAGTACGGCAAGCAGCGGGCGACCGAGCTGGCCGCCTACATCGGGGTCGGCAAGGCGACGATGTCCCGCCAACTGCGCGCCCTGGAGGAACTCGGGCTGGTCGCGCGCGAACCCGACCCGGCCGACGGACGCGCCTGGCTCGTCGCCCTCACCCCGGAGGGCCACGACCGCGTCCGCCGGGTCCGGGAAGCCCGCCGCGCCCGCTACGCCGGCCGCCTGGCCGACTGGGACTCCCGCGAGGTCACGGAACTGGCCCGGCTGCTGCACCAGCTCAACCGCGGCATGGAGAAGTAGGCCGGGCGAGCGCCGGGGACTCAGAACTCGACGAAGACCGCCGTCGCGTCGTCGTGCTTCTTGCTCCGGCCCAGGAACGTCGTGGCGGCGTCGGACCGCTCCAGTGCCCGGACGCGGTCCACCAGGGCCTGGGGGCCCTCCTTGCGGATCAGGCGGAAGCAGTCCGTCCAGTCGCCCTCCTCGAACCGCTCGACCCAGCGCGTCGCCCCGTCCGTCAGCGCGGCCAGGGCGCGGACCTCGCGACGGTGCACGGTTCCGGTCACCGCCCGGGCCGCCACCGACGGGTCGGCGGCCGCCGTGAAGAAGCCGCCCTCCATGTTGCGGAGCGTGGAGTCCACCAGCGCGTCCGTGGCCAGCGCCGAGCGGGGGAGCAGGGCCAGCCGGTCGTCGAGGAGGGGTGTCACCGCGCCGTCCGGCGATTCCACGAGCAGGGCCGAGTCGGACAGGATCAGGTACTCGACCGTGTCCGGATTCCATCGGGCCACGACCACCGTCGCCTGCGGAGTTCGAGGGTGAGAAAGGTCACAGGTTGCGGCGTGCGCCTCGGAGGTACGCGCGATGGCGCGGGACAAGGCGTCGACCAGGGGGACATCCGAGAGTGAAACGGTCAGTTCGAGCAGCGCTCCACCGAGGCGTGCGGTGAACCAGGGAACGGAATGCAGACAGCCCGTCCCGGTCCTCGGCGGCGTGACCCCGTCCAGGACGACGACCGAACCGCCCTGCCCCGAGGCCGGTAGTCCGACACCGGCGAAGTCCTCGTTGGGGCGGTCGGCGTCTCCCGGCTCCGAGGCGAGTTCAGTACGCATCCAGCCAGTCTGCACGAGCCCTTCACAACGACCGCAAGAGACCGGCAATGGTCGCCGGACCGGCGCAGTAGCGCAGGTCAGGCGCCGGGTTTGGCAGGGAATGATTTGTTCCGGGAAGGCGCGGTGGCGAATACTGCCACCGGCCGTCGCCGTCGTCCAACCGGCCTGCCGCGCAAGGTCGCTGCACTGGCCTGCGGAACTTGCCCCTCAACTCCCCTCCGGGGTTCACTCCTTCGGGTGGCGGGTCAGGTGATGCGCGTGCGCTGCCCACCGGCGCTGGGAGGGTCGGGAAGTGTACCGGGAGTGCGCACCAGTTGACGGAGCGTCACCCGGGCCCAAGGGTTCACGAGTCAGGAATGCGAGCACCGGTGCAGAAGACGCGGCCTCGTCGCACAGGCAAGCAGAAGGCCCCCGTTCAGGGCGCTGAGCCGACGCCCCCCACCGGCACGGGCCGCCCCACGCACGTGCGCAACCGGCTGATCGTGGCCGTCGCCGTGGTCGCCGCAGCCATAGCCGGGGCCGGCACCCCGTCCGTCCTGGCCGCCTCCGGGCAACTCCACGACTCACAGAACCTGGTGACGCAGGCGGAGCAGACGCAGGACGCGCTCGCCCTCGCGCACTCCCTCGCCGACGAACGCGACGACGTCACCTCGTACATCGCCGCCGGGCGCCCCAAGTCCAAGGCGCCCTCCGAGCAGCACAGCGCCCGGGTGGACCGGCAGGTCGAGGAGCTGCGCTCCGACACCGACACGCCCGCCTCGCTCCGCTCGGACCTCGACGGCATAGCGGCCGTGCGCAGGGCGGCGCTCACCGGCAAGAGCAGCGCCCTCGAGGCGCACCAGGCGTACTCCCGCGCCATCACCGAACTCCACGACCTCGCCGAGCAGCTGGCGCAGCGGACCCCGCCGCGCGCGGGTGCCGGCGGTTACGCGCTGGCCGAGCTGGACTCCGCCGTCCAGCAGGCCGCCGCGGCCCGCGGACTGCTGCTCGCCGCGCTGAGCGTGCCGCGCAGCACCGAAACGGTCATCGACCCCGTCACCGGCCTGCCGACCCAGACCTCCGCCTCCTCGGACGCCGACGCCCGGCAGCGCGACGCCCTCAGCGCCGCAGCCCAGCAGGCCCGGCTGCGCTCCGACGCGGCCCTGGCCGACTTCCGCGACACCGCGCCCAAGCCGGCCCGAGCCTCCTTCGACTCCACGGTCACCGGCACCGAGGTCAACTCCGCCGACAAGTACCTGGCCACCCTGACCGACCAGCCGACGCTCTCCCGCACCGACCTCGCCACCAGCACCAAGAGGCTGGACGCGGCCCTGTCCGCCCGCGTCGACCTGATGCGCGGCGTGGAGTCGGCCCTCTACGAACGCCGCACCAAGGACCTCGAGGCGCTGCGCGACGACGACGTCACGGCGCTGGAGATCCGCATCGCCGTGCTCGGCGCCCTCATGCTGCTCGCCGTCGGCGTCGCCACGGGCATGGCCCGCAGCCTCACCCGCCCCCTCGCCGTCCTGCGCCTGGGCTCCAAGCGCCTCGCCGAGGCCGACGACCCGGCGGCCGAGGAGCCGGTGAAGTTCACCGGCCGCAACGACGAGTTCGCCCAGGCCGTCCGCTCCGTCAACGCCCTGCACGCGCACGCGGCCGCCCTCACCGAGCGGATCACCACCCTGGAGTCCGACCGCAAGCACCTCGTCGGGCAGCGCCAGAAGATGGCCGACGCGCGCGAGGAACTGCGCGGCGAGCTCGCCGAGTCCGCCGCCCAGCTGGAGCGGCTGCGCACGGCCATCGGCGGGACGTTCGTCAACCTCGCCCTGCGCACCCTCGGCCTGGTCGAGCGGCAACTGGCCGTCATCGAGAACCTGGAAGAGCGCGAGCAGGACCCGGACCGGCTCGCCACGCTCTTCAAGCTCGACCACTTCGCCACGGTCATGCGCCGGCACAGCGAGAACCTCCTCGTCCTGGCCGGCACCGAGCACGTCCAGCACGCCGCCGGGCCGGTGCCGCTGGTGGACGTCGTCCGGGCCGCGGTCAGCGAGATCGAGCGCTACGAGCGGGTCCGGATCGCCGCGCTGCCGCCGCACGCGCACATCGCCGGGTTCGCCGCGGACGACCTGTCCCATCTGCTGGCCGAACTCATGGAGAACGCCACCTCGTTCTCCCCGCCCGACCTGCCCGTCGAGATCTCCGGCTGGCTGCTGGAGAACGGCGAGGTCATGCTCTCCGTCCAGGACGAGGGCATCGGCATGACCGAGGAGCGGCTGGAGCGCCTCAACTCCCGCCTCGCCGACTTCGACCCCGAGGCGCCCTACGACCAGGAGGGCGAGGACGGTCTCGGCCTCGGCCTGTACGTCGTGGCCCGGCTCGCCCACCGGCACGGCGTGCGCGTCCAGCTCCGCGAGCAGAAGCAGGGCGGTGTCGCGGCGGTCGTCGTCCTGCCGCGCACGCTCCTCGCCGCCGCGCCGCCCGTGGCCGTCCCGACCTCCGGCCCCCTCACGGGTACGGCCCACTCCTACTCCTTCCCGGGCGCCGACGCCGAGGCCAACTCCAACGTCCTGCACGGCCGCGCCTCCGGCGACGACCCGTTGGTGGCCCTGGCGGAGAAGGCGGTACGCCAGGACGAAGCCGCGGACACCACGACGGCCGCCGGCCACCCGGAACCGGCCGGGGAGTCAGAACCGGCGGAGAGGTCCGAGCCGTCCGGGGCGCCCACAGCGCTGGAGCTGCCGGAGCCGTCCGGGACGGCGACCCCGGCGACACCGGCCGCGCCGGCCAGGTCCGATGAGCCGGGGACCCACGCCGACCCGGGGGCACACGCCGGTCCGGCGGCACACCTCGACCCGGTGGCGTCGGACGCCCCGGCAGGGTCCGGTGATCCGGCCGGCCACGTGTCCCCGGCAGGGTCCGGTGATCCGGCCGGCCACGTGTCCCCG